>NZLE01000016.1 GCA_002692605.1 Opitutia bacterium
ATTCTTCACATCGCAGGCAATCACGACGGGAGGCAAAGCCATCAAGTCATCGGTCTCAATTCTTGTAACCTGATTCCACGAGGAGGGACAAGGGACTTCAATTCTTCGGCCATCCTGATCAAGGAATCGTAGACCGAGAGAAGACAAGGCCCCCAGACCGGCATCATTGGTGGAACTCCCTCCGATTCCAAGAAGAATCAAATCCACACCCAACCCGGCCACCTCTCGCATGAGCTCTCCCACTCCCAGAGTCGTGGTGTTCCAAGGATTTCTTTCTTCCTGCTTCAGATCCGCGAGACCCACCACCGAAGCCATTTCCAGAATCGCGATTTTCTCCGAGCCNTTCAGGCTCAGGAACTCCCCAGCTTTGGGAGGCAAACGCTCCGCTCGGCAAAGACCGAAATGAACGGTTTTCTGCCTTCCCAAGGAATCTCGAGCCTCGAATTTCCTATGTTCCCCATCCGCGCCCGAGGTAAGGATCGTGGAAAAGCCCTCTCCGCCATCGGTGAGTGGAACGCTAACCGCGNTGAANTCACGACTTTTCCCGGTGCAAGCGGAATGAGCGAGCGAACACATTCGTTCGGCGGAAAGAGAGCCTTTGCATTTATCGAAAGCGAGNAGAACACGCATCCTCAAAAAGGGTTAGCGGACTTCCTGNTCGGTCGCTAAATCAATGATTTTGAAGTTTTCCAAGTGATAGGAATCGGAGGCTTCGAATTCTATTTGCAAGTCATAGTTTCTTTCCATCCTTTCCACCAATTTGGAATCCGGCCCACGGAGACGACGTAAGGTGCTTGGATGCAGGAAAACCTTGAGCTTCAAATTTCTTTCCGTGGAGGGTTCCAGGCGGGAACGCCTGACGGCNCTGGTTATCTTGCGCTGAATTTCGATGCTTACCGAGCGGGGTGATTTGACGATTCCGCGACCGTTGCAGTAGGGACATGGCTCGTAAACACCGCTGGAGTTGCTTTCATCATGCCGTTGTCGGGTAATTTGCATGATGCCCAATTGGGAAATGGGCAAGATGTTATGCTTCGCTTTGTCGTCCGCCATCGAGGCCTTCATCTTCTGAAAGACTTTCCGTTGGTCATTCTTGTTCTTCATGTCGATGAAGTCGACGATGACCAGACCGCCCAGGTTTCTGAGGCGCATTTGCCGACAAACCTCCATCGCCGCCTCGATGTTCGCTTGCAGAATGAAATTCTTNCCATCCTTGCGGTCACCCTTGTGACTCCCCGTATTGACGTCAATGGAGACGAGGGCTTCGGTCTCCTCCATGACGATTTCTCCTCCGGAAGGCAGAAGCACGCGTCTCATGAAGGTCTGCTCGATCTGCCTCTCCACGTTAAACCTCTCGAAAATCGGAATCTCCTCGTCGAAATGACTTACCTTGGACTTGGATTTGGGGGATATCCTTTGAATCGTTTCGATNAGGCGGTTGTAATCGTCCTTATTGTCAACCTGCACGCGATCGATGTCATCAGTAAGAAAATCCCTGGCAGTCAGNCCGATCAAATCAGGCTCTTCGTAAAGAAAGGCCGGGCTGTCCTGTGACTGCATCTTCGCCTCAATCTCGTCCCATTGCTGGAGAAGCAAATGGAGGTCGCGGTCGAAGAAGCGTTCGGGTTTGTTCTGACCGGCCGTTCGAATGATCACTCCCATCCCTTCNCTGAGCGATAAGTTCGAAAGGATGCGCTTCAAGCGGGTNCGTTCGGANTTTTCTTCGATTTTTCGCGAAATCCCACACTGTCCCGCATAGGGCATAAGAACGAGAAACCTTCCNGGCAAAGAGAGGTTGGTGGTCGTACGAGGCCCTTTGCTGCCAATTTGGGCCTTGGTGATTTGAACTACGATTTCGGAACCGATGGGAAAGGCCCGGGGTATGTCCTTGATCGATTTGGCTTCGTTCTTACCCGAAGACTTTTTCTTATTCTCACGAACAATTTCGATCGATGGGTCATTATTGGCTCCCGGAAGCATATCCCAATAATGAAGAAAGGCGTTTTTCTCCTGTCCAATGTCGACGAAAGCCGCCTTCAAGCCGGGTTCGAGGTTTTGCACCTTTCCTTTGAAAATGGCTCCGACCATTCGATCTTCGTTCAAGCGTTCAACGTCGAAGCCTTGCAAAATCCCATTTTCCATCATCGCCACCCGTCGCTCAAGAGCCTCGGTGTTGATGATCAACTCCTTGTAGTCCTTATCCTTCTCGCGTCGGAAGAAGGAGAGGATGCGTTCTCGGATCGGGCGATTCTTCGCTCGATCCAATGCGGACTCNCGCAACTCCTTCTTGTCGATGTGAATGGGCTTTGGCTCGGTGGGAGCCCGAGTCAAGTCATTCTTGGGCTCGGNGTTTTCAACGGGTTTCCGATTGGATCGGTTTCTTCTGCGTCTGTTATGGGAGCGATTCTTGGTGTTTCTAGACATTGGGTTGAGNGATGGAGNACCCACAACCAGNCATAGAATTCGCAAGGAATCTCAGCATGAACGGTTTCATCTAAATTCCTTTCTATGCCGATATACGCTCTGTACCACTCCGAGCATCAGGAAACAAGTCACAAGGAAAGTTCCTCCATAACTCAAAAAAGGAAGGGGTAAGCCCGTAATGGGCGTAATCCCTATGGTCATGCCAACGTTGACGAAAACATGGGTCATCAACAACACGGATACGCTGACCGCGAGCATGGCTCCAAACCGGTCGGATGCCTTGGTTGCAACCTTCAGGCAACCAAATATGACCAAAANAATGGCAAGCAAGGCAAGGGTGCTCCCCAACAATCCCGATTCTTCGGCCAAAACGGCGAAAATGAAATCGTTNTGGGCGACGGCGGATGGAAGNTATCCCAACTTAGCCTGCATGCCATCACCCAAACCTTTGCCCGTAAGTCCACCGGTCGCCACGGCAATGAGAGCCTGAATTCGGTTCCAATTGGCTCCCACTCCATGGGGGTCTTCTACTTCGGGGGCAATGAAGGTTAGGATGCGTTTGCGTTGATAGTCCTTGAGTGGTACGAGAGACGTCTCCTGGTAGGCAATGGTTGCCTCGGAGGGACGTGGGTTCTCAGATTTATATTGATAGTAACGAAATACGTCCCACCCAAGCACACCNATAATCACCACAAATAAGGCAAATGTGGCAATAAAGAACCGAGTTGGTATGCGGGTGACGTACAAAAGAGAGAAAGCGATGGGTGGAAAGACCANAGTAGAGCCTAAGTCGGGTTGAAGAAAAATCAAGAACATTGGAAGGCTGAAGCAAAGAGCCAAGCGCACAATACCACGCAGGGAATCTCGAAGATCTCCAACCTTGGACCGGGCCAAAATACTCGCTCCCATTACCAAGGTCGCCCATTTTGCGATTTCAGATGGCTGAAATTTGAAAAGCCCGAAATCAATCCACCTCTGGGCTCCGTACAAAACCGGCCCGCTGAANACCAAAAGCAAGGCGAGAATCGCCAAGGCATAGAAAAAGTGGGCGTATCTCATCCAAATCTGGTAGTTGATCCACGAAGCCACAAAATAAACCGANAAGCCAATTCCACACCACACGATCTGCATCTTCCATTGACTCCCCCCGACGTAGGCTTGAGCGGAACGTATGAAAAGCACGCTGATGAGGCTTAAACCCACGAGGCANAAGGGAGTGATCCAGTCGGTTCGAATCTCCTGCTGAAGGATTTCGTCTTCCGTNCCACTCCCCTCCCCCGGAGAAAAACGAGAACTTTTCGTCCGTTCCGTCATCCAAGCCTATTTCCCCTGAGAGGAAAGCAAAGACCTGACCATCTCCTCCCATTCCTCGCCCAAGTCCTCCCGTCTCTTGGCAGGCTTGCCCGCGCGAGCGTACCAATAAGACGCATTTCCCAAATCCCCTTCAACACGATGCAAATAGGCATGAACCCACGAACCGGATGGGTCGTGAACCTCCTGAGCAATGGAATGGGCTCGCTCCCAGTCGCCTTTCTTCGCCCACCACATCGCCTGCAAAGGGGCAGACAAATCGGATGACGGATGATCCGCTTCTGTAATATTTTTCAAAAATTCTTCCACTTTCATATTCGCCAAATCATTAAACGCTTAGGTTTCGACCCGTCGCCATCGAGTTCCCAAAGATACGGAAAATTGAAATTTTCTACGGTGTTCCCGGATGACGAAGGGAAGATCCACTGATTTTTCCAATTGGAAAGAGGGGCTCAGCTCCTCTTCAAGCGCCTCCGCCGAATTCCCCTTGCCCAGCCACTTCTGCTTGGGAGTGAACTCCTCCAGCCAGGTGAAGGGAGTGGCCAGCAAAAGTTGCCCGCCCACTTTGACCAAATCCGGCAAGCGATCCAAAAGGAGTCGCGGATCCGGCAATCGGCAAATTAGGTTGGCTGCATGAACCAAATCGAACCCTGACCATTCCTTCGGCAAGTCACATGCATCTCCGACCACGAAGTTGACCTTCTCGGAATTCTTCGGGCATCGAGCGGTTCCTTGGGCGAAGGTCTCGCCCTCCTCCAGGTATTCATATTTCAAGGATCCATGGCGTTTGATTTCATTCGCGGCGCCAATGAAGGATTCGGAAAAATCCAATCCGATCACCCGGTTAAAGAAATTAGCCAAAACAAAAGACGAAGATCCGACGGCGCAGCCCAAATCCAAAGCATCTTCCGTTTGATTCAATTCGGATGAATCCATTAGTTCGGTCACCGTTCGACGGGTAAACCCCAAGCCGTTTACAGGACCATCCTGCCAGGGCATGAGATCATGATCGTCCCCGTAATGGAAAAGCAAGTACTCTCCCAACAGCTTTGCGCTCTCGTACGAATTCGCCACCACCACCTCAGCCCAGTTAGTCGCTTACCCTTTCTGCAAGGGAGTGAAAGGTCTTTCTCAAGGTTGGATAAAGAGATCCGTAAATGGAATAAAGCTCTTGGTAATCCTTCGAGTCCTCGCTTGGGGTCACCCGTTCGGTTTCCGCAATCCACTGGTCGCTGGCGCTCTCCACGCTATCGAAGACACCAACACCCACGGCTCCCAGAAGAGCCGCTCCATAAGCCGCTCCCTCCTTGGCATTCACGAGGGAACAATCCGTCTGAAATACGTCGCACAACATCTGCTTCCACAAATTCGAACGAGTCCCGCCTCCCGTAAGGATGACGTTGGAGGGATCAATGCCCAGTCTGCGCATCAGCGACAAGGAATCGTTCAGCCCAAAGCTGACTCCCTCCAAGACGGATCTCGCCATATGCTCAAGGTCGTGCCTGAGACTCAATCCGATGAAGGCGCCACGAGCATGAGGATCAGGATGCGGGGTACGCTCACCCGACAAATAGGGCAGAAAGAGGCAGCCCTCGGAACCGGGAGACACTTGAGCCGCCGCTTCGGTAAGGGCATCATAGGCATTGGGACCGCCTTCGCTTTCAAGCCGAGCCTCCTCCTTGCCGAACTTGTTCTTAAACCATTGAAAGGATCCCGCGGCGGAGAGCATAACTCCCATCAAATGCCACTTGCCCGGAACGGCATGACAAAAAGCATGTAATTTGCCCTCTGGTTCCACCCGATACTCATCGCTTTGGGCGAACACCACTCCACTGGTGCCCAAGGTAACCGAAATCTTGCCCTCCCGAACAATGGCACTGCCGACCGCCTGAGCGGCGCAGTCCCCGCCTCCTGCAATTACCGGAGTGCCCACCGGAAGTCCGGTCGCCTCGGATCCGCAAGTGGAGACCTTGGCGCTCGCTTCGGTCGATTCCGTGACTTCAGGCAACCATTGTCTGCTCCACCCCAATGAATCCAAAAGGGAATCCGACCAAGTTCTTTTTCCAACGTTCAAAAGCGACGTGCCGGACGCGTCGGAAACGTCAGTGAAGAAATCTCCGGTCAACTGATAACGAATGTAATCCTTGGGCAAAAGAATCTTATCGATCCTCGCAAATGCCTCGAGTTCGTTTTTCTGAACCCAAAGAACCTTGGGAGCGGTGAACCCGGCCAGTACCGGATTACCGGTGATTCGCAAGACCTCGGACTCACCGATTCGCTCGGTGATCTCAGCGCATTCCTCGTAAGACCTCTGGTCGTTCCACATTATGCAGGGGCGAAGCACCCGCCCCTTTTCATCCAAGGCGACCATGCCATGCATTTGACCTGTCAGACCGACCGATCGAACGCTCGAAGGGTCAATTCCGTCGAGCAAGGAGCGAATGGCTTGCTGGGTCGCTTCCCACCATATGCTCGGATCGGTTTCGGCCCAGAGGGGTCTGGGAGTCAAAAAGTCATATTCGAGAGAACTGCTTTTTTCCACTTTGCCCGATTCTGACACGAGCAGCGCTTTGACGGATGAGGTTCCTACGTCGATGCCAATTGAATACATGCCTCTAGGCAAATACACCTGCAGTCCCTTGGCAACGACAATTAGACCGGGCTTCGCCAAGCCTTAGTTCAAGGTCTTTTTGTCGTCGATGTTCTTCTCCATCTCTCGGATTTCATCCATTTCCACGAACTTGCTCTTCCCTCCCGTCATGGCGGCCATTAACTCCAAGGGTTCCTTGGCGCCCGCTGGGGCTCCGTACCCAATGGTGTAAATTTTCGTGCGGCCCTTCTTCTGTTTGATGATATCCATTCCTTGGAAATTCTTGTTTGAATTCCCATCGGTCATGAAGTAAATGACGTCCGGCTTGGGGTTCATGTAAAAGGCCCAATCGAAGGAGTTGTCCCAAACCGTCCCGAAGGTCAGCGGAGTGTCATGCACGGCCTGAATGAGCCTTTTTTTGATCGAAGGGGTGACCGGCAACCATTTGGGGCGAACGGGCTCGAATCCGTCATTGGGCTTCCAGCCTTCGCCGTTGGAACCACTCCAATTCTTGTGCAGGGCCTTGGCGTCCTCCCCTGCCACCCAAGTCGGACCGGAAAAGAAAATGACCGACACCGAACCGACTGCCGGCAGTTTTTCGATTGCAGCGCTCAACTCATGCCTCATCACCTTATCCCGACCGTTCATCGATGCCGAATAATCGATAATGAACAGGATCTTATTGGCCTGAGACTTCACACCCATGAAATTGGAAGCGAATGCCTTGTCCAAAACGGACATATCGACGTCCACTCGGACGTCTCCCACATCCCCCATGGGCGCAAAGGTGATCGCGGGATTAAGGTCTTCCGTCTTAATGTCCACCACCGGCGCTGAAATATCCGAAATCGCCTGAGCTTGAAAAGTGAAGGATTGAGAGGGTTTTGCCGATTTTTGTCTTTGCATCAAACGAACCTTCTGTTCCTGTTTTTTGGGGGCGGAGGCAGGAATGCCCGCATCCGCAAAATCCGAAGCGGCTTCTCCGGCAGGCGCAACCCAGACCACAACGTTCCATAAAAAGGCAAAAAGAAGGATTACCAGAAAGAGCGAAAGCAACAAACTGTTGAGCAGACGAAATTCCCTGAAATATTTGGACGCCGAGCCCTCCAAAGGTTCGGTTGCAACCAAAGTTTCTTGGTTTGAGGTATCTTGAGCGGGCGATTCTTCCATATGGTATACTCATCAAAACCCGAGGGCTTCGACGGTGATTAAAAGATGCTTCCGTACTTTGCCGTACGCAAGTGTTTTTTTCCTTCCGTGCAACAAGGGGGGCAGGAAGTCCTCTAAAGGATTTCCTTGATCAGATGGCCGAACACTTCGGTCAACCGCATGTCGCGTCCACCAAAGCGAAAGGTGCTCTCCGTGTGCTCGATCCCCAAAAGGTAAAGCATCGTGGCGTGCAGATCATGAATTTCATATCTGTTTTCCACAGCCCTGTAGCCGAATTCATCGGTTGCTCCAACGGTGACGCCCGGTTTGATCCCACCTCCGGCAAACCAAGTGGTGAACCCAAAGGGGTTGTGGTCACGACCATTGGAACCCTGAGCGAAGGGGGTCCTTCCGAATTCTCCGGACCATACGATCAAAGTTTCGTCCAGCATACCCAATTTGCGAAGATCACGTATGAGTCCGGCGATCGGTTGATCCACGGATTTGCAATTCTTCCCATGACCGTCAACCAATCCTCCATGCTGATCCCACCGGTCGCCATTGCCCCCGGGACAGGTCAATTCGATGAACCGAACCCCTCTTTGAACCAACCGCCGGGCCAGAAGGCATTGCATCCCAAAGGTTCGGGTGTTCTTGAAATCGGAATCCATCCCGTATGACTTTTTGACCACTTCCGATTCTCCGCTCAAATCCATTAGCTCGGGTACGGAGGTTTGCATCTGATATGCGGTTTCGTAGTTTTGAATGGCCGCCTCCACTTGCAGATCATACTCCATTTCCTTTAAGGAGGATTCATCCAAATCGGACAGCAGGGATAATTTGTTCTTCTGCAAGAGAGATGATTTTTCCTTGGGTTTGATGTTGGCGACCGGTTCGGTTTGGGGAAGAAATACCGAACCTTGGTAAGAGGCGGGAAGAAAACCCGAGCCAAAACAATCCAAGCCACCGGGAGGAATCAACCCTCCGTTCAAAACCACAAAGCCAGGCAAATTCTGATTTTCCGTTCCCAGACCATAACCGAACCAAGCCCCCATGCTGGGTCGCCCCTGAAAGCCACTTCCGGTATGAAGGAAATAGTTGGCCGAAGTGTGTTCGGAGAAATTGGAAGTCATGGATTTGACCATGGAAATTTCGTCAATGACGTCATCTTGGGCGATGTGAGGAAAAAGATCGGAGACCCAGTGTCCGCTCTGCCCCCTTTGTTTGAATTCCCAAGGACTCTTCAAAATCTTCCCAATGTTATCGAACTGCGTGGGAGCAAGTTTACCAATGACTTCCCTGGGATTCTGACCGTTGTATTTTTCGAGCGCGGGTTTGTAGTCGAAGATATCCACGTGAGATGGCCCGCCGTCCATGTAGAGAAAGATCACGTTTTTGGCCCGAGGCGCAAAGTGAGGCTTCTTGGGGGCCAAGGGGGAAGCGAGCGAATCCCTGGACAAAGCGGAAAAGGCGAGTCCCCCGAATCCCATGGCGCAGGATTGAAGCATCGATCTACGGGACAACGGAGTATTGAATTGTTTACAGTGCATGTCTTTGAAGTTTAGTTGAGAAACAGGAATCCTTTGGAATTGATCAGGACATGCGCCAAATCCGCCCAAACCTGTTCTCCCCGGTTTCCGTGAGCTTTGGATTGCGTTTCCAAAAAGGCGAGAAGGTGATCTTGGACTTTGGCGCTCGGAGGCTTTCCGACAATCATGGTATGAAGCGCGCGGATGGCTTCCGTTTCGGAACTCTTTTCCTGAAAAATCCTTTTGCCCATTAATTTGCATTGATCGATAACGAAGGGATCATTCAGAAGAGCGAGAGACTGAGCAGGCACGTTTGAGACGGATCTTCTCCCTTTTGTTCCGAAAGGGGCAGGCTGATCAAAAGCCAACATAAAGGGAGATAGAAAATTTCGGTAGACGGAACCGTAAACACTCCTTCGACCGGCGCCATCCAACGGACCGCTCCCCCGCCCTCCTCTCCCCGTCATGAAGGCAGTTCGATGAACGGCAATGGATTTTCCGTAAAGTTTGCGGTCCAGTCTTCCCGAGAAGCTTAGAATCGAATCTCGAATGAATTCGGCCTGCAATCGTCGTACCGGCATTTTGTAAAGAAGAAGATTTTGCGGATCCGCCGAATTCACGGTTTCCCGGTCGTTGGATGGGTTTAGGGCACTCGACTGCCGATAAGTTTTGGATAGGACGATTTTTCTCATCAAACTTTTGAGAGACCAATCGTTTTCCCTGAAATCATTGGCCAACCAGTCAAGAAGTTCGGGATGAGTGGGTTCCTGTCCCATCGGTCCAAAGTCATCCGGGGTTGGTACGATGCCTCTTCCAAAGAATTGCAACCAGATACGATTGGCCATCACCCGCGCAACCAATGGATTGTCCATGGCAACCAATTGATTCGCGAGNTCCAGACGGTCGCCCTCTTTTCCGCCCAATGCGGTCAAGTTTCGACCCGAAACGGGATCCCCCAGTTTGTTGGGACTTCCACGCACGTAGACGTTGCCCTCGAAGGGGCTGCCCTTTCCCATCGCCAGAACGTACCTTTCTCTGGGAGTTCGATCGTCTAACTCNGATGCTTGGATTAAGNTCTCCTGCAAGGTGGCATCGACAAAGGCAAGCAGACCGTTACGGTGCAAGTAGTTGATGAAAGCGATTTCTTCGAGGGTTAAACTACCTGTCTTCAAGCCATGAGGCATTCGTTCGTAAAAGCCATCGAGCNCTTTGGGTAAGTCTTCTCCAACGAGATCCGTTTGCTTGAAGAGGTATGACAAGTCCGATTGAGGCGTTCTTCCGGCACCCCCGTTTGCAAACCTGACCTGATCAATTTCGATAAAGGCATCCTGACCCTTGTCAACAACTTCAAGATAAGCCCAATGACCCTTGTACTTGCTCGTATTGAGGCTAAACCATTTGAATTCCCCATCGGAATTGGCTTCTTTGATCAAGGTTCCATTGAACAGAAGGCCATTGTAAATCGCCATATGGAAATTATCGATCACCNCACGNACAAATGCCTTGTTGGAATTGGCTTTGATCAGAATATGATCATGCTCGATTTTAAAATGAGGAGAACGCAAATTTCCCACTCGCCTGATTCCCCGCGCGCTTGAATTGAAAGTTTCCGGATTCGTAAGGATCGCAGTGCCGCTTAGGGATAACCGTTGATTTCCATCTGCCTTGAAGGCTTCTCCCGTTGCCCTCCATCCTTCGGGAATTTCATCCGATTTGAAGTCGGCGAACGGTATGCTGTTGAGGAAAAAGTTTTCTTCCGCCTTGGTTAGCCCTGCGAATGAATTTTTCTCCTTTTCAAAATTACCCGAAAGTGCGTTCAGATTTTTTTCATTTTTAAAATGCTTACACCATGACTCCAACACATCCGGAGACAATCCATGCGCATGGGCAAGTCGTTCCAATTCTTGAAAGGGAGGGATGGGAATCTTGCGGGCGACGGAAACCGGAGTCGCTGAAAGNACAAAGCGGTCGGCGTGAATATGGCCCCAACTTCCCGTNTCGGAATCAATCAACCGAATTTGAGCCTCGAATCCGAAATAGTCCTTCAAGTCCCAAGTCCTGGAAGTAAAGTTTTCTTTGTTCGAGCCACGACTCACTAATTTCCTCTCGTCNTCAATCCATAATTCAACGCCCACTTTCAAACGCGAACCTCCTGCCACAAGAAAGTTCATGAAGCGTTCCGTAATCCTGAAGGTCGGCGAATGAAGTTCGCCCGTCCATTTGTCACCNCCGGAAATCAANGATCCTGCCCATCCCTTGCCGTGGTAGTTGGTAACCGGATTCCTTCCTGAGGTCTGCCTTTGGGGACTTTTCCCAAATGCCTTCCCCACTGGTTTCCAACCTTCCAAGCCCTCTTCAAAATCCGCGATCAGATTTCCCTTCCACGGATCACCCTCAAAGGACTCGCTTTGGGAAGGCTTCAACAATTCGCTTGCGAGCTTCCAATATTCACTTGGCCTACCCTTATCCAATTTGGAATGAGTGAGCTTCGTAAAAGCCTNTTCTGCAAACTTCGATAATTGTCGGGCAATTTCACTTCTCTTTCCTCCATCATCCAAGGGGTATTCCTGCCGGGTGCTTCCTTGCATGTAGGAAGCCAAGGAATAATAGTCCTTTTCCGAAATCGCATCGAATTTATGATCATGGCAACGGGCNCATCCGATGGTAAGACCAAGAAAGGTCTTTCCAAATACGTCCAATTGACTCTCCATACGATCCGCGTTGTCCTGCTTTGGATCGGTTGGGGCATGCACAGCCTCGTGAAAATACCAGAAGCCCGTGCCTATGATCGATTCGTTGAATTTTTCCGTGGAGTGNCGACGGGGATCGGNCATCAAATCACCGGCGANGTGTTCCTTGAGAAATTGGTCATAGGGAACGTCCCCATTGAATGCCCGNATCAAATAATCTCGATATTCNTGGGAATGCTCCAACGGATAATCGAATTCATGACCGCAAGTCTCCGCATATCGAACAAGATCCATCCAGTGCCGCGCCCACTTTTCACCGAAATGAACGCTGCCCAACAAACGCTCGACGACCCTTTTGTGAGAATCCGCGGATGGATCTCCAAGGAATTGATTGATTTCCTCAACACTGGGAGGAAGTCCAGTCAGGTCGTAGCTTACGCGGCGCAACCAAGTCCTTTTGTCCGCCTCCTCGGCGGGAATCAAACCGTCGNTCTTGAGTCGAGCACGGATGAAGCTATCGATTTCACTGAGGTTCTCGCCCTCGACAACCGGTACTTTGCTCTTGGAAATGGGACGCCAACTCCAGTGTTCGCGTATTCTTTTCTCTATCTGAAAGGACGATCTCTTCGAAGAGGAGGCCAGCTGTGGTGTAGGCTCATCCGGCCAAGAAGCCCCTTGTAGAATCCATTGCTCGAAATCCGACAAAGTTCTTTGATCCAACTTCTCCTTCGGAGGCATTTGAAAATCGGGATCGTCATAGCGAATCGCTTGAATCAGCAAGGACTCCTCCGGTTTTCCCTCTACGAGAACAGGTCCCGAATCTCCTCCGCGTTTCATGAAATCAATATGATCGAGACGCAAACCGCCTTTGATTTTGGCCGCCTTCGCACTGTGACATTCGTAACACTTTTCAGCCAAAACTGGGCGAATCCTCATCTCAAAGAAGGAGTGATCGTTGGCCACAAGCGAAGATTCCGCCGTCATCATGGCAAGACTGGCAGACAATGCCCGATAATAGGTGCTAAAGCTTTTCATGCCCATATCCATTGTTAGCATTTCTCTTCTCTTGTCAAATTTTGCAAATCGTAACAATCATGACTTTCGAAAACAGGCAGAGAGGANATTTTNGATTTATTGAGAAAGGCTTCAGGATATGTGAACAGTANCAAACATATATCCTTAAATCGCCCATTTATGAATGCATATCCTTGACTATNACATATCGATTTTTGACTTTATCGAACATCAGATGCAGACGAAGGACANCCACTTCTCAAAACAAGTCACCGATGCGCGACAAATCTTCTTCGGCATGCCCNAGGAAGCCCCCGAAGGCCTNAGAGTCGTCAGCGTAGGGTGCGAAAGGTGTCTTCCCGAATATCTCGTGGACAGGAAAACTTTCCCACAGCATACCATGGAGATGGAGAATCTGGGTTTCACCACGTTTGATTTCGTTATGGAGGGAGAAGGTTCCCTTACCCTAAACGAAAACCCGTACCGATTAAAACCGGGCTCTATCTTCATTTACGAAAGAGGGATTCCGCACCGCATCGAAAACTCGGCAAAAAAACCTATGCTGAAATATTTTTTGGTCTGTGCCCACAAATCGGGTATTGGACCCTTGAGCGCTTTGGTTTCCAAACCCTTCGGAGTCTTNAAAATNGGTTCTCTGGGAGAAATCATGGATCTTTTCGAGCTCATCCTCAGCAATGCGAACCTCGANTCCGAANATGGAGACGAGATTTGCAATTCTNTGGCTAACGCGCTGATTCTAAAGATTTGCGAAAAATCGAGCGGTTTGACCCAATCGGAATCGCGTTCCTGTGAAACTTATCATCGCACCTTGCGTTACATGCGGAGAAATTACTTTACCATCAAATCCATCGAACAACTTGCCGATGAAGTGAATATCGACGCGGCTTACCTTTCGAGAATTTTCAGAAGGTTTCACAAGGACACACCCTACCGGTTTCTAATCCGGCTTAAAATGGGTCATGCCGCATCTCTCCTTTTGAACTCCGGGAAACTGGTGAAAAACGTCGCCTTCGAACTCGGCTTCGAGAATCCCTTTCACTTTTCGAGGGCCTTTAAGTCAGTCTATGGCATTTCCCCCGAAAACTTTGTCAAAGAGAGACAACGGGACAACCAATCCGATTATCCGATACAATGAAATCCTCAAAAACCCAAGCGGAAGCTCACCTCGTCATTGAATATTGCCCGGGATGCCGCTGGCTTCTTCGGTCTTCCTGGATGGCTCAGGAAGTCCTCACCACCTTCGAAACGGAAATCGAACAAGTCAGCCTACGACCCTGCAAAAAGGAGGCAGGTCGCTTTCGAATCACCTTAGGCGAACAACTGATCTGGTGCAGAAAGAGAAACGGCGGTTTTCCTGAAATCAAAATTCTCAAGCAATCCATTCGCGATTGCATCGCTCCTCAAAAGGATTTGGGTCACTCCGACTCCAAGGGGACTGGCTAAAGGCATTCGGTCTAGCTACTGGAAATGCCCCCGAGAAATTCTTGCAAACTCTCATAAGAGTCCAATTCCTCTCGCGCAGCCAAGCATTTCTCGGCTGAGGCAATGCCGGTCGTCTCCGCCAAGAACAGAATATACTCCGCTACTCTTTGGGCGTAAAGGAGGCGGCCCTCGTCGCTGATTGAGTAGAACCGGCTGCGTTGACGATATCCGGCCGCCGAGTGGTCACCCAATGATTTCTTTTGCGAGCTGCCCTCGGCAGCAAGAACGTAAAGAAAGTTGTACTCGAACCAAAAGAAATGTTCGGGACTGGGCTCCAAGGCCCCCAAGACGTTCCGGCAAGACGATTCGCTTTCAAACGCTTCGTCCGCCTTTTCGCCAATGGTCAGCCGCACAAACTCGCGAGCCATGTTTCTTTCCGTCTCATCCTCCGCGAAGCATCCGTTTGAGGCCAATTCCACGGTAAAAGCATACCAGTCCTTCCAAAGAGCTTGATCGTTCGAATCCTTGGAGCGGGACAAGGCGACTCCCATTTCATAAGTGTAGCGTCCACTGGTCTTGATTTCCAGGTTGCTACCGGTCACTTCGCCCACGACTTGATAATTCTCGGCCGACTTTCCGGATCCGGAATGAAAACCGATGGAAACCCCGAAGGATTGGCAAACCGACCAGATCGGCTCAACCATCTTACGCAGTTGATCATTGTCGGGATACGGAATGTTCTTTTGGAAACCAAAGGCCGGGGCTACGAAATGAACGTCCATCCCCATCTCGAAGGACAAAGCAAGCATAACGGCCGTCGTCTCCGGGGTGGTCAACCCGGGCAGCTCGTCAATCGACAACTCGCGCAAGTATTCGCAACCGAGCATGGTCGTGAAATTTTTCTCCCGGATGGCTCGGTATTTATCATCCCTGACCTTCATTTTCTTCATCGCGGGCCAAACGTAGGCAAGCAAGCCGTTAAACTCGTCTTCAGTCGGTGACAAACCCGCTTGCTCGACCCGCTTGCGAGTGGCCTCGACCAAGTCCGNGGGAATCTCATCGCNCACGAAAGAGGCTTTTGCATCCNCATCATCGGGCACTTCGGTAATGGCCAATTCGGGAGAGAGATCGAAGGTNATGTAACTGGCGAACATGCAACCGGCGACCAGTTGATCCTCGCGCTCATCGAACTTGCCCCCGATGGGCTGGTGGTCGGCATTGAAGCTCCAGGGNATCCCAAGCTTGTGAAAACCATTTTTAAACTTGGCCAATACGCATCCATGGGTCATCCCCTCCACGCTTTGCCCTTGGTGACCTTCTGGAACATCGCATCCGATGAAGGGAAAAGGCACCGAATCCAAATTGTCCGCCAGCATTTCATCTACGTCATAAACCAATTCTCGGGGAATGCTGTTTTGGTTGGCCGTGAGCCCCTTGCCCAACCGACTCATTGCCCAATCCACNCCATCCCAATGCAAGGTGGTGAACCGGGCTCCGATGCCTAAGGTCGATTTGCCCAAATCGCCTTGGGCGGAGGGAAAGGCTTGGTTATCGGAATCGCTCTCCTGAACTAGATTTTTCAATTGAATGAGATTTTCGAAGGAGGCGGGAAAATAAATGGATGAACCAGNCTCATGGCCTTGTTTCAACGGTAAACCGNTTGNGTCTCCTTCTTCGGAAAGACTCAATCGCCATGCATGGTCGCCCCATTCATCCTCAACCAGAACCCAGTCTCCGTGAACCGTGGCAAACATGCTTTTGGCATGCTCACNCAGGTTGGACGNNCCGNTGATGNCCTCCNTGAAACGATTCCAGTCCAGGCAAAAATCAGGGCTTACGCAAGGATTGCCTTTGATCCAGAGACCGTTTCCGGAAAGAAAGGCATTGATGGATGAAAAATCAAAAGGATTGGATTTGGGTTCGCTCATCCCAATTGCATAGGGGAAAACAGATGCGAAGTCAGCGAATAAATAATTTCGTTCCTAGGCTTTCGAAGCCTGTCGTTCGGCCATTTTCTTTTTCAGAAACTCATCACCGATGACTCCGAGCAAAATCACCATTCCCAAGATGCCAAATTCCAAATGAGTGGAAATTCCCACCATATTGATGGAGTTGTAGATTAGACGAATCACCGCAGCGGCAATCACCACTCCAAGGATCGACCCCTCTCCCCCGCGAAGACTGCAACCGCCGAGAACGGCCGCTGCAATCGCATACAATTCATAGAATTCTCCAGTCTGAGCCGGCTGAACCGAATCCAGTTCAAAGGCAAAGAGGATTCCCGCAATTCCTGCAAAGAAAGAACACAGAANGTAGGCGATGATTTTCATTCGGTCGGTGTCAATTCCGCTGTAACGAGCTCCGTCCTCATTGTTTCCCAAGGCATATAGGTATCTTCCCCAAATCGTCTTCCGCAGAAAGATGGCGGTGGCAATGGCAAGAACCAGTAAGAACAGGGCTGGCGTCGGTAGGTTAAAACCACCTAGCGGAATTTTACCNCTGAAGATAAAATCCAAACCCAGAATCTGATCGAGGTTGGCATACCCCTTGTCCCCTTCCAAAGGAACCGGACCGAGAGATTGATTNTCNGTCAACCATCGGCTCAAACTCCGATAAATCAACAACCCGCACAGGGTCACGACAAAAGGTTGAATGTGGGCTTTGGTAATGAGGAGACCGTGGATGAGACCGACGACCAAGGACATGCATAAGGTCAACCCGATCGCAACCCATGGATCCATACCCTGAACTTTCAGAAAGAATGCAAGCACCACGGCAACCAGACCAACGACGGAACCAATCGACAAATCGATTCCACCGGTGATGATCACCAANGCGACTCCGATGCTCATAACNGCATACAGACTCGACCANTTGATCAGGTTTTGCATGTTGTAAGCGTTCAGGAACTTGGGGTTTATGATTGCGGTAATCGCAAAAATAACCACCAAGAGTACAAAAATTCCAAATACGTTTTTCTTCATGGGATCTTACGCTGCTTTTTCTCCTCCAGTTGCCAAATTCATGATTGATTCCTCCGACATTTCCTGCCGATTCAATTCACCTGAAATTCTTCCCTCGTGCATAACGTATGCCCGATCGGCCATTCCAAGAACTTCCTCCATTTCACTGGAGACGAAGAGGATTGCCATTCCCTCACCGGCCAATTTCTCCATCAGTTTGTAAATTTCCCTCTTGGCCCCGACGTCGATCCCGCGAGTTGGTTCGTCCAGCATCAGGAGCTTTGGTTTCATCGCCAACCATTTGCCAAGCACGATCTTTTGTTGGTTCCCTCCCGAAAGAAAGCGGGTCACCTGTTCGATATGGGGGGTCTTGATCTTCATTTGCTCGACCGCTTCGTCCGCAATCGCCCTTTCGGCGGATTCGTCCAAGAAACCTTTTTTCTGATCCCGCTCCAAGCTTGGCAAGCTGGCATTTTCCCGAACTGTCATGGGCAAAACCAGTCCGTGCAACTTACGGTCTTCGGGAGCCAACGCCAAGCCCGCCTCAATGGCATCCGATGGACATCTCGGTGAAAAGCTCTCTCCCATGACCTCCAATTCACCTCCCAGTGCGGGGGTCACTCCAAAAAAGGTTTGCAGGAGTTCGGTTCTACCCGCGCCAACCAAACCTGCAATCCCCACAATTTCACCAGCTCGAACCTCGAGAGAAACGGTGGTTTCCGGATAGGAAGGGGAAACCACTTGCTTTGCCCTTAGCACACTGCCACCGGGTTGGTGGATGGCGCGGTCATAAAATTCACTCAAATCCCGACCGACCATAAGGCGGACCATGCTTTCGTGATTGATTTCCTCGAGGGCCAAATCGCCCGCATTTTCCCCATCACGGAAAACCGTAACCCGATCCGAAAGCTCCTTTACTTCCCCCAAACGGTGCGAGATGTAAATTACGCTAATGCCCTGGTCTCGCAAACCCTTGACTACCTCAAATAGCGTTTCGGTCTCTTTCTGGGAGAGGCTGCTGGTGGGTTCGTCCATGATCAGGACTCGGGCATCGCAAGACAAGGCTTTGGCAATCTCGACCAATTGCTGTTTTCCTATGGGGAGGGAGCCTGTGATCGTATGGGTTGGCAAATCAAGACCCACCCTCTTCAGATGCTTGGCGGCTTGGGCATGCAAGTCCTTTTCATTAATGAAACCCTTCGCTCCCGGTTCCCGCCCCAAAAAGATGTTCGAGGCCAAATCAAGATTGGAGGCAAGGTTGAGTTCCTGATGGATCAGAGCGATGCCTTGCTCCATGGCTTCGCGAACGTTCTTCAAGATGACCTGCGAACCATCAATCAGATATTCTCCCGAATCCGGAGGCTGCACTCCGGCCAAAATCTTCATTAGGGTACTTTTCCCCGCCCCATTTTCTCCAATCAACGAAAGGACCTCTCCTTTGGCCAAACTTAGAGAAACCCCCTTGAGAGCCAAAACCCCCGGAAAACTCTTCGTCAAGTCCCTGACTTCGAGAAGCAAGTCTTGGTGATCACTCATTTACTGGGATTTGCCAAGTTCGGCCATTTCCTTTTTCTTGGCCCAAAATTCGTCAATGTTGTCCTTAGTCACTTCCAAAAAAGCCACTTCCTGGTAGGTAGAAGCGGGCTGAATGCCCGCGTGGATATTCTTTAGCATCTTGATGGACTCATAGCCATACTCCCAAGGTTGTTGGCTAATGGTACCGTAGGCATGGCCATCGGAGATCGCCTGAAGCAGAGCATCCTGTTCATCGAATCCGCATATCTTGATCTGTCCAAGCTTACCAGCCTCCTTAATCGCATCAATGCATGAGGGCGGGTTGTAGGCGAACAACCCGACCATGCATTGCAAATCCTTGTATTTGGTGATCGCATCCTCGGCATTACTCTTCGCCTTGGCCTTGTCAAAATTATCGGTGCGCGTATCCAACACCACGTATTTCGAACCTTCCGCGGTTAGGTTGGTTGCATCCACCGGATCATATTTGACCTTGTCCAGAGTTTGCAACGGACGATCCAAAAGTTCGTCAATCACGCCTTGCCTCCTTTGGCGGGCATTCAATTGCTCAAGTCTTCCAACGAAAAGCATAACTTCACCGCCTTCGGGCAAAGCCTTTTTGACCAAACCTCCCAAAGCGCGCCCGGCTTTGTAATTGTTGGTGCCTATAAAGACCAGTCTCTTGCTTTGGGGAGCATCCGAGTCATTGGTGATGAGAATGGTGCTTTCCGAAACCTCGTTGAGGAAAGGAGTCTGGTTTTCCGCATCGACCGGACTCACTGCGATGCCGTCAATCCCCTTGGCCAACAGAGTTTCCATCATCCGCTTCTGGTCCACCACGCCCTTGGGGGGCATTAGAACTTCGCAACTGACGCCATATTCCTTTTCGGCGATCCGAACGCCTGCGGCGCACAGATCCCAAAAGGGGTCCACTCCATTGGTCACGTAGGCAAAAGAGGAGGAGTCGGGCCCTTCGGAACCGCCTTCGCTCGCTCCGCCGCCGCATCCGCCGAACCAAAGACAGGAAAGCATCAATAAGGAAACAAGGGTTTGAGTTTTATTCTTCATTATTTTTTGAGGTGATGGGATTTGAGTGAAATTCTTTTACCACGGAGTACGCCCACCGTTCACGCACAAAGTTTGCCCGTTGATGAAGGATGCCTCGTCCGAAGCAAAATAAGCGACTGCGTTTCCAACGTCTTCGGGCGTTCCCCAACGCCCAACCGGTATGGTTGACAGATATTCGTCCTTGGCCGACTGAGGGTCATCCTGATGCCTTTCCGTGGGAATCCAACCCGGAGCGACCGTATTGACGGTGATGCCAAAAGGAGCCAATTCGTTGGCCATGCTCCGACTCCAACCGATTTGCCCACCCTTGGCAGCGACGTAGGCGCTGAACTGAGGGACGGAGCAATGAAAGACTTCGCTTGTGACGTTGATGATTCTACCGTGTCCCCGACTTTTCATACCAGGCAAAACGGCTTGGGCCAAATGAAACGGGCTCATCACGAAGAATTCATACATAGAACGATAAAAGTCGGCATCGTATTGCTCAATGGACTTTTGGGGTTGGTCGGGAGTGGCGTTGGGAACCAAGACGTCCAAAGAACCGAATTGTTCCTCGACCGCCCCGACCATCGCCTCCACCTGTTCGGGATCCGATGCATCCGCTCGAATCAAGGTGGCACGTATCCGATTCTCCTTAAGCTCCACCAAAGTTTCCTCCGCCTTTCTTTTGTCATTTAAGTAATTCAAGGCGATCTTCGCACCCGCCAAGCCCAAGGTCCTGGCGATGCCTTTGCCCAACCCCCGACTGCTACCCGTCACCAATGCGACTTTTCCCTTTAAAGAAAAACTCATGCGTTAATTGTAATTGTGTTTGGGCTTATTTTTTTGGAGAAGTGGTGCGGAAGTCAGCAAATTTTATATTTGGTATGCGTTTGATATATGATGTTACAGGCACCCTTCATGCAAACATGAAATGCGCCTAGGACGATTTTCCTTCTCGACCTGAGAGACCTTCGGAGGCTTTGATAAGGAATGCTTTCAAAGATTCCATTCTTACTTATGATCTGGGCTAGCTCCTTCCACGTCTTTTCGATGGAAAAGCCCAAAGTGGTTTTTCTCCTTGCCGAGAGAGAATATCTGACTGAATCCACTTTACCGAAATTCGCAAAGGATCACTTGAGCGAAAAGTATGATTCCTTTTTTTGCAGCGCGCCCAAGGAAGGCGCGCAACGTCACTTGTTATCCAACTCTTTCTTCATTCCCAAGGCCGACTTGCTCGTTATCAGCGTCCGCAGAAGAGCGTTTCCGGAAAAGACCATGCAAATGATCCGAGCGTTCGTCGAATCCGGCAAACCCGTTTTGGGTATTCGCACGTCCTCCCATGCCTTCGAACTTCGCAAGGAACAAGCGACTGAGGGACATGCCGAATGGCCGAAATGGGATACCGAGGTCATTGGTGGGAATTATCAGGGTCACCTCGGCAAAGGCTTGATCTGCAACATTGAGAAGACATCCGAATCTTCGAATCATCCGATTCTTGAGAAAGTCGATCTTCCCTTTGATACCCCGGCTACCCTCTATCGCAACTCTCCCCTACCCTCTGCATCCGAATCCCTTTTGGAGGGGCGGGTAAAAGGCTTTCGGAAAGAGCCGGTTGCATGGACTCGCCTCACTTCCTTTGGAGGGAAGGTTTTTTACACTTCTCTCGGTCATCTTGAGGATTTTAAAAAACCGGCTTTCAATCAGTTGCTCAAGAATGCGGTGTCTTGGTGCCTATCCTCAAAAGTTCAGGTTCAACGGCGATGACTTTCCTTCCAATACGGGCTTCTGCGCCTTAAGGGTTTTCCATAGATCCGAATCCGGATCACCCACACGCAGTTGATAGGTTCGATCGGCATCGAAGACCGGTGGGCGATAGGATTGCCCACGAATTCGTAGGGCATAAACCAGTTCGCCCGTGGAACTTTCCCTCAGTTCGAAAACGGGATCCCGCATCCCCTTGACCTTGATTTCCGATAAGTGGGCCACCGGCTTACGGCCATAATTATCAGTGTGAAGAATCGTCTTCGGCCAACCGGGGAACTGATCCTCAGGCTTGGGGTTTTCCGCATCGAAAAGCAAACGCCAACATTCCATGGTGATTGCGCCCGTCTTCGCATTGAATCGCGCAATTCCAAAACCCGAAGCCTTGTCGTGGAGAGTGTTCAATCTACCTTTGCGGTTTTTTTTGGCTGGATTGCCAATCGCAAAGACCGAGAGTTTGTTGGCCAGGCCATCGGTGTAATCCCCCGTGTTGGGAAGACCCGGAACCGGCCTATTCCGAACCGGCAGGCCTTCCCGGTCGGGCAACCAGGATCTCGGGTACCCCGCGGCTATGCTGGGCACACAAAAGGAAAATCCAGCATCTCCCCAATCTTCGATACCATGATGAACGATGGAAGACAAATGCTGGTCCCCCGCATAATGAAACACGAACCCACGCCTTAACTCGGCCAAGGCTCGGTTCCTTCCCGCCTGAGGCCATCCGTTGCTGTCCAAATCCGCAACCAAGTATTGTTGGTTTCCTCCATGGTAATTGGCCAGGTTGCAAAAGATCGTCTGAGACAAAGCCACTTTTAAGTCGGTCCCCTTCCAGTCCCCGGCAAAATGACGCAAGAATTTCAGTTGTCTTTGACCCAAAAGCACCAAGCCCTCCTTATCCACCGAAGCCGGATCAAAGTTGGGATCCTTGACGTGATCGGGGCGCCCCGGCCAGTCACTGACCTTCCCTTCCGGTCCGGATTTGAACTTTCGATCCTCCAAGATCGCAAAGCCAATTCGGCCATAAACCATATCTCCGTAATAAACGCCGATTCCCCGCTTTACCGGAGTCGGGTCAAAAGGCTCGGGATGATGCGAGGTTTGCGTTCGCTGGACCGCATTGACAAAATCCTCATGCATGGCAAAACCTCCCTGGGAATGGCCCTTGATCCCTCCGCAGTCACGACCTGACTCCCCCCAAATGTTTCCTTGATAGACGTCATGATCGTCCGGTAAGGCAATGGTCGGGCAATCTCTCATCAGATCACGAAATGCCCAGCCCCATAGATAAATCTTTCGCAAATAATTAAGCGTGGCCAGTTCTACGGGGGTCCGATGAATGCCGTATCCTCCGACGCTCTCGTAGATCTGATCACCGGAAAAGAAAAGCAAATCCGGATTCATGATCCTCACGTTCTCGACCAACTTGGTGTTCGGGAAGGCGGTGTCCTTATTCCCGGTAAAACCAGCCACTACAACTTCATTCTTATCAACCGGATCTTTCCGAATCACACCTTCAAAATACCTATCAATGATTGAACCGTCCTTTTTCCTGTCCTCAAATGCGACCCGATAGGCAACGTCCCGAGAATCTTCCCAACCCTTGATCCGAAAAGTCGCCGTCCTTGACAAGGGATCCATCCGGGCAAGCCCTTTTCCAATCCATTTACCCGAAAGGTTCTTGGTCTCCAAACGAATGGTCTTGGCTTCCTTTTCTCCCAGGGGAGGCATTTGGGCAGTCAGGTTCAGCACACCTCTGCTCAGGGTATGCATCGCATAAAGGATGGGCCCGAAGGCCAAATCGGGGCGCGAACGAATCATTCCGCCTTGGGCTTTCCAGTTTGAAAACCAAAATCGAGCAAGCTTGCCTCCCTGCTCCTTCGATTGACCATCCATATTGCAACCGACGGCAAGATTCCCCATGAGAGACTCACTTCTTACCTCTTGGTTCATGCTTCCGGAAATCTTGGTTCCAATCTTGGAAGCGGTTAAGGTGAGACTATGAAATCCTTTTTTGCCTGAAGGCTTGGCTTCGATGCGAAGGAGAATGTCGCCGGAAAAAGGAATGGATTCCTTGGAGTCCAAGCTTCCGATGAACAATGTTCCGCTTGTCTTGATTCCAACCGCCAAACCCTTTCCCATAATCAGGCTCGCCCGAGGGTCGGAGGTTTCCGAATCAAGAACTCCAAGCAAAAAACCAGCTGAGCCTCGGTTTGACCTCTCTTCAATACCCAAGATGACCGAGGATTGGAAAGATGCCTTGGGATCGTCCGTTACCAAGCCAAAGGTAAGCAAGTGCACGTTTCGGTTCGGTCCGTTTCGAAGGCAAACCATCTTGCCGTCCCGGACCGCCCAATCCTCCATGGGGTTTGCCCAGTAGTCCTCGCCCAACCAGATACGATCGTGGGTGTTATCAAAGTCACTGCTGAATTGGACACCCTGAACGAGGAAGATCGGCGTTAGCAGGAAAAGAAGAAACAACGGTTTTACAATCATGGTATTTGGTTTTAAGCGTATGGGAAACTCTTTCAGCGCCCGTACGAGAAGGATGGGGTTCCGGAGGCGTGCAAGCCGTCCACCACGAAAATCCTCCCCGCATCCGGTTCCTGCAGGGTCTTGTGCAAACCGGTGGTCACGAACAATCGGTTGAGCTCGGGACCGCCAAATGCGCAAGCAGTCGTTTCCACACAGGGAAATTCAATCTTTCGATACACCTGCCCGGCAACCGGATCGATGCATACGACCAATCCTCCATGGCACATCGCCACCCAAAGCCTGTCTTCAGCATCAATGGTCATACCGTCCGGCGATCCGGCGATACCAGCATCTTCGGTATCCATGACCAAAGAAGGCTCTCCGATTTCCCCGGTTTGATTATCAAAGGGGTACGCCATGATCTTCTTGGTTGGAGTATCGACGTAATACATTACCGACGCGTCACTATGCCAACAAATGCCATTGGAATTGGTGACGGAAGAGACTTTCAGCGATAGCTTGCCTTGACCGTCGAGCATGTAAAGATTGGCGTCTCCGGTTTTTTTAACAGTGCTTATGGTGCCAGCCCAAAAGCGTCCGCTTGGGTCGCATTTACCGTCATTGAATCGATTGTCAGGGCGTTTTTCCGCTTCCGGGTCAGCAAGCTTTTTCCTTTCTCCCGTATTTGGATCAAACGTATAAATCCCGGAATCTCCGGCACAAAGAAACCCTCCTGTTTTTACGGGAACAACTGTCCCAATGCGCTCTCCCATCTCCCAAGTCTCCTCGCTTCCCGTTTCAGGGTTAAGCCGGATCAAGGTATGGCCTTCAATATCTACATAAAGCAAATAATCTTCAAAAAAAATCGGGCCCTCTCCCCATTGGGAAACGCGCCCGCCGATGGGTTGAATGGTAATTGGTTGGTTCATGCTTACTTATTGGTAGCTTGGCTCACGGCTTGCAACCAATTCCTTGCGATCAACTCATGCCCTTGTGGCAAAGGGTGAACACCGTCCCAAATCCAATGCTCGGGAGAAACTTCCTCGGCCGCTTGATCAAAGATCTTTTGAGTCTCTACGTGGATGCCTCCAAATTCATCGGCCAAACGCCTGACAATTTCTCCAAGCTTATCAATTTCCCCACGCCAACTTTTCCACACATCCTCTGGCGATAATCTAGTCATTCGCAAAATGAATGGATCCATCAACACAATACGCAACTTCGGATTTGCCTTACAACTACGATCGAGAATAAAGCGATAGTCCTCTTCCCATTTATCGAAGTTTAAGGAGCTGCGTTCACCTCGACTGATATCGTTGACACCGACTAAAATACTCAACCAGTCTGGTCTCATTGCAACTGCATCCTTTTGCCAGCGTTTTCTCAAGTCACTCACTTTATTCCCGCTTACACCCCGGTTAAAAAACTCGATTTTCGATTCGGGGACGTCTACGCCCAGACGAGCGGCAATCAAGAATACGTAACTATGTCCCAAGTAGTGGTTGCGATCTGCTTGGTTTCTTCCCCATTTCATATCCGTGATCGAGTCCCCCAGAAAGAGACAGCGTGATCCCTTTTTGAACTTAGGAACAAGGTGGTTGTAAGCTTCCGCAGAGGATGCCGGATACAGGCTCTGCTTTGCGTTCGAAGCAGTCACCGCAGCCAAAGCAGTCGCACAGGTTGCCCCGCGGTTGATGAAGGTACGTCGATTGATCATTATTTTTCTTTCATTGCCTCCCATGACTTCCGAAAGAATTTCATCGCTAGATCATTGACCTCATCCCCTTCGGGCAAAAGGGGCAAACCCGAGCCTTTCACTCCATAGGCGATGCATTCGACACCCAGGGCATCGCATTTCCTCTTTACGAAAATCGCATTGTCGGGATGATGCACGCGATCCTTTGGTCCGGATCGATTGAACACAAAAATTGGGGGGCCATCCTTTCTCAACCGAGGGATGGTGACCAAGGGCGTACCCATGGGTTGCTGTATGGGGAAGATTGAACGTACACCCAAGTCGTAGGCGTGGCCAACGTGGCAAGTGATCAGCGCTCCTGCGGAACTTCCCATTACGGAGATCCTATCGGCATCGATGTTATGCTTTTGGTGATTTTTCTTCAGAAAACGAATCGCCTCCGGGCAATGATCCAAGATTTTCAAGTGTTTGCCTCCGACCTGTTTGAGGAAAGGATAGTTCACACTGGCAAAGGAAACCCCTTGCCGAAAATACTTTCGTAACATCGGTGAACGCTGGAAAAACTTCTTGTCTCCCGTCTTAAAGCCCCCTCCATGAAAATAAATCACCAGGGGCGTTGGCTTTTCCGAATCCGCCAACCACAAGTCCAGAACACTCCGTTCGTATTCACCACTGTAGCGAAGATTCGCAAGGGTTGGATTGACTGCCTGGCCAAAGGAACTGATTGCACCGGAAACAAGTAGGTAAATAAACGCGAGAAAGGCTATTTTCGATCTAGGCATAACTCTTGGTTGGCATTTTCATTTCATTCGTCTGAACGACCTTTTTTATCCTTCGACCCAAAGTGGCAAAGGGTTTCCCTTTCAAGAAAAATCATTACTCCCGCTTCTTTTTCCTTATTGTTTTGAAGTCCTCAAATGGAATCTCCATCCCCGTTGCCCAAGTCTCCCACTGTTCTTGCATCCTTTGGGTTCGCTCCGGAAACGTGGAGGCGAGATTTTGGGTTTCCGTACGGTCCTTACTCAAGTCATAGAGTTGCCAAGGACCGGTCTTTTGTCGCACAAGTTTCCATGAACCTTTCCGGATGGCTTGCCAGCCCCCGTATTGGAAAAAGAGAGGTTTTTGCCGCAGAAGTTTTTGTCCAACAAAGGTAGGGGTCAGGCTAATTCCGTCCAAGGGTGAAAGATTCCGCGGATAGCTAGCCTCCTGACCGGCAAGTTCCATAAAGGTGGGGACGAAGTCGATCAGGTGACAGGGTTCGCGGCAAATCGAACCTTTAGGTACTCTGAGACCCTCAGGCCAATGGGCGATCATGGGGGTACAAATGCCCCCCTCAAGTCCTTGCACCTTCCATTTTCGAAGGGGACTGTTGATGGCATTGGCCCAAGATTGGCCAATCGCTTCGAACGAGCCAACGCTGCCCCACTCCGAATCCGGATTCTTTGTTCCTCTTTTCGGTCTCTCATGACTGGCGCCGTTATCGACTAAAAAGAAAATCAGGGTTTGGTCCAACTTTCCAAGTTCCTCCAATCTTTCAACCAAGCGACCGATATTCTGATCCATACGGTCCACCATCGCGGCATGAATCTCCATCCGCAAGGCTTCCTCTTCCTTTTCACGCTTTGACAATGAACTCCATGATTCGTGTTCCGGATCACTCAAGGGAACGGTCTCCCGATCAAACAAACCCATTTCCAATTGCCTTTGATATCTGGCCTTGCGTATGGTTTCGTAGCCAGCGTCATAAGTCCCCTCATACTTTGCTATGTCCTCCGGGTGGGCATGCAACGGCCAATGGGGAGCATTATAGGACAAAAAGAGAAAAAAGGGATCCGCAGACTCTTCCTTTTGCTCCAACCAGGTGATGCTCCAATCCGTAAATGCGTCCGTGGCAAAAAATCCCTTGGGTGGAAGGAACGGCTTGAGCAGTTTCTCATCAAATGCCCAGGTGTAAACCGCTCCCCAAGCGGGGGCATCCTCCCCCGGTCTTGCCCGGTCACCTGGATTCCAAAAATTGATCGCTCCACCAAGAAATCCTGAAAAATGATCGAATCCACGATCATGCGGGTTGAAGTTTGCATGGTGTTTGCCAGCCCACCAGGTGCGGTAGCCAGCGGGTTTAAGGATTTCCCCAAGTAAGGAAGTATTACTGAAATCCCGATCGCTTCGATGGTGATAAAGCCCAGTGAGCAGACTGATTCTGGTGGTCCAGCACTTCGAGGTGTTGTA
Organism: Opitutia bacterium; assembly: GCA_002692605.1. Classification (GTDB taxonomy): domain Bacteria; phylum Verrucomicrobiota; class Verrucomicrobiia; order Opitutales; family Seribacteraceae; genus Seribacter. The sequence goes on from NZLE01000016.1 coordinate 27,837, forward strand.
CGCTTGCGTGTAGCGAATGCCGTTCTTTGCCAAGCGATCCAAGTTGGGCGTCTTGATCTCACCTCCATAACATCCGAGATCGGAATACCCCATGTCGTCCGCAAGAATTACTATCAGGTTCGGACGCTTCGCCGCATAAGACGAGATCGTCAGAATTGAAGCGAGCAAGCCGACATATGAAAAGAAAGGCTTCACTTTAGGGTCTCACTTTCTTTTCCGATTCCAGTTTTCCGCAACCGGTTCAATAAGGACCGAGTGATCTCTGGGAATTGCGTTGCGACGTTTCGTGTCTCAAGAGAATCCTTGGTGTGATCGTAGAGTTCCAGGAATAGAGGTTCTTCATCGACGTTCCGATAATCCAGCCAAGCCACCAAACGATACCGTTTCGTTCTCAGAGTGTACCCCATCAAATGGTTTTCAAACAATTCCCGATCCCAAAGCTTTCCCTGTTGTCTCTTAATTCTGTCTTCCACTCCTTCAATCAAGGGACCAAAGAAAGTTTGTCTCATCCCCGGAGAAAGAGGGTTGGCCGCCCATTCCCGGAGAGCGGGGTTGGGGAACTGACTGACCGCATACTCCTTCCCCTCTTCCTTGTGATCATCCAGAACGGATGCGAAGCTCTTTCCCGCGAGGCCTTCCGGAACAGGCAGATTCGTAAGTTCGCACAAGGTGGGATAGATGTCCACGAGTTCCACCAATGCCTCGGAGTTCTTCCCCCTTGCTTTCATGTTTGGGGTCCAAACGATCAATGGCACTCGGGTGGCTATCTCGTAATTGGTCGCCTTTCCCCAAATCCCCATATCTCCCAGATGCCAACCGTGATCACCCCAGACCACAATCACCGTCTCATTTCGAATACCCGCCTCCTCCAAAGCATCGAGCATCAATCCAATCTGCGCATCTACGTAGCTGACGCAGGCATAATAGCCATGCAGGAGAGTTTTGCCCAATTCCGATCCGATCGGACCTTTTTTGGGAATGCCGTGTCTGGTGCGCAACTCGAAGGAGGCATGCAATCCGGTGGCCGCCCCAGCAATGGGACCGTCCGATTGATCCGCCAATTTGATTTTCTCGCGATCATAAAGATCCCAATATTTTTTCGGCGCAACGAAATCGAGATGTGGCTTCTTAAAACCGAGCGCAAGGAAAAGAGGTTGATTGGGTTTCTTCTCGAGATGATCCCTAAGGGTTGCGATGGCCAGTTGCGCGCTGTAACCGTCCGAATAGGCATGATCGGGCACCTCTGCGGACTCATAGGCCGGACCATGAATTAGTCCTCCCGAACCTTGTGAGCCATACCGGGCAAGCATCTTCTTCTTGTTACTCGCCCAAAGCTTTTGATTTTCCAACANAGCGTATCCGCCCGGAAGATGAGTTCGCTCAATTCCGCATCGATCATACGCGGCTTTGCGACTCCAGGAATGACGTTCGTCCGTCATTCTCCCATGATAAATTTTGCCGCAGTAGACCGCCTCGTATCCATTTGCAATGAAGTGCTGGGGCAAAGTCACGACTTCCGGGTTCAGCTCCCGAAAATAAGCGGTGTTTTCAATCACCCCAATTTGATCGGGGCGGGCACCCGTCATCAGGCTTGCCCTGGACGGACTGCAAATGGCTTGCTGACAATAGGCCCGATCAAAACGCATGCCCTCCTTGGCCAGTGCATCCAAATGCGGAGACCGGGCGATGGACGAACCATAGCAACCAAGCTCAGGTCTCAAATCATCAATCGNAATAAACAGCACGTTTGGCTTCGCTGAAAGGGCTGAGAAAAAAGTGACCGAGCAGCAAAGANAAATGGAGATGAAATGAGGGTACATGNTAGGGCTCTACCNATAGAAAACCACTCTTCCTGCAATACAAGTCCAAAAGGACTTGGTTGCGGAATGTTTTACAGGGTGGAGAGGAAAGCGGAATTCTCTTCGTAACTCTCAAGAATTTTCCTTTCGATCTCCAAAAGTTTATCTTCATCAATGCCGAATCGTTCGAGAAGTTCGGGGCAAGGGGTTTTNAAGGNGTTATGACCGCTGTGCCCAATCTCGAGCTTATTCGCCAAAAGGTTGGCCAAGCATACAATATCGATCAAATGGTGCATGGCTTNCGATTCAACCTGTTCCCTTTTCGACCAGTCCTCGATATGATGCCANCGTATGACGGTTGCCAGTTCGTAGGGCATTTCCCATGCGGCCATCATCAATGAACCCAAAGTGGCATGATTCAAAAAGCCATGCAAATCCTCGTTGTCGTTCAGGTTCGACTTTCCTTCAATTGCGGATTTGATCTCCTTACAAAATCCCTCCGCATCGTATTGGATCTTGATCAGTTTTCCGATGTCATGAACAAGACCGCAAGTATACNCTTGGTCCGGGTTTTCATACCCGGTGAAATCACTTAGAACGGACGATGCCACGGCCACGCCCAAACTGTGCTGCCACAAGGATACGAACTTGAAGCAGCGAGGAAAATCAACGTTCTCCATCAGGTTGAGTACCGAAACGTTCAGGGAAATGCGTTTGGCATTTTCCAAACCGATTTTGTGCAAGGCGTCATGGATCGAAGTGATGCGCGGTTCGTCGGGTTCGACGAACTCCACCTTGTTGGACACCTTAAGTATTCTCGTGGATATGGCTTGGTCTATTCTGACCAGCTCCTCAATACTCTCAATGCTCGATTCGACGTCCGATAGCCTCTTGATTAACTCTTCAAGAATTTGCGGAAGNCATGGAAGGTTTTGTTGGATCGCATCAATGACTAGGTCATAAGCGACTTTCGAATTTGTTTTGGCGTTCATTGGAATAACTTTCTTCGGGGATGAAGAGGATCGATTGGAAAATATCTCACTCGCTATTACGGTTTTCTTGTCATGCCATCCCCGTTCANGGGAATGCGGGCCCTTTTTTGATCAAGTCAGAAATGAATGAGTTCGCGAATATCCTTTGTTCTTCAAGTATGCCATCCAAGAAGTCNGTTTAATTTGGAGTTTAGGTTGGCTATACTTTAATTTGAATGAATTTAGTTAGGGAAGTAAACTTGTACGTCACTTCACGGTTTCACATGATGTTCTTGTTTTTTATCAGCAGTTTTTTTGGAGGATAAAAACTTTTTTTGGAATTGATGAATATGGAATTTTCTCGGTATGGATACGGATGATTCCATAGNAGAAAATTNCAGAAGCGTACCNCTTTTAAGCAAGCTCGATCATCTTGCAATACCAATACCATCAAAAGAATAAATTTTTAGAATAAGCATGCNCTTGATCAAACAATTATATGAGTTCCTCATAAGATTGTAATTTTAGAACGAGACCCGAGGANGAAATGCGAAATCGAAGTCCTGACTCTCGGAACGGTCTCTCAGCAAACCGCTGGCATAGTCCTCCATGGAAGCCTTGCCCTGCCGAAAATGGATTTTCCTACTTGAGGGGCACTGCCATCAGTGCCTTTCCAGGCAAGTTCCCTTTCAAAACTTCCTTGCCCTTGATAAAAATTCGAACGGGACGAGCTTCCTCGGAAAGGTTGTAAACCAAAGCGTTTCGAGTGCCGTCCGGCTTCTTGAAAACCACGGAAGTGGGTAGGTCCGTGTAGGCTTCCTTGTCAATCAAGCCGTAGGCACGGCTGGCATGAGCAAGGTAATATGGAATCCCCGCGTGCTTCGGACTTGCGATCTTCCAATTCTTGGCCACCGCTTCGTCCAAAACTTCGCAAATTTCATCCGGTTGGCAAAAGGCGGCATAAGCGGCAGTAACCTGCCCCCAATCCCCATCGATCGTCTCCCAAGTGATTCCTCCCTTTCCTTTCCCCTGTCTCTCCATCATCTGATTAAGCTGAAAGACCGAGTGCTCGGCATGGGCGCCGAAATAATTCATGTGGGTCCATGCGGGGAGCCATTGGATGCCGTAAATGTGAATCGGTTCTCCACTAAACCAAGTCCATGCACCCATATCCCGATCCCGCATAACCGAACAAATCGTAGGTTCATAGTTGGGTGACCAATTGGACTGACCGGGTTCTTTCCATCCATAGGCGTTATTCCAATATTCGTGCACCGCTTCCGTTTCGATGGCATACCCCATCGCTCCAGTGTCAAGCATTTCATCATCTCCGAGAGCGGCGCCAAGAAAAAACATCCCAGCCCATGATCCGACCGCCTCNGAAGAGGATTCCTGATTGTTACCATCATATCCGCTGGACATTCCACCCGCATAACTATGCCCACCCCAACACTCAAAAGTACGCAAGCGGGGATATCGCAAAGAATCTCTTTCCCACTCTGCATATTGTTTAACCACTTCAGTTAAAGCCGGGCGGTATTTTTTCAACCACACCGGATCATGCATTCCGATCAAACCCGCACTCATCGCCAGATAACCGTAATGAAAATGATTATCGGTAAATTGTTCGGATCCGTANGATGAATTAAAACCGACCAGTCCTGACCAGGGCAATGGATACCGGGCATAATAAAAAGCTTTTTCTCCGNGATCATAGGTGAGCCAGTCCTCCACAACCCGCTTGGCTTCCTTGTATAAATCCTTGGCGATCGGGAGTTGTAACTGCCAAGCCATATTGAACGCCTGACAGGTCTTCAACATGGACTTACCTCCCCAGTAGGTGTCTCCTCCTTGACGGCTTGCTTCAGATTTTTGAAGCAGATCATTCCCCCAACGATTGATAAATTCTGCGAGCACTTCTTTACGGAATGCGTCGTCCTTTGGGAGAGGAAACAGAGGAATGATCCCGGTAAAAGGCCAGGAAATTTGGAAAGTCTTCCCTTTTGCCACCAACATTTCACCACGTCTGGTTTTGTATTTCATCCCCGTCAGGTCCAGGTTGTGTTGGGTCGTTCGGTAATGATGGGGAATCCATCCATGCAAAGTATCTCCCCCGTCAGCCGTTTTGACTTTCCAAGTGGTGCGGACACTGCCTTTCTCTTTTTCATATTCCCAGTCAAATTGAGTATCGCGGGGAATCGCGCCAGCATGCGCGGAAAACAGTTCTACCCGACTCAAATCCTCGTTCAGGGCAGCAATGGAAAGCACGGGGCCTGTGAATTGGGTGTATCCATCCATCGGCTTGAAGGAACCGCCGGGCGCGAAAATGCCAAAAACTCTTTCATCATGAACTAAGATACCGTTGGCCTGTAACTCCCCGGGTATCTTCAGTTGGAGCCCTCTTGGTTCAATCCAAACATAAGGCATTCCCCTACCAAAAGTAACGTCCGCTTTTTTGCTTTCGTTCAGGTGTAGTCTCATGGCAACATGCCAGTCTCCCCAGTTTAGGGTGGAGGCATGAGAAAAAGGGCCGGACTTTGGGGTGGTCGGGAGCTCTGACAGAACAAAATGATCCGCTGAGATAAAGCCCCACCCACCTTTCGATTTATCCACCAGTTGAATCTTGGCTTTTTTTCCCCGATATTCCCTTAGGTCCCAAGTTCGCCATTCAAGATCATTACTTCTCTTTCCCACCTCTTGGTAAACCGACGTGCCTTCGACGAGTAAATGAACCCCAAGAATTTCCTTTTCACTTCCACCTGCAACTTTGAAATGAAGATAGTCTTTGCCCAATACAAATTCAGGAGAAGTCACCGTACCGAGCCCACCATCATATCCATAAAAACTGGCTGCATACCGCTTCCCGACAATACCCTTGCTGCCGTGTTGCGAATGGCTCATGGGCGCATCCCCGAATGCGGTACCCTCCAATTCCCAACCTAAGGTTCGCCAGTCCTTTTCAAAATCAAAAAGAGTTTGTTCCGGTAAATCGGAATCGGGAGTGGGGTCAATGGGTTCAATCAGCAAAGGGTCGCCGTGATCCATTTCCGTACCGTTCTCATTCCATTCCAAGGGATACCAAATTTGAATCCCTTGCGCATCAGCGCTTACGGTGAAAGGATAAGCATAGAGACGACCGGGGAAATCCTCGTTGGCCAATAATGTGGTCCACCAGTCATTGGTGGGCAGTGGCTTTCCCTGAACCTCGGGCTCGAGATTTACTTTTTTGGCAAAAAGTTTTTGAATCGATTCATTTGCGGGCGGTTTTTCCGCGAATGGAACGGAAGAGAATAATTTGGGTACAAAAAGAACCCAAAGGAAAAGAGGGTAAAATCTAAAGCGCATGAGGGTGATGACTGTAATTGGATGGGCCGAAGGTTATCCAACCAAACCACATGCGAATAATTGCTTAGGCAAGAATTTTGTGAATCACATGTCCATGGACATTGGTCAGTCGTCTTTCCAATCCGTTGTGATAATAAGAAAGGCGCTCATGGTCCAGCCCCATCAGATGAAGAATGGTGGCATTGAAATCATAGACGCTCGACTTTCCTTGCACACTCTTAAAACCAAAGTTATCACTCTGGCCGTAACTGTATCCCTTCTTGACTCCAGCGCCTGCAAAGAAACAGGTGAACGCATCGGGATTATGATCCCGTCCCGTTCCATTACCCTGTAAAAAGGGCATTCTGCCAAATTCGGTGCACCAGACTACCAAAGTGTTTTTCAGAAGGCCCCGGCGTTTCATGTCACTGATCAGGGCAGCCGTTGGCTGATCCATGATTTCAGCCTGCATGGCATGGGTTTTGTCGATATTACTGTGCGAATCCCAGTTGGTGATCCCATTACCTCCGGAGGGATCACTCCCATTAAACAGTTGTACCACCCTCACACCTTTTTCGAGTAACCGTCGGGCAAGGATACAATTCTTGGCGTATTCCTTCTTAAGATCAGTTCCGGTATCCAGTCCATACTCTTTTTTGATGGATTCCGGTTCTTTTGAAATATCCATCACATCAGGAATGGAGGTCTGCATTTTACCAGCTAGTTCATAACTGGCGATTCGAGCAGCCAAATCCGCATCTCCGGGAAACTTTTCAAGGTGCATACCGTTCAGCCGTTGCAGGAGGCTCACCGTAGACCGGTCATCCGCACTGGTGTAGGAAGCAGGGCGGGACAAATTGGCGGGTGGGTTTTTGGCATTGAAATCGGTTCCTTGAAAAGCAGCCGGAAGAAAACCGTTTCCAAAATTATTTTTTCCGGATCGTGCGGGACCGCGGGGATCATTAATGGCGACGAAAGCAGGAAGTTCCTCATTCTCCGAACCGAGGGCATAAGTTGCCCAAGAACCAAAGGAAGGAAATCCTTCCATGGTGAATCCGGTATTTAGAAAGTTTTCACCCTGCGGATGGGCACTGGTTTGGGTGTGCAATGAATGAACGAAACAGAAATCATCAGCAAGTTCTCCCAAGTTTGGAAGTAGGTCGGAAATCATTTTCCCACAATTTCCACGAGGTTTGAATTCCCAAAATGGTTTCGCGATATTACCTGATGGCCCCTCAAAGGTGACCGCTGGCATACCTGGAGGCTTTTGTCCGTGATACTTGGTCAAGTCAGGTTTGTAGTCAAAGGTATCAACGTGACTGACCGCCCCCGGACAAAAAATTACCAACACCTGTTTTGCATCGGTTTCAAAATGAGGATCGCGTGGAGTGTATGGATTATTGGGATCAATCGGCGGACGAATCGGAGATTTTCCGGTGAAACTGGTCGGATCGTTGGAGCCAAACAATCCGTCCTTGCTTAACAACTGGGCAAGTCCCAATGCACCGGTTGAAAAACCAGCGCTCTTCATGAACCCACGTCGATTTAAGAGGGATTGACCGATGGAGGAAATTTTTTCTTCGTGATTACTCATTGCCGGAAATCATTATGGTAGGAAGGCAAATTCATTGGAATTGATCAAAGCCCGACACACAATCTCAAGCCCCCGATCCCGAGCAATCAGCAAGGAGGCTTTCAATTCCTCATTCTCTGGCTTACGAGAGAAGACTAATTCAAAGGCGCGAACCACAGAAGCCTTCAGATTACCTTCCGATTCTTTTTGGGCTCGTTTTGCGAGATGCTTCGCTTGATCAACCACAAAACTACTGTTCATGAGGTTGAGGGCCTGGAGGGGTGTGGTGGATACCGGTCTTTTGGCCCGAACTTGCCCACAATCCGGGAAATCAAAAGCGGTAAATATCTGATCGTCTACCCGGCGCATCCTTTCCTGATAGATCATTCTTCGCCATGTTTCGGGACCAAAATTATCAATCACTTGCCATTGGGCATAGGTCTTTTTAACGTTGTGAATTCTGTAACTGCGCCCACCCATTTCACGGTTCAATTTTCCGGAAGCAAGCAGGATGCCGTCACGAATCACCTCAGCCTCCACCCGTCTGGGAGGAAAGCGCCAAAGGAGAGAGCTGGTCGCATCTTTTTCAAGGCCTACTTCCGAGGGTTGATTCGATCTTTTGAATGCATCCGATAAAACCAACAACCGTATCAATTCCTTCATTGACCAAGGAGTGCCTTCGGGTCGGGAAGGGGTAGAAAATTCAGCCGCAATCCAATCAAGCAATTCGGGATGACTGGGGGGGGCGCCCGCTCTGCCAAAGTCGCCGCCTGTTACAACCAAACCCGCCCCAAACACATGTTGCCACAATCGGTTCGCCATGACCCGAGCAGTTAAGGGGTTTTTTTCGTCTACCAGCCACTCGGCAAATTCCGCCCTTCTGGCCCGACCACTGGTATCATTATCGACTCCCAAAGCCCCGGAGAGGATTTTAGGGGCTCCGGGAAGCACTACGTCTCTGGGGTTTTCAGGGCTGCCTCGATGCAAGACGTAAGTTACTTTGGGCTTGATGAAGCTACCCACAAAACTGGGGCGAGGACCTTTTTCGGATAGTTTGTAAGCGGAGTGATTTATTTCACTGACGGCATCTCCAAGGGATTTGTCACCATTCATTAAATTTCTTATTTTCTCGATCGATGCAACTTCCGTCCAAGTCCCGTCCGCCAGTTTCACGTTAACTAGAAATTGATCGAAATTGAATTTGTTCTTTTGTTCGAGGTAATCGGTTTCGTAATAATACTCCCGATTACTGCTCATTCGCAAACGGCCTACCGTTACCGGTTTGTCAAAGCTGAATTCAACCCAAGGATTTTGCTTCTTCTCTTTGTTAAAACTCGCCTGCCATCGCTGCGTTCCATATTTCCCATCAATGACTCTGGCAACCGGGAACCTGTCCCCTTGTTGGGCAAATGCTGAATCAGTCCATACTTTTGTGCCGTTGGAAGCGCTGGCAAGATTGAAGTCCTCCGATGGCAAACCAAAAATCTCAACCTCATCCAAACCGACGTAACCGGACCAAAAATTTAGCCTTAACCCAACCGCTTCAACCGGTTTCCAGTGAACTTCCTTGTAGCCTCCCCAATCCTCTTCCCAAGATGAGGTTTTGCTTCTTATTTTGTTACGGTGCTTTGACACTTCACGCCAAATTTCATTGGCTATCATCTTGCGGGGATGATCCTGAGAAAATTCGGGGAACCGGCTTCCAAACTCAATATCCTCAAAGACCGCCGTCATGGAGTAGTAGTCCTGAATCGAAATAGGGTCAAACTTATGATTATGGCACCGAGCGCAGCTCATGGTCACACCAAGCATAGATGCGCCTACCGTTTGCATAATTTCATCCATCCGGTCAGCTCTTGCCTGTCGGATTGCAGATGGTTCCTGTCCAACCGTAGCCGCAGGCACATGGGGGCCAGACACTAAAAAACCAAGGGCTTCTCCCACCCCCATTCCGTCTCCAGCCAATTGTTGACGAACAAACTCATCATAGGGAAGATCCTGATTGAAGGCACGGATTACATAATCTCGATAAACCCATGCGAGTTTCCGGTAGAGGTTGGATTCGGAACCGTTGGTTTCCGCCCATCGGATGACATCCAACCAATGCTGAGCCCATCGTTCTCCAAAATGCGGCGAGGCAAGCAATTCATCAATTAAAGAAGCGTAGGCTTGTTTCGGATTCCTTTGATGATCGGAGAGAAATTCCGCAACCCTAGATGATTGCGGCGGTAATCCGGTCAAAACGACAGATGCCCGTCGGATTAGCGCCAATGGTTCGGCTTCTTGATTTTTCGGAATTCCTTCTTTTTCCAGTCGTTTGTTGATAAAGGCATCGATCGGATTTTGGGAATTCCCAGGAAGTTCGGGTCGGACGATCGATTGGAATGCCCAATGGTCCGTGCCCTCTTTCACTTTTTCGTTCATTTGACCAGGCCAAACAGCGCCTTCGGCAATCCAATCACGAAGAATTTCTATTTCATCATCGAAGAGTCGGTCCCCTTTGGGCGGCATACTAATTTCAGGATCATCACTTTGGATTACTTCCATGAGATAACTCTCCTCGGGTTTTCCCGGAACCATTGCCAAAAGACCCGAATCCCCTCCTTTGAGCAAATGCACTCGTCGATCCGTTCTGAAGCCGGATTTCTGCTTATCCGGACCGTGACAATCCATGCAGTAATCCTGAAAGAGTGGCAAAATGTCATTTTCAAAGTCCACCTTGGCTTCCAAAACGGAAATGAAGGCAACCGAACAAATCAGCGCTTTATTACTANANATAGACATGGGGNAAGAGATCTGAATGAGATACGATCATTTATAATAAAAGACGATACTACCAAACACAAAGAACTAATATCAAAGTAATTTTTGGCAAATATGAAATATTTTTTTGAACATTGATCATAAATTTACCTATGGGAATGAAGGAAATACTCTCCTACGGAAGGCTAAGGAGCCTTAATAAGAGGTGCAATTTGCTCTTCGGACAAAATGCCGGGCGGCAACTCCATGATCCTCAAATTCCGAAAATGAATTTCGGAACCTTCCGATTCCAAGCATAGGTATCCTTTCTTATATTGAGAATTNCGTATGCCGTTCACGAATTTTCCGTTGACTGAAAGTTTAACCACTCCATCCACGCATACAACGTCATACACNTTCCATTCTCCCCTACCCTTACAGCGATTCTCAAGGGATTTGCTTCGACTGCCCCGAGGGTTATCCGGAATTGCCTTGAGCCCTCCGGCGCCAAAAAGTTCTCCGTGNACGTAAGCGATGGGCGGTGGGGTTTTTCCTTTCTTGGTGTTGAGCTTTACCCAGTCAAGTTCGAGCATTTGAATTTCCAGCCCCTTGGGCAAACGGTTTCCGAAGGGGATGGCGTCACTCCAAGCGAAAATTCCGGAATTGCCGCCCGCCTCCATATGACGCCATTCCACGTGAAGAAGAAAATTCTCGTATTGCCTCTCGCTTCTCATCACTCCTATCGGCTTGCCNGTACAAACCAAAAGTCCGTCCTTGACGCTCCAAGTCTTGGGCGAAGTATTGACGTCAACCCACCCACTCAAATCTCTTCCATTGAACAAATCGACCCATTTAGGAAGATTTCCACTTTTCAAATTGGGCATTGGAAACAACTGCAGCAAAAAGAAAAAAAGAATGGATGGGATGGGAATATTTTTCATGGTTTTTCCTGAATCGCAACGAAACGATCCTTGGATTTTCGACCTTATTTTTCGGATTTGGCAAGCTCGAATCCATCCTTGCCATCTTTTATCGCCCAACCCTTTTGCAAAAGTTCCTCCCTGATATGGTCGGCTGAGGTCCAATCCTTATTCAATTTTGCTTCCCATCGATTTTGAGCCAGTTCTTGGATTTCCGCTGGGATCTCTTCAACNTCTTCCTCCTTTACTTCGATGATCAGACCCAAGGCGTCGCAAGTGGCTTGAAATCCCTTCCTAAGCATTTCCAGTTCCTGTACCTTGCCATCAAAGTCTCCCCGGTCCCAAGCCTCGCCCATTTCACGAACCAGACNAAAGCACCGACCTAATGCCTCGGGAGTATTGAGATCTGACAGAAGAGCCTCCTGAACTGGATAAAAAGGACCGAATTCGGTTTCCAGAGAGGGACCAACGTTTGGCTGTATCTCGAACTTTTTGGCAAAATCAGTAAGTTTTGATAATGCTTTGCGACTGGCCTGCATCGAATCAAAAGTGAAATTAAGCGGTTGACGGTAACTCCCGGAGAGTAGGACGTATCGAACCTCTTGCTCCTGATATCCCCTGCCAACCAAATCCTCCAAGGTGTAGAGATTTCCCAGCGACTTGCTCATTTTCTGGCTCTCTACCATCAAATGAGCAACGTGAAACCAATGACGGGCAAANGTCTTGCCGGTAACACTTTCGCTTTGAGCTATCTCGTTCTCGTGATGGGGAAAAATCAAGTCGACGCCACCAGAATGCAGGTCGAAAGACTCTCCGAGATACTTCATGCTCATNGCACTGCATTCGATATGCCAGCCAGGACGGCCTTCTCCCCATGGAGATTCCCAGAAATTATCTCCATCTTCCGGTCGCCTCGCCTTCCAAAGCGCAAAATCGGCCGCAGAATCACGGTCGTATTCATCCGCTGTCTCTCGGACATTATCGGTTGTGGTGATTTCTCGGTCTGCCAATCGGGAAAGCCGTCCGTATTGGGGAAAGGCATCCACTTTGAAATAAACGGATCCATCGTTTGCTCGGTAGGCCTTCCCTCCTTCCATGAGTTTTTCAATTAAGCGAATTTGTTCGGGAATATGCCCGACTGCCGAAGGCTCGGCGTGGGGATTGAGTAAATTTAGTAGTTCACAATCCTTTCGAAACCTGGAAGTCCATTTGTCTGTAAAATCTTCAAGCTTCACCCCGTCTTCCTGGGATTGACGGATTGTCTTGTCATCCACGTCAGTGAGATTGCGGACATGATAGGTTTTTTGTCCAGCAGTTTCCAAAACCCGTCGAAAGACGTCTTGCATGACAAAGGTTCGAAAGTTTCCGATGTGCGCGGGTCCGTAAACCGTGGGCCCACAAGCGTAAAAACGAACCGAATTTTCATCCATGGGAAAAACCTCCCGGACATCACGGGTCATGGTGTCGTAAAGGCTTAGGGGCATCGGTTTATTCTTCGGAAACCGTAATCGGCTTGATGTCCCACTTTGGATTCTGACCTAGGAAACGGCATGGGTTGTTNTGATAAACCTCTATTGCCTCCTGCAGAGTATGCCCACGACGACGAAATTCGACGACGGACTCTTGCAAAGTGAAGGGATCGCTCGGACCCCAATCCGCGGAAGAATTCACCAAGAGCTTTTCCCGCGGATATTTTTCCAAAATATCCACTGCTCTTCGAGGACTGCACTTGGTCACCGGATAAAGAGTCATTCCCGCCCAGTACCCTGCATCCAAAACGGACTCGATGGTTTGCTCCTCAACGTGATCAATCCAAATTTTCTCGGGATCCACGTCCATTCCAGCCAGAACCTCGAGCACCGTTTTGGTACCATGGGCCTTGTCCGACAGATGAGGAGTATGGATCAAAACCAACTGGTCATGCTTCATCGCCATTTCGACGTGTGCCTGCAAGGATTCAATTTCATTGGGCGTGGATTTATGCAGACCGGTCTCTCCAACACCCAGACACGTCGGCTTATCCAAGAACTCCGGCATCTGCCGTAAGACTTCATTGGTGAGTTCTTTGTTTTCCGCCTCCTTGGGGTTCACTGCAACCCAACAAAAATGCCGTATTCCAAATTCAGCGGCCCGCGTAGGTTCGAATTCGGAAATTTGAGCGAAGTAGTCGATGAAAGTTTCGGGATGACGACGATCGAACCCTGCCCAAAACGCAGGCTCGCAAACTGCCACGACACCAGACATGGCCATCCGCTCGTAATCCTGAGCGGTGCGAGCAATTGCATGATAATGAGGTTGAATGATCTGCATGACGGAAAGGTGTAAGTTAGGAGATTTTTGCGAAATGCACGAGCAGTTGCTCGGCTCGGTTTGCCTTCGGATGGTCGGCCTTGGAAAGAAGTGCCATCGCATCCAAAAGAGAATGCCTCTTGGACTCATCCTGAGCCTTCGCGCCATCTCGCATGACGGCCTCATCGTAACGGTCGAGCATGGCGGCCACTTCCAAAAGGTCACGCCTTGCTTCCAAGTAGTAGGTGTCGAGAGTTTTTTGGGGACTTAGCATAATGAATTGAAACTTTTGAAATAAATCCTTCGTTAACTTGGAGGAATGAGAGAAGAGTGATGGTGAATGATCCTTTCGTTTGGGTCTCCCTTGATCGTAAAGGTAAAACGAGCGGGATGTCGAACCAAGTTGCCTTCTTTCAGGTAATAAAATTCATAAAGGCCCGTTGCCAAATAGAAACCATCACCAAGAGGATCGTGAGATAAGGAAGGTTGATCAATCCGGACTCCAGAGCCTTCCTTTGAAGTGAAGCCTACGAAATAATTTCTGATTTCCTCAAAAGACTTGAGCGGTCTGGCCTCGAAGGTGGCGAGCAAGGAAGCTTTCTCGTGGTAACAAGCCATGATTTCATCGACCTCGCCTCGATTGACCGAAGTGACCCATTTTTCCGGAATTTCGTAATTCATAAGAACTTTATCTTCGCAGGAGGAGGAAAATCATTCGGAAAGGGCATTGAAGGCTTCCTCCCATTGATCTGGTTTGAATCCTTGCAGTCGCAAACCGTCTCCAATGAGAAAAGGCCTTTTGACCAGATTCCCTCGGGCCGTCAGCATGGCAAAGGCATCCTGTTCCGAAAGACTTGGCATTTGCTCCTTAATCTCAGGCTCCCGATAATCTTTGCTTGAAGTGTTGAAGAGTTTTTTCAGGTTACCGTCATGAGAGACCAGCATCTCCTTTAGTTCATTCTTGGAGGGAGGGTTCTCTCGGATCGCGATACTCGAAAAGGACACCCCTCGTTCATCCAACCATTTCTTGGCTTTCCGACAGCTTTCGCACTTTTCGTATTGATAAAACTTCATTTTCGTTTGTTTGCCTAATCAAACTCTGTCATTATCACCAAATTCAGTCACTTTACAACCCTCTTCGAAACTATGCCTAGCCAAAAGTCTATAAATTCCACTCTTGCGAAAGGCTTGTTCATTCTGCTCATGAGTTCTTGTTCATCGCCCGAAATGCCTTCCCCAAAGGAAAATGAAACCCCTGTCGAACCGACCAAAGCCAAATCCATGCCCGTGATTCGGAAAACTCTCGAAAACGGACTCACCATCTTGCTGAGCCCGAACCCCGAGGAACCTCGCTTTTACGCGGAGATCGTAACTCGAGCGGGAAGCAAGCACGATCCCGCGACGAATACCGGGCTCGCTCATTACTTGGAACATCTTCTGTTCAAAGGTACTCGGAACTTCGGCACCACGGATTTCGGCAAGGAAAAACCACTCCTTGACCAGGTCACTCTACTCTATGAAAAGCGTTCCAAGGAAAGCAACCAAACCCGCCGCAACGAAATTTACGATGAGATCAACCGTATTTCTCAGGAAGCGGCAAAGTTGGCGATCCCCAATGAAATGGATCGCGCTTACAGCGACATGGGCGGCAAAGGCATAAACGCCCACACCTGGCATGAGGAAACCGTTTATAAAGTTGATTTACCAGCCAACCGACTAGAGCATTGGGCAAAGATCGAATCCGAACGATTCGCGAATCCGGTCTTTCGTCTGTTCCACACGGAATTGGAAACCGTTTATGAGGAAAAAAATCGGTCCATCGACAACAAGGATCGCCTACTGAACCGAGAAGTGAACAAACTGCTCTTCAAGACTCATCCCTACGGACAACAAGTGACCCTTGGAACAATCGAGCATCTCAAGAATCCCTCGATTCTCGCCATCGAAGATTTTTACGCCAAACACTATGTTCCGGAAAACATGGCGATCTGCATTTCCGGAGATATCGATCCGGACGATTGCCTTTCAATCATCGAGCGCTACTTCTCGGTTTGGGAAAATCGGGAAACTCTTCGACCTGAACCAACCTGGGAGGAAAAACCGCTCAAGGGTCGTGAGTTCGTAGAAGTCCAGTACCTTGGCGAAGAGCAAGTTCTTCTCGCCTTCCGAACCGCTCCCCGCTTTCACAAGGATTACCCCGCGCTACGGCTGATTGACATGATCTTGGATAACTCCGTGGCAGGGCTCATCAATCTCAACCTAACGGAAAAACAGGCAGTCCGAGCGGCAGGGTGCTTTCCTCAAAATTACAACGACGAAGGGGCGCATTACTTTTATGGCATTCCCAAGGATGGACAATCCATGAGGGAAGTGGAGGAACTCCTGCTTGCCCAAATTGAGAAGGTGAAGAAAGGAGAATTCGAAGATTGGATCCTTCCCGCAGTAATTAACGATTTCAAAAAAAGACAGAAGGAGGATCGTGAAAGCAATGCCAAACGAGTTGAACTTCTCCGTGACTCTTTTCTATCCTTCGTCGATTGGGAAACCATGGATCGGTCCATCGAAGAATTGGAAAAGGTCACCAAGGAGGAAATCGTTCGAACCGCTAGCAAGTATTATGGGGATGACTACGTCGTGGGTTTCCGAATCGATGCCCAGCACCAACTTCCCAGTATTGAAAAACCGAAGATCGATCCTTTGGAAATTGATCCCGACAAAGAATCAGAATTCATGAAAACCGTCGAATCGATTGGCTTCGAAGCCTTTAATCCCAGATTTCTTGAAGAGGGAAAGGATTTCAGCATAGAGAAAATCGTTGATGGGGTAACTCTGATACATGCAACAAATCCACTGAACGACCTGTTTACTTTGGAAGTGAGGATGGAAATGGGCAACGATCATGAAGCCATGCTGCCGTATCTCAAGCGAATGCTGGATCGCTCAGGCGCCGGTACGATCTCATCCGAAGAATTGAAAATCGAATGGTATAAGCTTGCCACGGACTTTAATTTTGCCGTTCGCGAACACTTGTCCGCCTTTTCCATCAATGGATTGGACGAGAATTTCATCACTTCCCTCGAGCTTGCCCATAAGTTGCTGACCGAGCCCAACCTATCGGATGAAACTTGGGAAGAGACCAAGAGGATTATCATTTCCGAAAGAGATGACGAACAAAAGAATCCCAATGCCCTGAGCAACGCATTGGCCCATTTCCACAGGTATGGGAAGGAATCTCGGTACCTAAAGCGGCCATCCGACGATCGTCTCAAATCCACTTCAGTGAATGATGCGAAAGAAATGATTGGACAGGCTCTTTCAGTCGAAAGAACAGTTTTGTATTTTGGCCCGCGAAGCAGGGAGGAGATCAAATCGACCATCCTTGATGGTTTTCTTGGCAAAAAGCCAACCCTTCCGACTCCAGTTCATCAACCAAACCGTTCTTATGTGGCCGATGGAAACCAAGTGTACTTTTTGCAAAAGGAAATGGCGCAGGCCCAGGTTCGACTAGAGTTCGCAGCCGGTGCCTACGATGAAAGCAAAGCTCACATGGCCCAAGTCTTCAACGAATACTTCGGAGGAGGGATGGCGGGGCTGGTCTTTCAGGAACTACGCGAAGCTCGCGCCTTGGCCTACTCCGCTTGGGCTCATTTTTTCGCTCCCTCTCGCAAAAGGGAAGAGAACATTCTCGTTGGGTCCATTGGTTGCCAGGCGGACAAAACCATAGAAGCGGTGACTGCATTCGTCGACTTGCTGGATGATATGCCCATCAACCAAACCCGTTGGGAATCCGCTCATACCGCGATCCTCAGCACCTATCGAACCAATCCGATTGGATCCAGAGCGCGCCCCGGTTATGCCTATGATTTCCGAGCGCTTGGCTTAAGGGAAGACCCGAGAAAAAACCGCTTTCTTTCTTTGGAGGGGGCAGAGATGTCGTCGCTCAGGGAATTCTATTCCGAGGAAATCAAACCACAAAACATACTTATTTCAATTGTAGGAGATTCCCAAAAGATCGATCTTGAAAAACTCCAACAATTCGGCCCGTTGACTGAGATCAAGGTCAAACAGTTGTTCAATCGGTAAAGTCGCCTACATTCGCTTCCGCTTCCGGCGTGAAGGTCTCCGCATTATCCTGCTGCCCAAAACCGATGACTCTTCTGAAAAATTCATACACCTTTTCGCATTCGACCTGCCTTTGACTCGGGTCCCTAAGGCGCAGAATCACTCTTTGGGCCTTTCCGGTTTGCAATTCCGTTAGTACGCAACTGCAGGTGATTCTACCATTGTTCGTGGGAATTTCCGTTACGTCGATCCTTCCCATCGGAACAAAACCTTTTTGATCAAGAAGAACGTCCATTTTCAATGAGATCCTATTCTCGTTGAAATTAAATATACGAGTGTATCGAGCGGATGGGGAGCCGTCCTTTTCCATCTGGGCATTCATTCCGGAGCGCAGAATATTTACGATTTCAACGGATCTATTCATTTGAGCCGTGCAATTACGAAAGAATAACCATAAGAGAGCAATAGAAATCCCCATAATTTTTTTGCCAGCATGAATCCATCCGCCCTCGACCAAGCCAAGAAAGAATTCCTTACGGATACGGTGGACGAGGTTCTTCTGAAGCAATGCATCGAACAAGCTGATGGTGATCGCGAACGAGCCCAACAAATGTACCTGCACCGCAGAGCGGCGGAAATATCTCCCGCGGTTGAAGATCTTGATGCGCGGGAAAAATGGCCCATGCTTGGGCCACTTATCATACTGTACTCTCTTGGCACAATCGGTGTTCTCGCCCTGGTGTTTGGCTTTCTCGGAGGGAAGCTCGGTTGGTTTTAAGGCACCTGCTCAGTTTTTCCCGTACTATGATTCTTTTTTTCTCTTATCCTTTTTTTAAGCCGAGATTGCTGGTGACCTCTTTTAAAAATTCAAGCAAGCGAAGACGATTGGGTCCCTCGAAAAAGACCTTGCCCCCATGCCCCCCTCCTTCAATCTCATGAAATCGAATGCGTAACCCAGCCTTTTCGTAAGCGTTGACAAGAGCTTTGGATTGATCGATCAAAACCGTGGCATCCTCGGTTCCATGAAAAACCAAAAGCGGAGAATCTCCTTGCGAAACATGATGATAGGAAGAGGCAAGTCTGGCCAAACGGGTCTTCCGATCGGCTCCACCGCCAAGCAAATCATGCACCACCGAACCCTTGAGGTTAGCTCGAGATGGTTGCGTCTTGCTTCTTAGAATCAGGTCGGTTGCCCCGTAATAGTCAATCGAGGCCAAGACTTTTGAGGAAAAGCTAAGGTTACCTCCGGTCTTGCCTTCCAACCCGGGAACCCCATGGGAAGTCGCCATCAAAGCGCTCAAATGACCGCCTGCGCTGGTTCCTGCGGTAATAATCTTATCAGGATCATAACCGAACTTCTCGGCATTGGCCCTCAACCAGCGAACCGCTCCTTTGCAATCATGAAGTTGAGCAGGGTACTTTGCCAAGTTACTTAGGCGATAGGATATGCTGGCAAGGGAATAACCATGTTGGGGAAGCCAATTGATTTGGCATTTCTCCTTACTTCCTTTTCTCCACCCACCTCCATGAATCCAGACCACCAACGCGGAACCCTTAGGCTTTGAGGGAAGATAGAGGTCTAATTTCAAGGAATGCGTTCCAACCCTCGCAAACTCCAAGTCTTTGATAACCTTGATTTCGGAATCGGAGCGCAATGGAATACTGGATAAAAAGCATAGGACCGAGGCAGTGACAAAAGGCTGTAAGCGCATCTCCAAAGAACAGCTTATGAACGACCTTAAGACAAGGCTTCTGTTGAAGCTCGGCCCAGCATACTTTGTCCTTTATGGTCTAAGCGTTGTTCGTTGACGAAAGGAATTACGTTATATACTGTGCTTTCTTTGGTTCGGGTCGGTAGCTCAATCGGTAGAGCAGTGGCCTTTTAAGCCATTGGTTCCGGGTTCGAGTCCCGGCCGGCCTACCACTTTTTAGATAAAGTTTTTGGATTTGGGGTCGATTATATAAATCTTACCAGA
>NZLE01000017.1 GCA_002692605.1 Opitutia bacterium
GCATAAATAGATAATTTTTCCCCATCGGGAGACACTTTGATCACGGAGCCATGGTGCTTTCCCATTCTCTCAAACCCTCGACCTCCAGCCCGTACCGGACAGCCAATCGCGAAGTAAAAATTTCCTTCCGGGTCCGTATGCAGATCAAAACAAAAGGCATGAAACCCCTCGGTATTCTCCCAGTCGTTATTAAAATTTTCCAAAAAGTCGGCTTCGTTATCTCCATTGAAATCATGAAATCGGGTAATTTGATTATCTCCGACTGTGTGGATTTTTTCATTTACGATTTTCAGACCGAGTGGTTCATGCAAACCCGTGGCAAATCGTTTCCAGGTTACCTTGTCCAGTTTTTCATCGATATTGGAAACAATCCAGACATCGCCGTCCCAGGTACATACCGCCGCAGTCTCTCCGTCCTTAAAAAAGTCAAAGGCACCAATTCGCATCTTGGGTTCATGTGGGTTATTAAAAGGAACACCGATCTTGTCGACCACATAGGCATTAGTCTGGTTGTCCGAAATTTCACTTTTCACAGCAATAGGCTCTCCCCATTGAGGTGAGCCCCCGTCGGTAAGCTTAGATAAACCCTCAGCCTTTCCGGCTGCAGACCGAACCGCAGGCTGATACGCCGGATCACCCGCCCACATCGCAACCTTAAGTCGACTCTTTCCTTTGGGGACTTCGCAAAGCAAGAGATTTTCCCAAACGAATAACTTTACCCCTTTTGAAAAATCAACCAATGAAAAATTGCATGCCCGCCCTTCTAGGGAAACGGTAAATGTCTGATCTGTCTTCTTAATTTGTGAGTCATCATTCTCTGCCAGCAACATTAAGGATGACGAAGGGTTTTCAACCTGAACAGTCCTAGTTAGTGCTGTGAGTCCTTTCTGTTTAATAATTCCCGGCATATCCAGCACCTTCCCCTCTCCCACCGAGTAGCTAAAAATTGCTCTTCCATCATGAACATAATGTCCCTTAAAATGAGCCCAGTCTTTGGGCAAGGTTCCCATTCTCGGAAATGATTTATAGGGCTGACGGCGTGGATCCTTCTTAATCATTTCCTTGGTTTTTGCCCAACCAGGACGCATATTCGTCCGGAAAAGATTATAGCTCTCCTTTACTACAGCAGCTGCTCCATGTGCCCCGGCAAAAGGCATCCCGCTGGCCTTTAAGCTCTGATCGTTCGTCCAGCCTAAGGAGTAGGACATCGTCTCGCTGTCAAAGACCATACCGGCACGCCGGTCTTCACCAAGGGGTACCAGGTGAGCCCTTGAAATAATGTAGCGAACTTTTTGCCTAACCTCATCAATTTGTCCAAGCAATTTCGTCGCTTCCTTGGACAGATCATCAATGGGACTTCCTTCCAATTTTGGTAGAAGTTCAAATTCAGCAATTTGCATGGGTATCTTTCCATCTCCAACCAATTCCGGAAAAACGACCCGGTATGTCGAAAAACTTTTTCCATTGGGAAATCTCATCGTTTTTAACTTCCCCCTACCCCTGGAAACCGGAATCGAACCACTCCCAATTTGAGTGAAATTCTTACCGTCGTTGGACCCACTTAGAACAAAGCTTTTCGGATCTCTTTCCGGTGCATCGTTGGCTGATGTGATTGTGATTCCATTCACAATGGTATTTTGAACCTTTATTTCCAGCCCGCTACCTGCCCCATCAAAATTGAGATATTTCGTGGCTGGTTGATCATCGATTGCCAATAATGGGTTTTCGTTTTTAGGAGAATTTTCAGAGGTTCCTTTGATCGGGTCTGAAGGTTTGCTCAGATCAATTGTTTTTAAATTTGATAAATCTTCCAATCCAATATTCGTAAAGTCATTGCCTCCCATTTCTCGTGCCCTTGCCAGAATCTTTTTCTCACGCAGATACAATCTTTTTAAGCGATCGCTTGCACCTTCTGCTGGAGGCCAGGCCAAAACCGGAGCGGTCTCAATCGCGGTCGACACGACAGGACCAAAACGATTTTTAAAATAACCCTCTGACGAGACTTCATCAGCTGGTTTCTTTTCCACATAAACCTTCGCCAACTCAATCACTTGTTTAGCAATGTCATGAATCTCTTCATCTCCCAAATCTAAATGGCCCCCTTTGGCAGGCATCTTAACCAACGAATTGGAGTCTGCCGGACTGCCATGAGTGATAAATTGGATCACTCCCTCGAAATTGCCAGATTTGACCAGTGCTGAAGTCATCAGACTGGGGAATACCCCCCCCACGCCGTTTAAGTCCGGGCCGTGACAGGGGGCACAACGCTGAGACAAAGCCGGGGTAAGGTCTTTGCCGCTTGCATTTGTTAGATCAGTGGTAAGTAGGAGTGAGGGGAGAAGAAGGTGTTTAAACATTAGATTCTGGAGATTACATTCAGGTTTGGCGAATCGGTAGAATCGACAGCCGTTATGTTCATAAGACTATGATCATAGATTAAAAAATTAATTTCTCCACTCCGTAAATGTAGGTTTGATCTTCTTTTATTTGGTGGATGAAATAGAGAACACTGATACTGTCACACCCATTTTTGCTCAAAATGTATTTTCCGAAAATACTGTTCTTCTTTCTTTATTTAACTATCACGACCTTTAGCTTTGGGGAAAAAATTCTCTTCATTGGTAACAGCTACACCTCCCAATGCTCCCGTTCCATTATTGATTTATTTAAGAACGAAAGCCCGGAGTGGGAACTTACTTTTCATACCAAGGGTGGAAAAGACCTTGCCTATCACCTCGCTGATCCGACTACCAAACCGATGATTCTCTCACAAAAATGGGACTTCGTAGTGTTACAGGAACAAAGTCAGAAATCGGGATTGGGAGGGAAATTCTCCCAAGGCTTCCGGGATGCGGTGAATTCCTTTTCCACAATGATTCGAAAAAACGGATCCACTCCCTGCCTCTACCTGACATGGGGAAGAAAAGCAGGAGATAAAAAGAATCCCAAAGTGTATCCCGACTTTCAAACCATGCAGAAGAAAATAGCCTATGCCTATCTTGAAGCGGGGAAGGAAAGCCGAGCACGTATTCTCCCAGTCGGCCTCGCTTATTCAAAAATCAAACAGCAAGACCAGGCTCTCTTTGAAAGCCTTTACAAAAGAGACGGCAGCCACCCCTCTGAAATTGGATCCTATATTGTATCCTCAGTTTTTTGGGGTGGTCTGACCGGGAAGGATCCTAGAAACATAAAGTGGAGAGGCGGGATCGAACATCCAAAAGCTTTTCGACTGCGTCAGGTTGCCAGTGCATCCCTCCAAGAACTCAGGGTAAATTAAGGTATGCGGCGGGGTGGAGGCGGACGACCGTCCCGGTGATAACCCGTCCCGCCACGCAGCCTCAGAGGTTCCGCTTTAAAGTATCGGGGGATGACCGGCCAGCCCTCGGTCAAAAAATAGGCGTAGGTGCCATCGGGGTATTCTTTGGTAACGGTAAAGCGACCATTGCATTTATCCAAATCCCCAGAACCTTCCACATATTCGTAATCCTTGCTGAAAGTACCATCGAACCTACCTCCCGGAGGATCGGGTCGTTTTCCTTTCTTCAATTGAAAACTACTTGCCATCTTTTTGACCCCCCCTTTGGGGTTCTTTGGGTTTTTATACCCGTACAAGGCATAGATCGGGAATCCGTCCATGGCATAACCAATCAGGGGTGAATGTTTCTTGGATTTGACGCCCAACTTTTTCAAAAAACCCGTGGGTAGACCGTGATAGTGATAGGATCCATTAGGCTGCACATGGCCATGGTTGGCATCCAACCCCAACAACACCGATCCACTCAGAGCCTCATAGTTCCAATCAGCATGTCGGTCACCCATGTAAAATTCCGCTGTGCCCGGGTCGAAAAGAACACCGTTAAGGGCAATCCCAAAAGGGATATTGGGTGGCCCGCGCCCCGTGTCATTATGTAGAGGAATCGGTTCCCTGGCAGGCTTCGGGTTGAGAGGTAAGGAAAATTCATAGGACTGTTCCCTGACTTCATTGGGGTTGTGCCTACTTGGGAATCGTCCAACCTTATGTTCGGGAATTCCATTCGCGTCCACCTTTCTTTCATTCTTTATCGCCTTGAATTTTTTGACCTGCTTGAAGAGAAGCTCATCTACTGCGGGAATCGTTTTCAATTCCGCCCTTTCGGTGATCGTATGCTTGCGAAGCGGAGGACGTCCGCCTGGGTTCCTCTGTTGCGCATCGCTTGGGCAAAGGATGATCAAAAGCCAAACTGGGATAAGCTTAGGCATCACGAAGTTTTGAATCGTCCATGTTGGGAGTGAGTTCGGAGCGGAATTCCGCTTCCTGAAAGAATGAAAGGTGAAAAGTTTCAAAAAATAAGAATTCTACAATTGGGTAACGCTTTTTTGAGAGCGCCTACGCCTTTTTCTGTGATTAGGATTTTCTTGCGGAGCAGTTCGTATCTGGCTTGATTGATTGTTTCGGGCGTACTGGATCGCTCGATTTTTTTGATTTCCTCCTCGAACGTATTGTTCAGCGTCAGGCTCTTCAAATTCATTCCCTGGCTCAAGGCGATCAGACCATGATCCGTAATCTGGGTATTTTTCAAATTCAATTGACGAAGAGAAATCATCCGGGAAAGATAATTTACTCCGAAATCAGTGATTCGGTTGTTGCTTATTTCCAAATCCCTTAACAATCGTAGTTTGGCAATGCTTTCCAATCCATCATCTCCAATGGAAGTAAAATTGACGAACAGCCTCTTTAACAAAGGAAGCCTTTCCAAGTGGGTAATGCCTTGATCCGTGATTGGCAAACCGCTCAAAAACAGATTGGACAAGTTCGTCAAATTGGACAAATGAACCAACCCTTCGTCGGTAATTTGAGTGTAGCTCAGATTCAGGGAAGTCAGATTTTCCAAACTGGACAAGGCCTTTGCGCCCGAGTTTCCAATCGAGGAATTTCTAATTCTGAGAGTTCTCAACAAAGGTAAATCCTTTAAATTTCAAAGCCTTTGTCAGTGACTCGAATCCCGCTCACCGCAAGCCGTTGCAAACTTGAAAGTTTGCAAACTTCCCGGAAGCCAAGATCGCCAATTTGGGTTTCATCGAGACTCAGAAAACGGAGCTCGCTTAACTTGTGTAAATTGGCAAGTCCACGGTCGGTGATTTTCGTTCTGCTGAGATCCAGCTTGTTCAGTCGTCCGCATCCTTTGAGGATCGCTTCCAACTCCTCGTCTTCGAGTAAGCTATCACTAAGGTTAAGCTCGCGGAGCTTTTCCAATTTGGAAAGGCAGGCTAAGCTTCGGCTATCGAAAGTATTCGAGGAAAGCCACAAAGCTCTTAGCTTTTCCAGTTTAGCGAGCTCTCTTATCCCTTTTTCACTAAGGCTGGTTTGACGGTGCAAAACCAACTTTTGAAGAGATCTGAGTTCGGACAACGTTCGTATGCCTTGGTCCGATACTTGAGTATACATGAAAGACAGCGATCTCAGCGAATCCAACTTGCACAGGATGGCCAATTGATCGTCATTGATCTCAGCCAAGTCGAGGTTCAGGTGCTCGATCCCCTCCAATTGCTCCACGGTCCAATCCTTGAATCGCGATTCGTTCGCCGCTTTGAGGATACCGAGAATCCTCTCCCTTTCCTCTGGACCGGCGGCCAAAGCGCTTGAACTTACCTTTGGATAAACCCACGCGAGCAGCAGCAAGCTGATCGTTAAAGATGGACGGGGTACCAACACGACTTAAATTCTAGTGAGTTCGCAAAGGCGGGCGAGAAATAAATTCGTCATAAAGAACTGGCCCAAGGATGAGGGTAAGCTCAGGGCTCTAGCCCAAATTCCTCAAGTTCAATCTTCTGAAAGACCAAGTCCGCGCGAGAGGACTCGTAAAGGATTCCCAGGGTGTCGTCATCAACCATTGCCATTGAACTGTACGCTCCCCCCTTGACGTCCAAAAGAATGGAGCGTTCGGTTGGCCAGGTTTTACCATCATCCAAGCTAACCCGAACCGTCATCATTTCTCTACGCCGCTTGCTGTTTGGGTTGGAGAAAAAAAGGACTTTTTCACCATTGCTCAGGGTATGGCTGAGTAAGCTCGCCATACAAACGGGTTCCGGCAAAGCCCCATGGTCCGTAGAATGAATAATCCAAGTCTTGCCAAAGTCATGGGTCACGCTAACGGCTCGTCCATTGGTGTTGCTCTTGTCCGATCTATTCCGGTTGTCGCGCATGTTAAGCATAAGAGAACCATCGCCAAGCTCCGCGACCGCAGATTCCGTGGTGTTTGCGCGAGCTTTTTCGGAAACGGTCCATGTTTCGCCTTGGTCTGCGCTCCAAGTAAGGTTCGAGAAAGGGTACCCCTTTTCGTCTCTCCCTTGGCTCGGAATCACCAACATCCCCTTAGAAGTCGTGATGCCATTACCGGGGGCAGGAGCAAAAAGATACCATTTCGGATCCTTCAATCGCTTGGTCCAATTTTCGGGTTTGCTCCAGGTTTTACCATCATCCTTGGAACGAACCATCATAAATTGAGACGATTTCTGAAGCGAGTGCCCGGGACCGCTCCCATCGCCACGCCATTGATGGGTTCCGGGACGCCCGTGAGACCAAAGCGCGGAAACAAGGATTTCTCCGTTCTTGGCGTTTACCAGAATATTCGGGTCCGAGCATCCATTCTGCGATTGAGGTAAGCCTCCATACTCTCCCATGTCCATAATCGGGCGGGGTTTTGCCCAAGTCTCTCCCCCGTCAACGGAGCGAGAAAGACCAATGTCCATATGACCCTGCAAGTCTCGACGGCTTTCGTAGCGCATGTCATACACTGCAAGTAGGGTTCCTTGCTTCGTTTTGGCCAAACCGGGAATGCGGAAGGTATGGCAACCAAACTCACCTTGCTTGTGTATGACGACGAACTTGCGATCGTCCGCTGCGATAGGCAAGGTGAGAAGTTGATGGATGAGCAGAACGGTGAAAAGTCTCATTCCCGTAATTCGAAAGCCCTTGGAAACCCATGACAACGAAAAAGGGTGGAATCAAAATAAACCCACACCCACTCCGCATTCCTCTCTGAAAATTTCTTGTCTTAATCCGATTGATTTTTGATATTTGGTATTTAGTTTATATTTCAAATGGATTTGGAAGATAAAAAGTACAACGTCCCCGGATTGGATAGGGCTTTATCCATCATAGAATTACTCAATGCCAACCCCTTGGGCTTATCCGTAAACCTAATCGCAAACCGATTGAATTATCCGCTTAATAGTGTCTACCGTATCATGACCACTCTTGAGCGACGAAAATACGTAAGCAAACAATCCGGAGAATCCGTATTCGTTCTGTCTGAAAAACTCCTTAAACTCGCCACTCCGGTAGCAGGTGAACCCGCATTCATCGAAATGGCCCTACCCAAAATGCGTTCCCTCAGAGACTCCTCCCAAGAAACCGTCCTAGCGGGAGTTCTGGTGGGGGAAGAGGGAGTGGTCCTTGAACAGGTCGAAGGGTTGCACTCTTTCAGCTTTCGGGTAAACCCCGGCTTGCGCTTTCCTTTGCACACCGCCGCTCCGGGTAAGATTTTTCTCTCTCAATTGGAACCGAAGCGGCGAACCTCAATGATCGGCAAACTCAAGCTTGCCAAGTTCACTTCCAAGACAATTATTTCAAAGGAAGGCTTGGAAGAGGAAATACAAAAGGTCTTGGACCTCGGATATGCCATCGACTACGAAGAGGAAATCAAGGGACAAGCGTGCATTGGAGCACCGGTTTTCGGCCGAAATGCAAAATTGGCAGGTTCCATCTGGCTGGTGGCCCCCACCAGTCGATTACCCAAGAAGAAAGTGCCCGATGTGGCTTCGATGGTGATGAAAAGCGCAGATGAAATCTCGCTGGCTCTGGGAAACCAATTCCTTAGAGTTGCCTAGGAACGTTGTCTGTTCGTAATCCAAGTATAGAATGGTTTTTGTGAAACGCCCTACCATCCAAACCTTGACTCTTGTTTTTTTCGCGACGGGACTCGGAGCTAAAGCGGTTTCGGAAGATCCTGTCTCCTTTTGGAAAAAAGAGGTCAAACCTCTTTTGGAAAACAATTGCTGGAAATGTCATGGAGCCGATAAGGTTCGTGCGGAATTGGTTCTAACAACGCGGAGCGGTGTAATCGATGGCGGAGAAATCGGGCCTGCCGTTGATCTTGAAAATCCAGCGAATAGTCTGATTTTAAAGATGGTTTCCTACAAGGATGAGGATCACCAGATGCCCCCCATCGGAAAATTGTCCCAAGACAAAATCGACGCCTTGGCGAAGTGGATCGAATTGGGCCTTCCCTTCCCCAAGGAAGATGAGATTGAACCTAAGAATTCCCATGGTCACGCCAGCACCACTAAGGTTAATGAAATAACAAAATCTCATTGGGCATTTAAGAAACCCACACCCCCAAAGATTCCGGATTTACCCGACCTTGCCAGTCCGATCGACCGCTTCATTCACGCCCGGCTTGCCGAAGAAAACCTGCCCGCGAATGGTCCTGCCGAAGATCATACGCTCATTCGGAGGGTGTATTATGATTTGATCGGACTACCCCCTCCTCCTGAAGAAGTAGACGCCTACGTGTCCGATAAGCAATCGGACAAATTCAGCAAACTGGTAGAGCGCCTCCTCTCATCCCCCCACTATGGCGAAAAATGGGGAAGGCACTGGCTTGACTTGGTACGGTATGCCGAAACCAATGGATATGAAAGGGACGGAAACAAGCCGCAGGCATGGCGCTACCGGGACTACGTCATCAATTCATTCAACCAAAACAAACCCTACGATCAATTCATATTGGAGCAACTTGCCGGGGATGAGATCGAAAACCCAAGCGCTGCAGCAATCACCGCAACCGGATTTCACCGACTGGGCATATGGGACGATGAACCCGCCGACCGCGTACTTGCCCGATATGATTACCTGGATGATATAGTACGGACCACCACTGAAGTCTTTCTCGGAATGACGGTTGGTTGCGCCCGATGTCACGACCATAAGATCGATCCTATTCCGACTAAAGATTACTACTCTATGCTTTCGTTTTTTGCTAATATCACACCGCATGGCAAACGGGAAGAAAATCTAGTGGAAGTCAAAGATTCCATTGGGAATATAACTTATCAGAATGAAATCGAGGTATGGAACAGGCAAAGAAATCATTTGCAAAGACACATCGTTGATTTTGAAGAAAAATTTCTCGCCACATATGATAATGATTCATCAATCCCCAAGTCAGAAAAAGTCAGGTCCAAACCAGTCATCATTCTTCCAGATGCCCGAACCAAAAAAAACCAATGGAATTATCTGGAAAGGAAACCTAAACAGGACTGGATCGAGGTCGGTTTCGATGACAAGGATTGGAAGATCGGATTTGGAGGCTTTGGAACAAGTGGTTCGCTTGTTGGCACCAAATGGGGAACATCCGACATATGGCTGAGGACCACCTTCCGCCTCGCGGCAATTCCCAAAACCTTACGCATGAATCTTCGTCATGATGAAGACGTTGAAGTGTATTTGAATGGTAAGCTCGTTTTCCAAAATACTGGTCATATTTCCAAATACCAAACCCATGACATTACCCGAGAGAGTGCCGAAGTGCTCCAAACGGGCAAGAATGTCGTGGCCGTTCACTGCCGTCAAACTGTAGGCGGACAATTTATCGATCTTGGGCTTGAGTGTTATGAGGAAGCGGTTGATCTTGCCGGATTGATTCGCAAACACGCCACCAAGTTGATGGGTGACGGTCCTCACAAGCAATACAAATCCAGAATTCGGGAACTTGAGAGGCATTTGCCAACAAAGCCCAAGTCTGATTATTACAAAGCCCTCTCGGTCTCGGAGAAGGGCGAACAGGTGACCAAAATCCTTCGCCGGGGAAATCCTGCTCTTGAAGGAGAGGAAGTTTTCCCAGCTTTCCCGGCTGTACTCAGCCCACCCGAGCCAATCATTCGAAAACTTGCAAAGTCATCCGGGAGAAGAACGGCCCTGGCCAAATGGATTGGATCCAAAGATAATCCAATATCCGCCCGGGTGATGGTAAACCGTATCTGGCAATATCATTTTGGAAGAGGGATTGTCCGCTCCTCAAGTGATTTTGGATATCAGGGAGACTTGCCTACGCACCCCCAACTTCTTGATTGGCTAGCCATTCGATTCATGGAGTCCAATTGGAATATTAAAGAGATGCATAGATTGATTATGGAGTCAGACGCTTACAAGAGATCCTCCAAACCCAACGACCTTGCCCTCGCGCGTGATCCATTAAATCAAAACCTCTGGCGGTATGACATGCGAAGATTGACTTCGGAGGAAATTCGGGACTCAGTTTTGAATGCATGCGGTACCATAAACCTAGAAATGGGAGGTAAAAGCGTGACCCCGCCCGTACCCGACATTATCCTTGCAGGTTCTTCGGTGAAAGGGAAAGGTTGGGGGCCCTGCACCCCCGAAGAGGCAAACCGTAGAAGTGTTTACGTCAAGGTTATGCGCTCCATGCAAATGCCCCTGCTCATCAACCATGACATGGCCGATACGGATTCGACCTGCCCGGTAAGGTTCAACACGACCGTACCTACGCAGGCACTCAACATGCTCAATGGAAAGTTTATGAATGACTCAGCCAAGTCATTTGCGAATCGTCTGAGAAAGGAAGCCGGAAAGGAACCTGTTCAGCAGGTTGAGCACGCGCTTAAACTTGTTTTTTCCCGAAGCCCAAAATCAGATGAAATTGATGCCGGCGTTGAGATGATAAAAGATATGAAGAATAAATTTAATCTTTCGGAAGAAGAAGCGCTGGACCGCTTCGCTCTGCTAGCTTTAAACCTGAATGAATTTGTATACCTCGACTGATTATGAACGAAAAACCACAAAACACCTTTTGCAATCGTACCCAACGAAGAGAATTCCTGAAAGACATCGGTGGCGGGTTTGCCTCGCTCGGGTTGACCGGAATGCTCGCACAGGACGGATTCTTTTCCAGTAAGGCGATGGCTAAAGGCAACGGATTCGTAAATCCTTTGGCCCCCAAAAACTCAGCATTCCCCGGCAAAGCGAAATCCGTGATATTCCTGTTCATGTACGGCGGGCCCAGCCAAGTGGATACCTTTGACTACAAGCCGGATCTTTATCCCTTGGACGGTAGAACCATTAAAGTGAAGACCTTTGGGAGAGGAGGAAAACGGAACGAAAGCAGAGTGGTTGGTCCAAAGTGGAAATTCCGACCCTATGGGCAGTGTGGAAAATACGTTTCCGATCTTTTTCCCCACATTGGCTCATGCGTGGACGACATTGCCTTTCTGCACTCCATGAAAGCGGAGTCTCCCATCCATGGATCGGCGATGCTGATGATGAATGCCGGAAACCTTCTTTCCGGCCACCCTTCTCTCGGTTCATGGGTGAATTATGGCTTGGGCAGCGTGAACGAAAACCTTCCCGGTTACGTTGTCATGCTCGACAAAACGGGCGGGCCGATTAGCGGAGCCAAAAACTGGTCTAGTGGCTTTATGCCCGCCAGTTATCAGGGAACCGTGCTGCGCTCTCAAGGCTCTCCCATTCTTGATCTGGAAAATGCCCATGGAATTCCCCGCTCACAGCAGCGTACCATGTTGGATCACCTGAGGACCATCAATGAAGGTCACCTCTCCGAGCGCTACGATAACACAAATTTGGCCGCACGGGTCGCTTCGTATGAGTTAGCCTACAAGATGCAAGCTTCTGCCCCCGAAGCTGTGGATATAGAACAAGAACCCGGTTACGTCAAAGACTTGTACGGAATGGACGGGAGCAATACCGAAGACTTTGGGCGAAAATGCCTCCTCGCCAGAAGATTGGTCGAACGGGGTGTTCGCTTTGTTCAGATTTACTCGGGCGGACATCACAATGACAACAATTGGGATGCCCATGGTGATTTAGTCAAAAACCACTCATACCATGCCGGAAACACGGATAAGCCCATTGCCGGCCTGCTCAAGGACTTAAAGCAAAGAGGACTTCTTGATGAAACTCTAGTCGTTTGGGGAGGTGAGTTCGGTCGTCAACCCACCGCCGAATATGCCTATGGTACGGGTAGAGATCACAACTCCTACGGGTTCACCATGTGGATGGCGGGAGGTGGCATCAAGGGTGGAGTCAGCGTGGGAGAAACCGATGAATTGGGTAGTCAAGCCGTGACCGACCGTTTTCACGTACGCCGCCTTCATGCGACTATTTTGAACCAGCTTGGACTTGATCCCAATAACCTTTCCTATTTCCACGGTGGCTTGGACAAGAGTTTGGTTGGGGTGGAGGGAGCGGAGCCCATCCATCAAATCATCGCCTAAGATTCCTCTGATCCATTTATGGGATTGGGCGCCTTTATGAAAAGAGGAACGTAGGTCACCATGCAAGCTGCGGAAATGGCTAGGACCAAGTCCTGATAATAAGGCATTAAAATGACACCAATGAACGTTGCCGCCTCGGCGGCGGCGAGCCCAAATACAAAAAAAGGCAAAAGGTTTTTTCATTGGGTAAAAACAAGACTCGGGATACCAAACTTCCGAGGAGAAGGACCGAGACCAGAATCACAAAGCCACTGTTCACGGCTTCCTTTTCAGGCATTTCAGCACCGTAGGCGACCCGGTAAAAAACGATAAAGGAAAGCAGACCTATCCATATTATCCACAAAATGGGCTTAGTGACATTCATTGAGTGAAGGTAAGGTTTTCGGAACCTTCATTCAATGGAAGAATGAGGCTTCCCCATAAATTGGATTCAAAAACACGCCATCGATGCTTCATTGCAATAAGTGGATTTTAAGGATAACCTTATGGAATCTGAAACTAAATAAGCCACTTTTAATAGATCATTCCTTTGAAGATTGGGATTGGGAAGGAGTTCCAAACTTTAGAATGGAACAAGTCAGGGATTGGATTTTCGAAAAGGGTCAACTGGATTGGGGCAAGATGTCCAATCTACCCAAATCCTTGAAGGAAAAATTAACCGAAAGATATGATCTGGTTCCGATGAAAATCATGAGGGTCCAAGGTTCGAAGGATACGACTCAGAAGTTTTTGTGGCGCTTGAGAGATCATCAGCTCATCGAAAGCGTATTAATCCGGGCAAATCAAGACGCTTTGGGTAACCGTTCCTCCCGCTTGACGCTTTGCGTATCGACTCAAGTGGGATGCGCTCTTGGATGTAAATTTTGCGCCAGTGGTCTGGACGGGTTGAAGAGAAACCTCACTACGGGGGAAATCGTTGGTCAAATTCTTCTCGCTCGGAAAGAAGCCGGTAGAAGAATCGACAATCTGGTTTTCATGGGCATGGGAGAGCCACTTGCAAACCTGCGGGCCTTACTTCCGGCCCTCGACCAAATTCTATCTCCTCGAGGATTGGGGATTGGCGCGCGACATCTGACCCTCTCGACAAGTGGTTTGGTCCCCAAGATTCTGGAACTTGCAAAATATCCCGCCCAAATCAGGCTGGCCATATCTCTGCATGGGGGTGACAACGAGACTCGGCGTAAAATCATGCCCATCAATGATCGATATCCCATTGAGGAACTTTTCAAAGCTTGCGAAAAATTTATCGAAAAACGAAGGAAAATGATAACCTTGGAGTACATTCTCATCGAAAACCTGAACGATGATTTGCAACAGGCCGAATTGCTTGCCACTCACGCTCGCAGGTTAAACGCCAAAATTAACCTCATACCCTACAACCAAGTCGATGGGCTGGAATGGCGTAGACCCACCCTTCCGCGAATCCGGGCCTTTCAAAAAAAGGTGGAACAGGGCAAAGCCCCGAAAGTCACTCTCCGCATGGAAAAAGGGCATGACATCGAAGCGGCTTGCGGGCAACTTAGGCTGCAGGAGTCGTCAAATCTGAGCTGAAAAGGAGCTGGGCTACTTCGGACTAGAGGGATCGACTCCCTTTACTTGCTCTTTTTGAATAAGGAACGGAAACCCGATTTCTCGTCAGCCTTTTCTTCCACGGCTTGGCCGGCGTCGGTTTTGTTTTCTTTGCTTTTCGCCTCGATCGCCTTGGCCTCCTCTTCAGTCACCCACATGTGAACGTGGGCCTTCTCCACCGTGAGAACGTAATTTCGATTAAGAGAAAATCCATATGTCTTGAACATAAGATCGTTATTCTCGTTTAGCTTTTTCTGCAGGGAATCAAGCTGCTTTTTCAAGACATCGTGTTCGTCTTTGTCCTGAGTGGATTGCATTTTACTGAGAATTTGCACCGCAAGCGCCCGTTGTTGCTGGACAAGCTGAACGTTTTTCTGGAACTCCTTGTTTGCCTCAATCGTATTCAGGCTAGCCACCCTGACCAATTTGAGATTTTGCTTGGGGGATTCCTGACCGTGCAATGCCAACGTGAGTTGGCTGACGACTGCCACGAGAATTAAGAGTGATCGAAAGGTTTTCATGACTACCTGATAACAAATTAAGTGGGTCCGAGCAATCTCTCTTTGGGTACTAGGGTAAAATCTTCAATTCGATTTTACGCAAGGCAGCAGAAGTCGCAAAGGTGCAAAGACCCAAGGGAACGGACATTTCAATTTCTCCCGGACGCATGCTGATGACTCGGCCCTCGACTTCGCAATCGATCACCTCTTCCTCGTCGATCCAAACCGTAAATTCACTTTCCGTTACCCGAAGGCGAACGTCATACCACTTTTGGTCCTCGAAAATGAATGCGTCTCCAGTCTCATTTTCCGATGCATCGAAGTCATCGATGCTGGAAATACCGATCAGGGAACCTCCCCAGCCTCCAAGAATAAGCGTGGCATGAGAATCCTTGTACGGAAAAGTAAGTCCGCAAAAGAAATCACTACCCATTGTCCGTTTTGCTTGTAAGCTAATTTCATAATCTTGCGTGGGAAGAGGCTTACCCTGCCAATGAACACCGGAAAGCTCGGCTCCCATCTCGAGAATCAAACTACCATTTTCATCAATTGAGATTTCACCTTTCCCTGCAAAATCAGTGGCTTTCCAATCATCCAAGCTCGATCCATCGAAAAGAACAATGGTCTTGGAAGAGGCTCTCTCATCAAGTTGCACGCGGAGATGTTGGCAACCACCGATGAGAAAAACGTATAGAAAAATTGATGCGCGAAGGAAAAAAATTTTCATAAGCGAGAGTATCCATTCAAAACGATCCCATGACAACCGATTTAACTGCATGGACCATACTTTTGCCTGAGTGATCCGCGATGGGTCCTACCAGAGGTTTGCGTAACTTCTAGCGAATGAAAAGATCAGACCTTTGGCTTTTCGATCACTTCGATCTCATAGCCTTCCGGGGCATCGACGAATGCGAATGTGGAACCGGATGAACTTTGGGTCGGCCCATCACTGAATTCGTAACCGGCCTCGGTCAAATGCTTGGCAAATTCGTCCATACTCTCGACCTCAAAGGCAAGGTGCATCAAATCTTCCTGCACCTGAACGGATCCCGAGTCCGGAAAAAACGTGATTTCAATTTCCTCTTCACTGTTGGGCACGGAAAGAAAAACCAGTTTCGAACCACGAGGAGATTGGTGCTCGCGGGTAACTTTCAATCCAAAGACCTTTTGATAGAAGGCAACGGTTGCCTGCAAGTCGTTCACACGCATTCTGGTGTGAAGGAACTTTTTTACAATGTCAGGCATCGGAAAAAACGGTCTGGCAAACTAAAACC
The DNA here is from genome assembly GCA_002692605.1 of Opitutia bacterium. Classification (GTDB taxonomy): domain Bacteria; phylum Verrucomicrobiota; class Verrucomicrobiia; order Opitutales; family Seribacteraceae; genus Seribacter. The sequence goes on from NZLE01000017.1 coordinate 15,635, forward strand.
TACTGGAAGGTAAAGGTTACTTTGTTCACTCCGGCAGAGGAGCAAGCGTTGAGCACGCTTATCGAAGATTGATGTTCGGCGATCCCTGAGGATTCGATCTCAACCTTGAGTTCCGCCTCCTCCTTCGATCGGGCGCCGCTGCTGATCAGCTGATCTCGCATACCCTTTTGGGTTTTCAAGTTCGCAACCAAATCAGGCATGGTCAAATCAAAGCCATCTTCAATTTCCGAACCATTCAAGTACACTTCACCCTCATCTCCGACACGGACCTTGAGCATTTCCATTGGCTTTGCGTCACTGTTCTGAGGTTTCCCGGGCAATTGGATCGAAAGTTCGGCTTCCGGTTGCTTGAGCATGGTGGTGACCATAAAATAAATCAAAAGCAGAAAAGTAACGTCAATCATAGGAGTAAGATCAACTTCATCGACGTCGTCCAGAATTCTTTTAAAGGTATCCATGATTCACTCCTTCTATCCGGCAACCTGCCAAGTTCCGAAAATAATATCGGCTTGGCCAGCGTTTCCTATCTCCTTCATTACGTCTTGTACAACTGCATGGGTGACTTTGGGATGAACCCGAAGAAAAACTTTCCACTCGGGGTTTTTTTTCACTACCCAACTCACCTGAGTGATGTCAATTTCGGTCATTCCCCAATAGAACTTCTGACCTTCGGGAGTATCGTCTATGCTGATGATGGTTCTTGAGGGCGGGGACTCCTTGACGTCTGAATTGCTTGCAATGGCCATGGATTCCAACTCAACGTACTGCTCGGACATTCTCTGGGCGACCACCATGAAGAAAACAATCAGTAGAAAAACGACGTCGATCATAGGCGTGAGATCGGGTGAATCGTTCGTCTCTGGTGGCTTGAAACCCTTCATTTGCGAAAATCCTTCTTAGGCTCGAATCGGTAGAACGAAGAGCTGACTTTACTGAGCGGGAGGTGGAGGCATTTCTTCAGGCAAACCTTCTGGGGCTACCGCTTCCTCTTCATAGTATTCTCCCTCTTGCTCTTCGCCCTCATCGAAACCTCCGCGAGCAGCGCGAACCAAGGTGAAGACCATTTCACCGGCTACTCGATTGACTTCTGCGACTATTGTTCCAAATTTTGTCTTATAAATAAAATAGGCGATCAAGGTTGGAATCGCCACGACTAGTCCGGATGCGGTCGTCCAAAGGGCACTACCAATGTTGCCGGCCATTTGCTTGCTTGATTCTCCTCCCATACCCGATTCGGTAAGAACATTGAAGGCTCCGATCATACCGGTAACCGTACCCAGAAGACCAATCATGGGAGCAATGGAACCTATCGTGTTTAACATGTTGATCCAGGTGAAAGGCTTGGCCAACTCCAAGGCTGAAGTTTCCTCAAGACCCTTTTCGATCGATTCGATATCCAATTCGTCGTCCTGTATTCTTTCCAGCCCACCCTTAAGGACGCCGGTCACAGGGAGCTTGTACTGGTCGCACAAAGCCTTGGCGCCTTCAATGTTAAGATTCTGCAACTCCTGCATGATGGGTTGAACCACGTCATCCTTGACGAACGCTTTCCTGCGAATGGCAATTCCATTGTAGATAATCAGGGTGAAACCGCCCACCACCAAAATTGCGAATGGCGTTATGAAGATTCCGAGAGAATCCATCATTTGCGATCCGAAGCTTTTTGTTTGAGCTTGAGCGACCGAGACCAACATCTCGGGAAAAAGAACCGCGAATAAAAGGGCTAGTAGTTGAAGTGTGCGAGATTGGACAAGTTTCATATTAATTTTGTTTTATTTCTAGGAAAGATATTTTTACGATTTGGGTCAACTGAGGATTTGAATTTAGGCAGGAGGCAGGGCTTTCAATTTTGCTTCGCTTAGCGCTGCCCACTTGGTCGATTTGAAAAAGATGGAAACCTGTTTGTAAACGTTCCGCGCCGCTTCGGTAAGTTCGAGATTTTCGTATGCGTCGCCTGCCATCATGAGAGACTCCGGCAACCAATCCAAACCGACCCTTGCGGTAACGATTCCTTCGGTCACCTCCAAAACGGAATCCTTGTAATATTGGTCCGCTTGATCCTTTTTGCCGGAGGCTTCGTATTGCCTTGCATACTGTACCCGAATGAGGGCGCGGATCAATTTGTATAGAGAGAATTCGTTGGACTGTCTGGAGGGTGGATCCTCATCGATTTTCTTGATCATCTGCAAAGCGGTGTTGAACATCTTGCCTGCAGCTTCGGCATACCTTTTGTCCCGAGAGGCAGCCTTCGAATATGATTCATAGAGCTTCACGTAGCAGTAGATGGGCCAGAGGCGAAGGACTTCCTTGTAAGGTGAGTCGATTGATTTTGAAACGATGGGGCCCAAGCGTCCGTACTCGGAAATCGCTTCGGTGTACAAACCCTGTCTTCTCAAGGAGTCAACCAATTGAAGATAAGATGCGTGATCCCCGCTATCATCGCGAATGGTGACAAGCTGTAAAAGCGAGCGAGCGGTCTTCGCAGACTTGGGATTGGAAACTATCATCTTTCCAGCCAAATCCAGGGCGAGCTCGGAAAATTCCCTGTATCCAAATTCATCAAGCTTACTTAGGTTCAAACGAGAAAGCACGTAAAACGCTTCGGCATACTGCTCCATCTCGACCAGGGATTTGCAGTAAACCAGGCAGTCATCGTGAATCGGCATGAATTCGAAAGGTATGTCCAGATAAAGCAAAACCTTGTAGATATGAGGACGAAGGATTTCCAACATCTTGGGACTGTACTGTTCATTGGACAAATACTTAAGAGCTAGCCTTGGGTCCTTGGGCCACTCGAATCTGAAGCCTGAAATGTTTTGTTGCTTCAATCCACGCAATTCGAACTGAACTTGTCCCGTTTCCATCTTTCCGTAAATGATGCCCTTTTTGGCATCTACCCCCAAAAGGGTCATGGCTCTGGGGTTTGCCCCATAATAGACCTTAACCGGCAGACCTCCTCGATATTTCGTGAAATAGTCTATGTTCTGCGAGAACAGAGTTGTGCAGAGGAAGACCCAAAGGAGAGTTAGGCATGCAAATGTCTTCATTTTAGGAACTTTCTTTGCCAATCGTTGTACTGCTTCTCGATGTTTCTTATCTGTTCGGTCTGACCACTTTGTTCGTAGCAACGAATCGATTTTTCGTACGCTTTGGGTACCCATCTGACCGCACTGGGGAAATTCAGGGTCGTTTCCAAATACAGGAAAGCCGCTCCGGCATAATCTCTCACAGCCATCCTGCAATCCCCCATTTTGAAATTTGCTTCGGCTCGAAATTCCAGAGAGCTATCCGAATCGCCCCTAACTTCCTCGAAGGAAGAGCTTGCTTGCTCGAAGGCATCCGCTTCCTTCGTCGCTTCGCCCACCTTTATGAGGGCATTCCCTCTTCTCATCCGAGCATCATTTGCATTTTCATGCCAAGATGAATTCGTTAAGGCATCCCCGAAACTTGTCGCGGCAGCTTGGTAATCACGTTCCTTTTCCTTGGCTTGGCCGATTAGATAATGGGCATCAAAAAGAAACTCTCCTCCCGTCTCGCCATACAGTTCGACCAATCTTTCCATAGCCGCCACCGCATCGTCCAATGAATTTTGGGCAACCATCTTCTCCGCCATCCAGACCAAAACCCCGGCGCTTGCGGCGGGAAAGTCACTTCTTTGCGGATTGTAGCCTTTTCCGGCCGATGATCCCGATTTGTCAAGAATCGCCCGCATCCGCAATTCCAAGGATTTTTTACCTGAGTCTATAGCTTCCTGCAGCAATCCGACAAAAGCATTTGCCGGCGAAAGATCGGCCGGAAAGTTATCTTGGAGGCTTTGGTATTTCTTGAGGTAGCCCTTAAATTTTGCGGCGTAGTCGGGGTTGATGAAAATCGCCCCCCTTAGCTTTGCGACTTCACTGTAAATTTCCGGGTCCATTCCCTCATAATTGGTGGAGAGGAAAGGCAATAATTTCCTTCTGTCCTTGAGCACTTCATCCATGGTTCCGGCAATGGTTTCCTCAATTCCCCTACGGTTACGATAAGTGAATGAAATTGGCTCTCCGGGATTCTGCAACTTTTTCAAGAGATCAAGACTCTTCCCGTAGAGAGTCTCGTATTCCGCATACTTGGATGAATATTTTTTTAGAATTTCGTCGACTCCGACGGAGCGGGGATCGTTGCCATATTTTTTTATGTCCTGATAATACAACTCGAGCATTTCCGAAGGTCTTCCCTGTTTTTCACACGCAAAGCCTATCTTTGAGGTTGCCTGAGAAACTCGCGCTCCTTCGGCGGAAGAGTATTTTTCGTTGTAAGCCCGAAAAACTTTTTCGATCTCCGCGTAAGTCGTCATCGAAGCGAGTTCGAAAAGCTCACCGTAATCAAGCCCCTTGTCCTGGTTCAGATCATAGTCCCCAAAAGAAACGTCCTGAAACAAACCGGATGCGTCAAATTCCTTTTGCTGCAAGGTTTCGTCCTTATTTTTGTCAAAGGTGTAATAATGCTCAACGAGACCTTCGGGATTATCCGCAACCCTTTCGAGCAACCCGCCTTCGTTAAAGGTGGCGTCCGAAACCAAACGGATGTCCTGGGTACTTTCCCTAACCAAAGTATAGTTCTTGCGGGCCTCTTTGATCTGGTCAAAGGATGGTTGTTCATCTGGGTTCACTTCACTGATGGTCAAATCCCCAAGGCTCAAATAAGCGTCCGCAACCAACTTGTCATCGGGAAACTGCATAACGAACTGCTGAAACAAGCGGATTGCGTTCAGGTTGTCGGAGGAACCCTGAAAGGCAACCGCAAGCCTGAACAAGGCGTCCTTGGCGTATTCTTCGTCCGGATAATGACGGGCTTTCCCTTGGTTTTCCCATTTTCCGTTAAGCTGTCCTTCCCCGGTTGCAATTAGTTTACCGCCCCCGGTTCGATCGGTGATTCTCCAAACCGAACCATTGTACCATAAGGAAAAGCCTTCTTGGTTTTCGTAGACGGGCTTACCGTTTTTTTCCTCCCCCGTAGGCAAGTACACTCCATTTGGATCCGGTTTGGGTTTCGTCGGTTCGGGTTCGGGTACGTAAACTTCCGCCTTCTCAACCGGTGGAGGCATTTCTTCAGTAATCGACGAGGATTCTTCCTGAACTTCGGGCTCGTTCGAAGGCGCCGGGGTCTCGGTTTCATCCCCTCCGCATCCAGCGAAGAGGAAGACAATGATTGAACATAAAGGGAAAGCGGTCTTCATATTCCAACTATTCCGCACCCTCGGATTCCTGGGAGTTTGTATCTTCGAAAGAGCTTAACGCCCCTTCCGCCAAAGGCATTCCTTCCATATTGACCCCGACGACGGCGCCNAGAAGCGGTTTGGCTTCATCGAACTTTCCTGAAGCNAGCAATGCCAATCCACTCATGTAGTGGGCCGTTGGCATCGCCGGACTGTTAAGGAATTCCTTCTTNTTCACATAGCCTTTTCTTGGATTCATCTTCCCATTTTCATAGCCAGCGAATTTTTCCAAAAGCTTATCGAACCTTTTGCGGGCAAAGTATACCGAACCCATCATTCCGACAAAATCTCTCGCATACTTGTGCTCGGGCATAATCTCAAGAAAATCGTCACAGAGGGCGAAGAAGCGAGCGAAGTATTGCTCGGATTGCTCTTTGGTTTGCGCCGCTCTCTCCTTGCCCACGGTGGTCATGGACATTTGCAGGCTCGCGGAAATAGCCTGCAGTTTTTCCGCCTGCTCCCGATAAGCGTTGGCCATGATGAAAGTGACGTCGGCACGAAACTTCTTCCATGTCTTGTTCGCCAAGTACTCCTCTCCCAACTCAATCGATTTTTCTCGGTGTTTGACCTTATTGGCTGAAGCAAACGCCGCGTAAATGAAATTCTCCACACTATCGTGATCGGGAAAATCCTTGTACAACCAGTAAAAACCCCAGAAGGCTTCCCAATCCCTTTGGGTGGACTGAAAGTTGTCTGATTTTCTCCATCTCAAGGTTGTGGTGAAGGAGGGCGTATCGTTGACTAACTTGAGCGAACCGTTGGCATTCGTCAGTCTCATTGCCAAATCGTTGCTTTTCTCTTTTAGGATTTCCAATCTCCTTGAAGGCAAGCCGGCGCCTCGGAGCGCAAGAAATTGTTCCAACCGGGAAAGTTCGTTCTGCAAACGCTTTTGCCTTTCCGTATAGAAAGACTGAATCTCCTCCGTGGTCATGGTAAGAGAATAAAAAAGGGAAGCCTCGACGTGTCGCTCCGCTTGAGAGAGTTGCTCCGCTCCTTGCATAAGGTTTACGTTCAATCGCAGGTCATACCTAGCCGGCGTGTCACCGGATAATCTGGGGAGCAAAGGAAAGACTTCGTCTATTCTTTTGGTTTGAACGAACATCTCAGTAAGGCATGAAACCGCGTAGGCCGCTCGGTCCTCGTCCTTGGCGGCGTCGGCAAATTGAAGCAAAGAACGAAACGCCGGTTCTCCCTTCACCCAATCCTGTTCGATGTGGTAGCATTGAGCTCTGCCAAAGAAAAGGCTCAATAGTTCGCTTCTTTTGAGAATCTGTTTCCTGTAGGGTTGGTTTTTGTCCAAAAGGGTCTCGATTACGCGAGCGGCTTCCTTCCATTCATGCAGGGCCCGCAGGCAGTCGGTTCTCTTTTGCATGGCCATGACCGCTTTCGGATCAGTGGGAAACTGTTCTGCGAAGAAACCAAAGGCTTTGGCCGCTCTGCCAAGGTAATCCTGATCACCCTCTTTGGCAAAGCTCTGCAGATATCCAATTCCTCTTACAAAACCGAATTGCTGCAAGATTTTTTCGACTTGGGGATCCTTCTCATCCTGAAATCGTATCTCCAGCTCATCGAGAAAGGGAGAAGCTCCGGCAAAGTCTCCTTTGCCAATAAGATCCTGAGCTTGAGCAATCACTTGACGGAGGGGCATGTCACCAGGGTTTTGAGCCCAACTCGTCTCCAGGAAAAGGAAAAGCGGAAAAAGATACTTAAGGAAATGCTTTAAAGGGGTACGCATAGAATTCGTTTGGGCAGATTAGTTAAAAGACAGGCAAAGAATTCCCGCAAGTCTTTTTTGCAAATATAACAGGTGCGTAAGAGGCTACAATTCGACGCAGCAGGAGCAGTCCATGACCCAATGATTATGACCCACTTTTTGCATTTTCAAATCCTTGCCCACGGATTCAGCATATTTGGGAGCGGAAACACGATGACCATAGGCGCAGCCCTGGGGAGGATCGATGGGCGATGGAACGTCTCCCGGAATGACCTGTCGGACTCTAGTCACCTCAGGATCGGGAACCGGAATTGCGGAGATCAGGGCCTTCGTGTAAGCGTGTCGAGGGTTGGCGTACAACTCCTCCGCCGGTGCGATTTCGACGATTTTCCCCAGGTACATCACCGCAATCAGATCTGATACGTGCTTTACGACCGCCAGATCATGAGCGATGAACAAGTAGCTGAGCCCGAATTCGTTTTGCAGATCCATGAGAAGGTTGAGGACTTGGCTTTGGACGGAAACGTCCAAGGCCGAAACGGGTTCGTCCAGCAAGAGCAGTTGAGGTTTCAGAGCGAGCGCCCGGGCAATCCCAATGCGTTGACGCTGCCCACCCGAAAATTCAAAAGGATAGCGGGATGCCGACTCGGCCGGCAATCCCACCTTCTCCAGCAGGTGAGACACACGTTCGATCCGTTCAGACTTGTCCCCGACTTCATGGACGTCAAGAGGTTCCCGGATAATGGTGCCCACCGTATGTCTCGAATTGAGGGATTCCGCAGGATCCTGAAAAACCATTTGGACGGCTCTCCGATAAGCCTTGAGCCCGGATTGATCGGCTCCCAGCATTTCCTTCCCCCGAAATTTGACTGAGCCCCCCGTCGGCTTGACTAGGCGAACCACCGCTTTGGCCAGAGTGGATTTCCCACATCCGGATTCTCCAACCAAACCAAAAGTTTGTCCTGCCTTCAGTTTCAGACTGACTCCATCGACCGCCTTGCATGAGCCAATCGCCCTTCGAAAAACGCCTCCTCTCACAGGGAAATGAACCCTTAGGTCTTCGATTTCCAAGATGTTTTCGGGGGAGCTCATATTTCGGNGCAAGCGGGACAAGCTTCCAACCAATGATTTGGCGACACTTCGAGATACGGCGGTCGCTCCAGGAGCATTTCCGGCGAATGCCTCAAGCCGCTACGTGGGGCAAATNGGCAACCGGATTTAAGTTCGGAGAGCCCCGGCACCATTCCTTCGATGGTGACAAGTTTGGTTTTTGGAACTCCATCCATGCGTGGGATCGAGGAGAGAAGACCTTGGGTGTAGGCATGCCTGGGATTTGAGAAAAGTTCCTTGGTCGGCGCTCTTTCGACAATTCTTCCCGCGTACATCACGCATACTTCGTCGCAAGTTTCCGCAATGACCCCAAGATCATGTGTAATCAAAAGAACCGAGGAATTCATTTTCGCCTGCAAATCCTCCAGCAATTCAAGAATTTGGGCCTGCACGGTTACGTCCAAGGCGGTGGTCGGTTCGTCCGCGATGATCAGCTTGGGTTGACAAGCCAATGCCATTGCAATGACCACCCTTTGTCTCATCCCTCCGGACAGTTGATGGGGATATTCGAGNACGCGAGTTTCAGGGGAAGGAATGCCGACCTTATCGAGCATATCGATTGACCTCTTCCATGCCTCCTCCTTGTCCGTGACTTGGTGGAGCAGAAAGACTTCACTCAATTGAATCCCTATTTTCCTAACCGGGTTNAAGGCATTCATGGGTTCTTGAAAAATCATACCAATCTCATTTCCGCGGATTTCTCTCATTTCATCGGGAGAAAGCGACAGCAGATCCTGACCCATGAAGGAAATGTCNCCACTGAGAACTTTTCCCATTGGCTTGGGCAACANACGCATCACGGAAAGGGCAGTCACACTTTTTCCACAACCTGACTCTCCGACCACACCAAGAGTTTGGCCTTGGCTTACATCCAAGGTAACTCCATCAAGAGCCTGGACTTCCCCCTCATCGACTTCGAATGCGACCGACAGATTCCTGATTTCAAGAAGAGGGTCTTTATGGGCTACGGCAGTCATTCGTAAAAGGGGCGCATCGATCAGCGGGACTTGTACTTTTCGTAAATCCTAACNGTGGGTTGATCGGAAACCGCTTTCCCCTTTTCCTTAGCCTGAAGAATTTCTCGCTTCCGGGCTTCGTCGATCCAAAAGACCTGGAATTCCTCGTAGTCGCGAGTTTCCTTCGGGCCCCAGTCTTCCGGAAACTGGACCCAATTCCAGTGCCCGATCCGTAGCCACGGCTTCTTCCAAGCGGGGATCCACACCCCGTGATCGTGAATCATTTGGCTTAATTGGTGAGACAGTTCCGTAATCGCCTCAAGGCTTTCCTCGTTTCGATAACGATTGATCAGATGATCAATCTCACGAACCGCGGTCTGGGTAAAATTATTGGTGCTCACCTTGGTGGTCAGCCCCTCTTTGAGACCACCATTTTCATTGAACTTCGCATCGCCCTCCTCCTCATAGGCGTTATCCGAGTGAAAGGGTTCCCAAAATCGCGGGTATAGCTCGACAAAGGAATTGAAGGCCGAGAAGGCGACCTGATGGTTCTTCTCTCCCAACAATTTCCAGGCAGCCGTGCTTTCCAGAATTTTTAGTTTCAACTCCAAACCCGTTTTCTTGGCCTGCTCTTTCAATACGACCAGGACATCCTCGAAATGCTTGTAACCCGTTACGACTTCCACGGACAGTCGCTCTCCCTTNGCATTGACNAGAATACCATCCGGCCCTCTCTNTTGAAAGCCTGCCTTTGCAAAAAACCGAACCGCCTTGTCGACGGAGAAATCCCGCGCACGCAAGGTTGGGTGCGAACGGCGACCATATCCNTCGGCAACCGTATTCATACGGACAAAATCACCACGAAAGATTTTATCCATAACCAATTGAAAGTTCATCGAGTGGTGAATTCCCAAACGTACGTTCAAATCATCCAGAGGGGCCTTCTGCGNGTTGATTCTGAGAGCATAGGAAGGCGGTGGCGTTTGGTTGAANAAGGTAACCTTGGATAGGTAACCGTTGGTAACCAATGGATGGTCATTGGGTAATTTGTTGTACCAGAATTCAGTTTTCGCGAGCCCGAACATATCGATATCCCCTTTGAGAAAGAGTTCAAAGGACTTGTTGTAATCGCGGATGACGGTCACTTTGATCTTGTCAGGATTGTAGCGATTCCGAAAGAAACGCTTTTGATCGGCCCACCAGTCTTGTTGCCTTACCAAAGTCACTGATTTTCCCTTGTCGACGTTTTCCGGCAATGCAACGTAGGCNCCGGTAGTAGGCTCGGGATTCCACTGGTATTTACTAAGAAACTCACCGTCTAACTCGAAGTAGAAATGCTCGGGTTTTCCACGAACGGATACCCGTTCCAAAAGATCCGGCTTGGCCTTGTAAAAGGTAATCGACAACGTTTCCTCATCATAGAGCTGGATCTTCTGAAACTTATCCTTCCCATAATAGTCATTATACCAGGGCGCTTGAACGTGTTTGCTTCTCATGAAATAGAAGAAGAAAAAGTAATCCGAAACCCTGACGGGTTCACCATCGCTGTAGCGGGCGGACCGGTCCAATCGGAAATAAACCGTTCTTCCGTCCTTACCCACTGCCCACGATCTTGCCAATCCAGGATAATAACCGTCCGAATTGGGATGCGTTTCCACCAAACTCAGCACGTTGTAATCAAGCAGGTAGCTGCGGAAAGCTCCATTGGCGTCTGGGCCAATGGTTCTGAGAGTTCTGGGGAAATCCCTCATATATGCATTCCACACCCCTCCCCTTTTGGCTTTGGGTGAAGCAAATTCCTCTTCGTCAGATCCGTCTTTCCAGATGAGGTCGGTCGGAATCTTGTTCGGAGAAGAGATAATGAAGCAATCCGAATTGTCTTTGTAAAATTCGAAAACTTCTTCGGAGCAATGAGCGAGCAGGGGGTGACGGTTTCCCTCATCATCTTCAAGACCTGACTTGGGAGCGGATTCTTCGCTTGCGACTCCAGAATCGATTTTCAAATCAAGGGGGAAATCTCCCTCTTTGATTTGTCTGGCGAACTCCTTGGCAAATTCCTTGCCGAACTCCTTAGCGAGTTCGCGGGCAAACTCCCGGTCGATTGCTTGCTCCTGAATGCTCCGCGCGCTCTCCTCGTCAGCGTCATTCGGGCGAGGAGGCTTCAATTTGGGGTTGTCGCATCCTTGAAAACTCAGGGCAAAAGACATTAGGATCACATAGCTCAAACTTTTCATTCTTTTCATATTATTCGTAGGTGGAAAATTTCTTGGGATCAAAGGCTTCTCTCACCGCTTCGCCGACGAAAGTGACCAAAGTCAGGGTGAGCACGAGAGCCGTGACCGAGGAAATAACGATCCAAGGGGCTATGCGCAGGTTGCTTACCCCCTGCTTGAGAAGTTCTCCCCAGCTTGGGGCCGGAGGAGGTAAACCGTAACCCAGAAAATCAAGAGCGGTAATCGAAGAAATTGCCGCGGCAATGGTGAAGGGTGCGAAAGTCACCAGGGTGGAAATGACGTTGGGTAGAAGATGTTTGAAAATGATACGAAGCGGTCCTGCTCCAATCACCTTGGCGGCGGAAACGTAATCTCGAGATTTTTCCTTGTACACCGCCGCGCGCACATAGTAGGTCAAACCCGTCCATGAAAAGAGCACCATAATCAAAAGAAGAGCGCAAACCTGCCATCCGACCCCCCACCAACCAGGCATAACCGAGACCAGGATGATCACCATGTAAAGAAAAGGAACGTTTGCCCAAATTTCCACCAACCTCAGTCCCACCATATCCGTCTTTCCACCGAGGAAACCCATTAGACTGCCCGCTGCGATGGCAATCAGATAAGTAAGCGCGAGATAACCGATCGCAAACGTCATTGCGATTCTAAAACCATAGAGCAAGCGGGCCAAAACGTCCCTTTCGGTCTTATCGGTACCGCACAAGTGTCCGCTCGATAGGCTCGGAGGGGAAAAGCCCGTGGCGTTTTCATCCGCATAATCCATTTCATAGGGACCATAGGGAATGATGGGCATAATCAACCAGTTTCCACTTTGTTCCTCCTCGAATCTCTTTTGCAGTTCCCGGTAATCCACTTCGTAATCATAGTCCAAGCCAAATTGCCTGCCGGTTAACTGTTTGCCATAAGTGGGAAGAAAAAGCTCTCCCTCATAATGGAGCAGAAGGGCGCGTTTGTTTACGAACAGTTCTCCGAAAAGGCTAACCAGGTATAGAGCGATTAATGCGACAAAGGACCAATAACCGCGCCTGATCGAACGAAATCGACGAATCTTTCTCAGGGTCAATGGATTGAGTCGAATCATCTTCTCATTCGAATCGAACCCTCGGGTCAACCAGGGCGACGAGGGCGTCGGACAGGATATTCCCCAAAAGCATAAGCGAGGCGGACAAGGTCAGAACACCCATAACCACCGGATAATCTCGATCAATCACCGAATTGAACCCCAGCAGACCGAAGCCATCCACGTCAAAAATGGTTTCGATCAGGAACGAACCCGTTACAAACAAGGTAACCTGATGACCGACGTTCGTGGCCAGGGGAACCAGGGAATTTCGCAAGGCGTGCTTGCGAACCGCATTCTTGAAGGAAACCCCCTTTGCCATAGCCGTACGGACGTAATCCGCGGATAGGTTATCCATAAGGTGATTTTTCATTAACATCGTCACGAAGGCGAAACCTCCAATCAAGTAACAGCAAAGTGGTTGAAAGGTATGGGCGAACAAATCCTTGAGCTGCCCCCAAGGAGAAAGCTCGTCAAAACCATCACTCGTAAGACCGCCCATAGGCAGCCAGTCCAACTTGATCGAAAAGAAAAGCAAAAGCAGGGAACCAAGCGCGTATCCGGGAACGGCGTAACCGATGAAAATCAGAATGGATGAAAGATCATCGGGCAGGGTTTTGTGTCTGACCGCCTTGAAAACGCCAAGAGGGATACAGACGAAATAGGTAATCAGAAAAGTCAGTATGCCAAAATAGGAAGAGACCGGCAAGCGCTCCGAAATCACCTGAAACACCGACTCCCCATATCGAGTGGATTGCCCAAAATTACCCTGAAGCACGCCCTCGAATTCGGTCATGAAAAGTTCGGCAACCGGTCTTGCTTTGAGGACGCCGGTTTCGACAGGTCTCATCCGCACCGACCAATTGCCCAGCAAACTTTCAAAATTTGCAATGCGAACTGTCGAACCCTTGCCTCTCTGGAGAATGATCTTTTCCCGAGCTCCCTCGATCCACGCATCCGGGCGAGCTCCTTCCCTGCCATCGATTTCTCCATCTCCATTACTGTCGAAGCTATCGAACGGCAGGTAATTCGAAAGATGCTTGGGCACTTCGGATCGTTGAAGATAACCGTCCTCATTCCAGTCCAACTCGGCAAGATGAAATTTTGGCAAGCGCACTCTTTCGGCCAGTTCCTTTTCGTTCCTCGTAAAGCGAATCTGACGGAATTCGGTCTCCCGCGGAAGGACGCCAAGCCAAATCAGGTAGGCTTCCCAATGAGGCTTGTCGAAACCGTACAGTCGCTTCATCTGTTCCAACTGCTCCTTGGACAAAGCCTGGTCGGATTTCATCCCCTGCCCTCCCCCTCCCTGTTCGGAGACTTGCTGCATTTGCATCATCGCCTGCTCCAAAGGTCCGCCTGGAGCAAGACGGGTAATCGCAAAGACCATAATGCTGATGCCCAGCAAAGTGGGTGGAATCAAGAGCAGTCGTCTTATGAAATAATCACGCATGAATTCAAATAGGGTTTTAGATTCTTCCTTCCATGTGATCAAAGGCAAACCAAAGTTTCTTTGAAGGTTCTTTCTGCTTTTGCTTGCCAAGAATTGAACCGAACTTCCTTATGATTCCGTTGGCTTCCCGCATCCTACTATGAAAGTTCCGTTTCTCGCCGAAGTTGTTCTGCTCCTCACCTGCGCTTCGCTCATGAACTCCTGTTCCGAGCGGACTGCGGTTGAGCAGGCCACCGAAGAGGGCATTCTCATTATTGGCAACACCTCCGAGCCCAAGGGCTTGGATCCTCATATCGTAAGCGGCGTTTTGGAGAGTAACGTAATCAGGGCTCTGTTCGAAGGTTTGGTGGAAGGGCATCCTTCGAAAGACGGCGTGGCTTTGCCCGGGGTTGCCGAAAAGTGGTATCCGGTTGATGAAAAAAGACCCGACGAATGGGTTTTCGAACTTCGCAAGGACGCGCAATGGTCAGATGGCGCTCCCCTAACCGCCGACGATTTTCTTTTCTCCTTCAGACGCTTGCTCACTCCGGAGCTTGCCTCGGACTATTCCTTCATGCTCTATTACGTGCGTGATGCAGAGCCCTATCACAAGTCCCAACGCTCCTACTTGCTTTCCCGCAAGGACGCCAATTTCACCACTGAATGGTGGGCAAGCCTTAAGGAAATTGATTTCGGACCAAATGAGGAGGCCCCCGAAGACTCATTCAATTTCAAGGGACTGGATTTTCTGACCGCGAAGGAACTTGAGGCAATCCAAGGCAATCCAAACCTATTCACCTGGCCCAAGGGCGTATCCGCCCAAATAAGGACAAGACTCTTGAAAAAAAACCTCGCCTTTGCCAAGTCGGGTAAGGATCTCTGGGACTTGATTGATTTTGGAGCGACCGCTCCGGATCCGCATACCTTGAAGATCAAACTCAACTCACCGCTGCCCTTCCTCCCGGAGATCACCAAACATTACACTTGGTATCCGGTCCCACGACACGCCGTACTCAAACACGGGAAGATCGGAGACCGTTTCACCGCTTGGACCAAGCCCGAAAATCTCGTTTGCAACGGAGCTTTCTTTCTCAAGTCCTGGCGTTTCAACGACCATATTGAAGTCGCGAGGAACCCTCGCTACTGGGACGAGGAAAACGTTGGCCTGAATGGAATTCGTTACCTGCCCATCAGTAATTTGTACACCGAAGCGAGAATGTACTATGACGGACAAATGCACGTTACTTATTCGCTGGCCCCCGAACTGATTGAGCACTCCCGCCAAAACTATTCCGCCGACCTGAGAAACGAACTTTACCTTGGTACCTATTTCATCAGAACGAACGTCACTCACGAACCGTTCACGGATTCCCGTGTTCGCCTGGCCTTTTCTCTCTCCCTAGATCAAGAATCCCTGATTCAGAACGTACTCAAGGGGGGACAGAAGCCGGCCGGCGGATTGGTTCCTCCCTTCGGAGATTATCCCGCTGCCAAGCAGGTCCGCTTTGACCCCAAGCTTGCCCGGGAATTGCTTGCTGAGGCAGGCTTTCCGAACGGGGAAGGTCTGCCCGACATAGAATTTCTCACCACAGACAAGGAAACTTCAAAGGCAGTTGCGGAAGCTCTGCAATCGATGTGGAAGGAACACTTGGGCGCGACCATAAAAATCAAACAACTGGAGTGGACCTCCTACATCACTTCCATGTTCGACAAGGACTATGACTTGGCGGCCGGGGGTTGGATAGGCGATTATTTGGACCCCCTCACCTTTTTGGACATGTGGATGAAAGGCACGGGCAACAACCGAACCGGTTGGCACAGTGAGGAATTTGAGCGCCTTCTTGCCCAAGCTGCGGAAACCGGGAAACCGCAGGACCGCTATGACATTCTTTCTCAAGCCGAGTCTCTGTTCTTGAAGGAACGACCCATCCTCCCGGTTTACTGGTACACCCGAAATTATCTGCTTCGTCCAGAGGTCAAGGGCTGGCATCCGTTGGTTCTCGACAACCATCCCTACAAATTCATCCGACTCGAATCCTCGCCAACCATGAAAAAGGAAGGATGATCAAATGATTAAGTTTCTTCTCGGTCGCTTGATGCAAGGAATTCTCGTGCTTTTCACCTTGTATACCATCACCTTCTTTCTCGCCAAGGCGATGCCAGGAGAGCCCTTCACGTCCGAGAAAAACGTTTCGGCGGAAACCAAAGCGAACATTCGCAAGCTCTATGGTTTGGACCGACCCTTATGGGAGCAATATTACGTTTATCCAAAGAACATTATCACCGAAGGCTCCTTGGGCATTTCCACAAGCAAAGGAAGACCGGTCAAGGACATCATTGCCCAATCCTTTCCCAACTCCCTTATTCTCGGACTTTGCGCATTGGGTTTCGCGGTCGGAATTGGGATTCCAATCGGCGTTCTTTCCGCAGTTCGAAAAAACAGTTGGGTCGATTGGAGTTGCATGGGAATTGCCATGATCGGGATATGCGTACCTTCCTTCACCATTGGCCCTCTTCTGCAAATTTACCTCGCCGCCCACCTTCCGGGATTAAAAGTCGCTGGTTGGGGTAGCCCTCAGGACGTCATTTTACCTGCCTTTACTCTCGGCTTGGTCTCCGCGGCTTATTTGGCCCGACTGACGCGCGGGGGTATTCTGGAGGTTCTTTCTCAAGACTTCGTCCGCACCGCTCAGGCCAAGGGCTTGTCACCCTCCAAAGTCATCATCAAGCACTCGCTTCGCGGAGGCCTGATCCCCGCCGTGGCCTACCTAGGTCCGGCTTTTGCGGCCTTGATCAGCGGGTCTTTCATTGTGGAAACCATCTTCCAGGTGCCTGGCATGGGTCAACATTTCGTAAATGCTGCGACCACACGAGACGAATTCCTCCTCCTTGGGATTTCCCTGTTCTTCGGATTTCTAATCGTGGTCATGAACCTGATCGCGGATCTACTTACGGGGTTTCTCGACCCTCGCGTACGAATCGCGGACAACCCCGAATAATCGGATGCCCGAAGGTCCTGCCAGTGAATTCGAGCAAGGCTCTTCCCTCTGGAAGGATGCCCGCCATCGAATGGGTCAAAACAAGTTCGCCATGGGAAGTTTATGCGTTCTTGGCCTAATGATTTTACTATGCTTTGCGATGGCCTGGTTCTGCAAGGACCCCAATAAAGTCAACCTTGTCAACAAATTCGCCGCCCCTTCGGAAGAACATTGGTTTGGCACCGACGCCCTAGGGCGTGATCTGTTCGCCCGTATTCTGTACGGTGGGCAAGTTTCCATCCTCGTCGGTTTGATCGCCACGGCCGTATCCGTAGCCATTGGCATAATCTACGGAGCCATCTCCGGGTTCATCGGTGGCAAAACGGATGCCGTATTGATGAGGATCGTGGACACCCTGCTCGCCATTCCCTTTCTCGTGCTCGTCATTGTCCTGCAGGCCACTCTCAGCAACTTTTCAGGAGAGGTCACTCAATGGATTGTGGATAGCTGGGGCTGGGACAAGCAATTCACAAGCCGTCTGACCAACGTAGTCCCCCTCTTCTTCGCGCTTGGACTCTTGGGTTGGCTTACCCTCTCCCGTATAGTGAGAGCCCAGGTGCTTGCCATAAAGGAGCGTGAGTTCGTGGAGGCCGCGGTGGCTCTGGGCTATTCCAAGAGCCGGATTCTCTTCCGCCACGTCATTCCCAACGTCCTTGGGCCCACCATCGTATACTCCACTCTGACGGTACCCGGTTTCATCATGTACGAAGCCATACTTTCCTTTCTCGGGTTAGGCGTCGAATCCCCCAACAGCTCATGGGGAGTGCTCATCAAGGAAGGGGCAAACTTCCTCGAGACGGAAATTCAGCTTCTTCTCTTACCCGGGCTCTTCTTTTCCCTGACCCTGTTTTCTCTTAATTTTCTGGGCGACGGCCTTCGCGACGCTCTCGACGTAAAAGCATCCAAAGACTGATGAGCCTACTTGAAGTCAAGAACCTGAAGACCTATTTCCATACTCGAGCGGGGACCACCCGGGCAGTCGATGACGTCTCCTTCTCCATTAACAAGGGGGAAATCGTTGGCGTGGTCGGCGAATCCGGTTCCGGAAAATCAGTCACTTGCCATACTATGCTCGGTCTCCTTCCTTCCCCTCCGGCAAAGGTGGAGGGAGGCTCCGTTACCTTTGATGACCAGAATCTCCTTCACTTACCCCTCCCCATTCTCCGAGCCATCCGAGGTAAGCGCATTTCCATGATTTTTCAAGATCCCATGAGTTGCCTCAACCCCTACCTTCCCATTCTGGAACAAGTGGTCGAACCTATCCTCACTCACGAACAAACTTCCCGTGAAGAAGCTGAGTCACGGGCCATTGAAATGATGATCAAAGTGGGTATTCGAGACGCAGAAACCCGAGCCCGCTCATACCCTCATCAATTCTCAGGAGGCATGAGACAACGAGCGATGATTGCCATGGCCCTGGTTACGAATCCGGATCTTCTCTTGGCGGATGAGCCTACCACCGCCCTGGACGTGACCGTGCAGGCCCGTATCCTGCAAATCCTTCGCGAGCTAAGGAATGATCTTGGGGTCGCCGTGCTCTTCGTCACCCACGATCTCGGAGTTGTTGCGGACGTCGCAGATCGAGTCGTGGTGATGTACCGCGGTAAGGTCGTCGAACAGGGAAGCGTTCTGTCCATTTTCGAGAATCCATCTCATCCCTACGTTAAGGGACTCCTCGCCTGTCGCCCCACCTTCGAAACCAAATACCGCATTCTGCCTACCGTGGAAGATTTTCTCCATGCGGAAGAGGCAAAGGACGGTTCTCTGACTTTGAGAGAGAGACCCAATGCCATGGAACGTCTTTCCAATCTAGAAAACAAACATGATCCCAAGGATTTCCGAAGAGAGCCCGAGCAAACCCTCCTCGAAGTCAAGGATCTGAAAGTTCACTTTACTTCGGGAAGCGGTTTCTTGAGGAAAACCCGCCAGACCGTCAAAGCCGTGGACGGGGTGGATCTTTCCATTGCCAAGGGGAAAACCCTTGGCTTGGTGGGCGAATCCGGTTGCGGGAAAACGACTCTGGGTCGGGCCATCCTCGGTCTCGTCCATGCTCGCTCGGGAATCGTCCGCTACGATGGCGCCGTACTCCAAGCGTCGGATATGCGATCCTACCGAAAGCGGATGCAGATCATCTTTCAGGATCCCTACGCTTCCCTAAACCCACGCCTTACCATCGAACAGGCTCTCACCGAACCTCTCACGGTTCACCAGATCGGCTCCGGATCTTCCGATCGTCGCGAACGGGTGGTTTCGCTCCTCGAGGAAGTCGGGCTCTCTTCCGCTCATCTTCTTCGTTATCCGCACGAATTTTCCGGCGGACAACGCCAACGCCTTTGCGTGGCCAGAGCCCTCGCCGTGGAACCTGAGTTCCTTGTTTGCGACGAATGCGTCTCTGCAATGGACGTGTCCGTACAGGCGCAAGTTCTCAACCTCCTCAACGAATTGCAAGAGAGCCGCAACCTGACCTATCTCTTCATTTCCCACGACCTGTCGGTCGTGAAGTTCGTCTCCGATGAGGTTGCGGTGATGCAAGCGGGACGCATTGTCGAAACCAACGAGGCGGAAGCGCTATACCGTCAACCAAAGGATCCCTACACCCAAAAGCTACTCGACGCCGTGCCCAAGTCTGACCTAAAAGAGCTTCGTGAAAGACAAAGGCGAAACTAGTCGTCAAGTCGCTTGACTTCCACGCTCACCTGCAAACTTTCCGGTGACGGACCGAAGTAAGTGCCGGTGACCGGCGCGACGTCCGTATAATCACGACCCGACCCGAGAATGACGTAGTTCTCGTCGACGACCCGGTTGTTGGTCGGATCCAATCCAAACCATCCGTATCCGTTCACCATTACTTCCAACCATGCGTGGGAAGCTCCGGCGCCTCGCATACTTTGATCACGGGTGGCATCGTAAAAGTATCCGCTTACGTATCGGGCTGGGATACCAAGGCATCTGCACAAGGCGATCGCGGCATGAGCAAAGTCCTGACACACTCCTCTCTTGCTCTGCAAAACCTCATTTGCGTGAGTCTCCACAGTAGTCGTGGATACGCAATATTCATAATTCAAATAGATGAATTCCATAATCTGGTAAGCGGTTTGAAACACATCCTGAGAGTCAGCCCGCACGTCCACCGCCATCCTCCATGCTTCTGGGTTAATGTCGATGAATTGAGAAGTTTGGAGATAAGGCCGGCATTCGGGCTGTCCCTCGACTTCGCGTAGGCTTTGCAAGGAAACGCCGTAAGGGAAATTATCGAAATCAACTCTCTTTTGGGTAAGAATGGTCGAACGACTTTCAATGATCAGCTTCGAGTGTTCGTAAGGAATTTCAAAATGATGAACCAGATTTCCGTTCAGATCGAGATACTGCCTCATTTGGGCTGTCGGTAGAACGCTTACAAAACAGGATTCGCAGTGCTGCCAATCGTTGGACAGGGGCTGCAGCCTCAACTCGTTGAAGCTTTCACGGACCGGGCTTGGATACCTGTAGTAGGTCTTGTGCAGGACGTAGAGACGCATGGAAGCAAATCAATATCTACTGCTGTTGCATTTGAGATTGTACGACTGGCGGTACACTGGCGTTTTTGATTTCAAAGGGAAGCAAAACGTAAGTTTCAAAAATACTCTGACCGACTTCGATCAATTTTTTCTGCAAATCATCAATGGACTCGTGAAGCCCGGTCTCGAGCATTGCGTCGATTCCAGAGAAATTCAGTTGGGCCAAGACGCTGCCGGTCAAACGCTCGGCTTCATTCGAAAAGTTACCCGCGGGCACTCCTGAAATATCATGAAGATTGGAATCGATTCTGCGAATGGCAAATCGCAGCGAACGAGGGAAATCCTGAGAGAAGAGAAGAAAATCGGCGACATTGCGTAAATTAAGATCGCCTCGGTACCTTTTGCGATAAGCGGATTGGGCGCTGCAGATTCGCAGAACGCCAATCAGATCAAGCCTGGTGGGCTCATTACCCAGTAAAGTAAGTGTATCCAAGGCTCGACTGGTCTGGTCCGCTCGTTCCAAATATTTGCCGAGTGACATAAAAAGCCAACCTTCGTCTTGGTGAACCGTAGCATCTGAAAGACCTTGGAAAACAAGTGAAAAACGAATGACCCTGCGAAAAAATTTGGAGGAGTCCTGCAGGTAGGTTTGTTGGGCATCCGGGGAATTGAGGAAGAGGTACAAGTTGTTAAGTTCAACCCAAATTTCCTCCGATAATTGATCTCTGACCATACGGGCATTTTCTCGAGCCTGGTTGATGGAGTTAATCACCGAACTCGACCAGCGTTTGGAAAAAAGAATGAAGGATTCCGGATCATTCAGATCCTCCTCCTGCGCTCCTTCGCTCGCGCACATCGCTTGCAAGGCGGAACGCCAATAGTCGCGCTTGTCACCCTTTGCCTCGGCTTCGAGGTTCGTGTCGCGCTTGACTTCAACGAGACGGGTGACGCCTTCCGCCCGTTCCACGTAACGGTTCATCCAGTATAGATTATCTGCGACTCTGGAAAGCATGGTTCAATCCTTTAACACCCAGGTGTCCTTGCTTCCCCCGCCTTGGGAGGAGTTGACCACCAAGGAGCCTTTTTTCAGGGCGACTCGAGTAAGACCGCCCGGCACAATTTCAATATCCTCGCCATAAAGAATAAACGGTCGCAGATCCACGTGCCTGCCCTCGATTCCATTCTCGCAAAAGGTAGGGTGCCTCGAAAGGGATATGATGGGTTGGGCAATATAATCACGGGGTGAGGCTTGGATCATTTGAGCAAACTCCTCTCTTTCCTTTTTCGTTGAGGCGCTTCCGACCAGCATGCCATAACCTCCGGATTCGTTGGCTGACTTGACGACCAGTTCGGAGAGGTTGTTCAAAACGTAATCCCGATCCTGATCATTCCAACACAGGTAGGTAGGCACCTGCTCAAGGATCGGGTCCTGCCCCAGATAAAAACGGATCATTTCAGGGACGTACGCATAGGTTACCTTGTCATCGACGACTCCGGTTCCAATACCGTTGGCAAGGGCTACGTTTCCCTTCAGGTATGCATCCATTAGTCCGCTCACGCCGAGCAAAGAGTCTTCCTCAAAGAAAAGGGGATCCAGGAACGCATCGTCCAACCGACGATAGATTACGTCGACTTGCACCAATCCGTGCGTGGTTCGCATGTAGACGTGTCCGTCGATTGCAATCAGGTCCTTTCCTTCAACGATTTCAATACCCATTTGCCGGGCAAGAAAGGTATGCTCGAAGTAGGCGCTGTTGTAAACTCCCGGCGTCAGTAAGACGCAAACTGGTTTTTGCGATTGTCGAGGAGACAGAAACTCCAAGGAACGCAAAAGTAATTCAGGGTAAGCCTCCACGGACCTTACGGACATGGCCTGGTAGGTTCCGGGAAAAGTCTTCTTCATGATTTCCCGGTTTTCCAGAAGATAGGAAGCGCCTGAAGGACAGCGGGCATTATCTTCCAAAACAAGATACCGCCCCGTTTCATC
Source organism: Opitutia bacterium (assembly GCA_002692605.1). GTDB lineage: Bacteria > Verrucomicrobiota > Verrucomicrobiia > Opitutales > Seribacteraceae > Seribacter. Next base: position 37,914 of record NZLE01000017.1, read on the forward strand.
CCGTATCAGATCGGTACCGCAAATGTGCACGAAAATGTCCCTGGGAACGTCAAACCCGACCATTTCCTGCCGGTAGTGAGCGGAAGATTTGACCACCTCCTCGGGAACAACCCCCTCCGCCATGATCTTTCCATCGTGATAGACGTCGTTAAGAAAAAGGTTCAGGGCGAGAATACGTTGCCGAAGGCCCTGCTCCACCTTTTGCCATTCCTTGTCAGGAATAACCCGTGGAATCAAATCAAATGGGAAGATCCGCTCGGTTCCTTCATCGTCACCATAAACCGTGAAGGTCACGCCATGTTCGAGAAAGGACGAATCCGCCTGTTTTTGTTTCTCTTCTATTTGGGTGGGTTCGAGTGATTTCAAGCGATTCAAAATGGAACGGTAATGGTCCAAAGGGGCAATGCCATCGGATCCGAACATTTCATCGAAAAACACATCGGTTTCATAAGACGTGAATAATTCGTTTTGCATGAAGTGAAGGGGTTGGAAGAACTTTTGCAAATTCTATGCCATTTCAAGTAAAACCTAGGGAAAAACCTTGGAATTGGTCACCCGCTTGACTTTTTAAGCAAAGATACCGCGTCGCTCGCTTGAAAAAAGAAATTGCTGGGCCAGTCCAGCGAATTTTCCAAAATGCACCCGGGCGAAAGTCAGCTTCTGGGACAAGGACCAACCTTCAAGGCCATACCTGCGTTCCAAGGATTTATCCATCCAGGTATCGATTGGAAAAGCCTCGAGTTTTCCCGCCCCGAACAAAAGAGCGCAATCCGCAATTTTTTGACCAACTCCAGGCATTTCCATTAACCTGGCCTTGGCCTTTTCGTAAGGCAGGGAAGCGGTTTCCTCAAGCCAACCACTCCTTGAGGCCAGAAAGTCTGCCACCCCTGCAACATATTTCGCCCGATACCCAAGCTTTAACTTTCGGAGTTCCTCTTCCGGAACTTCGCAAAGCCGGTTCCATCCCGGAAAACTTCCAATTCCAAAACCAAGCTTTTCCCCATAACGAAGAGCCACCGCCTCTCCGCAACTTTTGATTTGGGAAATGCTCTTGGCCGAACTCAAAAGGAAGTAAAACAACGTCTCATCAAAAGGTTGACCAAGAATCCGCAATCCTGAAAAGGCCCGTAAGCTTTCTCGTAGTACCGGATCCGATCTCCAAGGCATCTCTTCGATGGCTGCATCATATGAGCCATCAATCCACAAGTACTTTGTAAGTTCCCCTTCGGAAAACGGATGGAGCAGACTGGCGCGCCAAGAAAGCCGACCATTTCGTAAAGACAAATCCACAATGCTTCGTCCAATCACTCCCCTCCATTGGTGACTTCCCTTTTTAGTCCACACGAAAGACTGACCGCCGAGAAGAGTTTCCTCGAGGCTCAAGGGAGTGAAGGAGTGTTTGCCGATCTCCCTCCACCCATCCATCCCCATTTCCGGTGAATTTATTTTTCGTGTTCCCAAAGAAAACTTTGTTTCTGAGCCAAAATCCTTTGATCGGAAGATCTCAGCTCCAGCTTCCATGCTATGAGCCTGGTCTTTTTCGAAGGCCAGTCCTCTCCGGTGAGCCCGATAAGGATATCCTTTTTTTCTTCAGTGTCTTCGGGAATCTTGAATGGATAAGTCTTTGGATCCAATGAGCCCGAACGGTACACATGAAGAATGAATGCGGAACCCTTGGGTAGGGAGGATGGGGTTGCGCTTAAGGAAAACTCAAAGTACATGCCGGAGCGATTCGCGTGATCGGAACGCAAAATCAATTCCGTGCCGGTGAATTCCTTCCCTGTGAAGTATTCGAAGACTCGCTTGAAATCATTCTGTTCGAAATACCTTTCCGTAACCGAAAGAATCCTTATCTCCGCAAGCAGACAATTTCCCATTAGCATAAGCCCGAGAAAGAAAAACCGCTTGGGGAAAACCATCGACGCTTTCCCCCTACAAGCCTTACTTTTCGGCTTCTTCGGCAGAGGAAGTTTCGCTTGTCTCTTCGTTCTCGGCGACTTCTTCCTTTTCGGTGGCAGGACCAAGCACATCTTCGGCGCTTGCCTTTTCCGCCACCTCTTCCTTCGCTTGCACCGGTTTCGGTTTGGGTTCCGCTTTCTTGCGACTGGAAGACTTTGCAGTGGACGCAGCAGGCTTCTTCGCTTTTTTGGCGGGTGCCGGCTTTTCGCTTTGCAAGGCCGCTTTTCTCCGAGCCAAATAGGCGGAACGACGACGGCGCTTGATCAATTTGTTGTATTGCTTACCCATAGTTTAAAGAGAATTATTTTGCTGAAATCTTTTGTCCTTGCAAGCCTCAAGCCCTAAGCGATCAAGCAATTTCAACTGGTTTTCCAGTTTGAGCCGATTGGTAAGTCGCATCAATAACCTTCATGAGGGCAAGGGCCTGATCAGGTGTGTTCAGTGGTGCCTCTTCTCCTTCGATGGCTCGAATGAAATTTTCCGCGGAACGAATTCGGCCCATATCCTCATTTGCTTCCGTTATGATCGATCGGTTCACCGAACGCCCATGTTCCTGAACGTAAAGTTCACAATCGTCCAAGGCCGTTTCATCCAAACCGTCAGACCCGAACAAGCGACGAATCATCCCACCTGCCTTTTGACCTTGGAAGGTGACCGAAACCTCTTCGCGCTTATTCATTTCAGCCCACGAAACCTGAAAGCTTAGCACTTGCCCAGTCTCAAAGCGGACGAATCCATGTGCCGCGCTTTCAACGTTCGTCACGCCATCAACCACATCAGGAATTCCCCAGGGGCCCTTAAAGCCTTTGTCTTGGATGAAATCATCAAAAGTCTGAGCCAAAACATGGGAAGCTTGCGGATAGTCCATGTAGTACATGGCCAAATCAACCATGTGCAAAAGGTCGATCAGGGGACCACCTCCGGACAACTCCTTGTTCGTGAACCAGCCGCCAAATCCAGGAATGCCAGTTCGACGAATCCACTTGGCCTGAGCGGAGTTGATCCGGCCCACTTCGCCCGATTCCAAGTATTTTCTCAGAGCGTAAGACTCTGGCCTTGCCCGATTGTTGAAATTGAACATGAGAGTTTTTCCTGCAGTTTCAGCAGCATCCTTCATTTCGGCAACTTCCCCAGCATTCAGGGCGGGTGGCTTTTCGCAAAACACATGTTTACCCGCCTGCAAGGCCTGCAGGGCCAAAGGTCGGTGAGTACGGTTTGGGGTAATGATACTTATCCCATCCAGTTCCGTAAGTTCATCAAGCATTCTTTGCGAATCCGAAAAAACCTTGGGCACGTCGTAGGTTTCAGCGGCTCTGGCCGCTGCTTCCTCATTCATGTCGCAAACCGCAATCAACTCAGCTCCGCCTGCCTTAAAACCAGCGGCATGGTACTGCAGCATTCCCCCCGCTCCTATTACGCCTATTTTCTTACTCATAAAACAATCACTTTGGGATGGATGGAAACTTGATCCATTTTTCCTTCGATTTTGAACTTTTCACTACGGTTTCGATGAATGCCATGCCAATGATACCATCTCGAATGTCAGGATAATCATAACCGGACTTTCGAGGAAACTTTCCCGCCCGCTCATCTCTTATGGCAAGGGCGGCGGCATTATAAACGTTTGCAAAAGCTTCGATAAATCCTTCCGGGTGACCAAAGGGAATCCGAGTGTTTTCAGCTGCGGCACCCGTTACGTAATCGTTGCCCCGACGATAGACCTGTCTGGGAGAACGGGCATCCTTGACTATGAGGTCGTTGGGCTCCTCTTGGTGCCATTCGAGTGATTTTTTGGTTCCGTAAACGCGAATCGTAAGATCATTCTCGTCTCCGTTTGAAACTTGGGAAGCGTAAATGATACCTCGCGCTCCTCCCTTGAAGCGGACCAATACGTTTCCATCATCATCCAAGGTCCGACCAGGAATGTTAACGGAAAGATCGGCGCACAAGCGATCAATTTCCAAGCCGGTGACGTAATGAACCAAATTCTCGGCATGCGTTCCGATGTCCCCCATGCAATTGGAAATTCCCGCAATCTTGGGATTGGCGCGCCAATTCGCAATGGCCTTGTCTTCTCCGGTCAGAGCCGTAATCGCATAACCCTGAGGGTACTCGCAAACCACTTTGATCAGTTTCCCAAGGTCACCCTTGCGAATCATTTGCCGGGCAAGCTTAACCATTGGGTATCCCGTGTAATTATGAGTCAAGGCAAAGACTTTCTTGGATTTTTTGATAATCTTGCGAAGCTCTCTTGCCTGCTCCAAGTCAAGGGTGACGGGCTTGTCGCAAATAACGTTGAAGCCCGCTTCCAAAAAGGTCTTGGCAACTTCGAAATGAAGAAAGTTTTGCACAACGATGGTAACGAAATCAATTCTTTCGTTTTCGGGAAGGGCTTTCTCCTTTTCAGCCATCTCTTGGTAAGAACCATAAACCCGGGAAGGCTTCAGGTAGAAGTCTTTACCGGATAATGCGGATTTCCTAGGGTCGGAGGAAAAGGCTCCGGCGACCAACTCGATCTCTCCATCCAGGGCGGCAGCTCGACGGTGAACTCCACCAATGAAAGCTCCTCTTCCACCGCCCACCATGCCCATACGTAATTTTCGTTTCATATCAATGAATTCCTTTTAGAGTTTTGAAAGTAAGCGCAATCAAAGCGATGCTTACTGGTTCTCCTTATCGAAGGCCGAGTCAAAAGCCATCAGGTTAGGTTCGAAATCAAGCGCCCGCACGAATTCGCAGGATTCCGCGGCACCGTGAAATCGGTCCATGCGACTGTCCTCCCATTCGATTGATAGCGGACCCGCATAGCCGATGTCATTCAGAGCCACAATGATTTCTTCAAAATCAACGTCCCCTCGCCCAACCGAACGGAAATCCCACTGTCTTCTTGGGTCAGCGAAAGTCGTGTGTCCGCCGAACACACCAACCGTTCCATCACCATGACCCCACCAGGCATCCTTCATGTGAGCGTGGTAGATACGATCGGGAAAAGTTCGGATGAACTTAACGTAATCGACCCCCTGATATCCCAAATGAGAAGGATCATAGTTGAAACCAAAGCGTTTGTGTCCCTTGACCGCGGCCAAGGCGCGCTCCGCGCTTGCTATGTCAAAGGCAATTTCGGTCGGGTGGACTTCCAGCGCAAAATTCACCTTTTGCTTTTCGAACTCCTGCAAAATGGGGCCGAAACGCTTCGCGAAATCCTGAAAGCCTTTGTCCCAATAAGCCTGATCGGTTGGTGGAAAAGCATAAATCGAGTGCCAAATGCTGGAACCCGTGAAACCATTCACCACTGCCGGAAAATCGTCTTTCTTTCCTCTGCCGGGTTTCGCGTTGATGAAGTTGCGACAGGCTTTGGCGGTTTTCGCCAATTTTCTCGCTGCCCGCTTTCGCACTTTTTCGGGTTCGCCCTCACCCCATACGTCAGGCGGGAGAATGGCCTGATGTCTTTCGTCGATTAGATCACAAACCGCTTGCCCGACCAAGTGACTGGAAATGGCAAATGCAGTGAGCCCATGATCGGACAGGATTTCCCATCTTTCCTGGCAATATTTTTTGGAAACCGCCGCCTTATCGACGTCAAAATGATCGCCCCAACATGCCAGCTCCAAACCATCGTAACCCATTTCAGAGGCTTTGGCGGCTAAGTCAGGCAAGGACAGATCGGCCCATTGGCCAGTAAATAAAGTTACGAATCGAGACATAATTCTTGGGGATTTGGGGATTGAGTTAAAAAAGGGAAAATTTGTTCTCTAAAAAGATTATTACTTGGGCAAACCCTTTTTTGATGAAACTTGCCTATCAAGGCCCAAATTCAAGCTTGGACAAGGATTTTCTCCGAGGATCTTGAGCCCAACGAAAAAGGCGCTGCTCCGCCGACCTGAAGAGTAATCGCATCGGCTAGTTTCTCATGACTCAGGACGCTCACCACTTGACCCGGAAACAATTGCTTTTTCCGAGCAAACTTAAGAAAATCACTTTCCTGATCTGTGATCGATTCAATGGTTACCTTGCTGCCCGCCTTACAACTGAGGAGACTTTGGGTGCTGCTTCTCCGAATAACACCGCCGCGCGATGGGATCGGATGTCCGTGAGGATCCTGTCTGGGACGGCCCAGAAACTCATCCAGTTTCTCCAAAACCTTTTCAGAGATCGCATGTTCCAATTCCTCGGCCTCCTGATGAATTTCGCTCCAATCCAAGCCCAAGGTTTCAACCAGAAAAGTTTCAAGCAACCGATGCCTGCGCAACATATTCATGGCCAAAGCCTTCCCCTTGCGCGTGAGACGGACGCCTCTCCGCGGATAATAATGAAGCCATCCGTTTTCCGCCAAGTTTTTAAACATTGTGGTTGCGGTACCCGAGGTTACGGACAAGCCTTGGGCAACCTTGCCCATCGGTACCTCCGGACAGTTCGTCTCCAAAGAAACGATGAGAATTTGCTTGAGGTAATTTTCAACCGTAGAAGTCGGCATTGCGACACCTTGATCCTAACCTGATCTTGACTCAAGACTATTCGAACAATATACTTTGATTACTCAAAGTTCTCATTTTGTAAAATCAATGAAAAAAGTTTTTAAGTTACTCATCTTCCTTTTTCTCGCGGGTATCCATTCGATTCTTTCCATCGGGTGTTCGGAGGAAAAGCCTACCAAGACAAATCCGGTCTTACGATACGATGAAATTTTCACGGTGGTTACGACCACCACGCAGATAACCGACTTGGTGAGGCAAATTGCCGGAGATTTTTGCAAAGTGATTCCTCTGATGGGAGCAGGTGTCGATCCTCACCTGTACAAACCCACCGCTCGAGACATGGCAGCTGTAGTTTCCGCCGATCTGGTGGTTTTTCACGGCCTTAAGTTCGAAGGCAAACTTTCGGAAGCGCTGGAAAAAGCACGGGGTTCGAAAGTCCGCACTTACGCAGCCTGTTCCATCCTCCCCGCGAAAAGATTACTTTCTTCCGAAGAGGGGGATGGCATTCACCCAGACCCGCACGTTTGGTTTGATCCGGAGCTTTGGTCGGCATGCGCCCATGGTATTGCCGAGCAAATGGGCACCCTCATCCCCAATGAAAAGAAAACTTTCGAGGAGCGAAGCCAAAAGCTCCAAACGCGATACAGAGAGATCGCGGATTGGTCGAAAAAGGAATTCTCGGAAATTCCCCCTTGGGAAAGAAAACTCATCACCAGCCATGATGCCTTCAGGTATTTCGGCCGAGCCTTTGACCTTGAAGTCATCGCCCTTCAAGGTATATCGACCGCCACGGAAGCCGGCCTCGGCGACCGAGCCAATCTCGTCGATTACGTGACCAAAAACAAAGTCCCAGCGCTTTTCGTCGAGAGTAGCGTCAACCCGACTGCGCTGCAAGAGATTGCCAGAGAAACGGGCGCTTCTCTAGGGAGCGCCTTGTTTTCCGATGCCCTTGGCTCTTCGGATGAGTTTATTGTCGGACCGGCCGGAAAACGGCACCCCCTGTCCACATGGTCAGGAATGATGATTCACAACGTACGGGCGGTGATTGAGGGCTTGAGGAGTGGGAAGGATGAATAATCCCCACAAACCCTTGGAAATCCATGACCTCACCGTTTCCTATCAGAGGAAACCTGTTTTATATGGTATCGATTTGGAGATTGAGGAGGGTTCCCTGGTGGGGGTCATCGGCCCGAATGGAGCCGGCAAGTCAACCCTCGTCAAGACAATCATGAATATGGTCAAACCCAATGGAGGATACGTTAAGATCTTCGGAAGAGCCCCCAAAGCAGGAATCTCCAGAATTGGCTACGTCCCCCAAAGAGAGACGGTTGACTGGGATTTTCCGGTCACGGTTATGGATGTCGTTCTGATGGGTCGATACGGCCATCTTGGGTGGCTTAGAAAGATTGGTGAAACCGATCGTCGAATCGCATGCGAATGCCTGGAACAGGTCCATATGCTTCCCTACGCCAACCGGCAGATCGGCAACCTTTCGGGCGGACAACAACAAAGGGTTTTTCTGGCTAGGGCCTTGGCTCAGGAAAGCTCGCTGTATCTGATGGACGAACCATTTGCCGGCGTGGATGCGGTAACGGAGAAAACCATCGTCTCCATCCTCAAGGAAATGAGAGACAGAGGAAAAACCTTAGTGATCGTCCATCATGATCTGGCGTCGGCGAGAGAATATTTCGATCACCTCCTTTTATTGAACATGCGTAAGGTTGCCTACGGAAAGACCGAGGAAGTCTTCAAGCCGGATTTGCTCCAGAAGACTTATGGCGGCAGGCTAAGCATTCTTTCCGATATGGCCTCGAAATCGGCAGGTGTACGGGTCATTGAAAAAGAAGCCTACTTCACGGAAAAATGAAGTTGGGTTTGGAAAATTTTCACTTTGCAGGAGGCTTCTCCGTAATTTCGAAGATCCTGCTAGGTGGGGTGTTCACACTCCTGCTTCCTCAAGTTTTATCCGCCGAACAGATTCGAGGGCCAGAGTCTATCGAATTCTTCGATCGGGCTATGCGCTTTTTTGAAATGAGGGATCATTCAGTTCGGGTGGTTGCGCTTGGGTCGGTCCTCATTGGAATAAGCTGTGGAATGATGGGCAGTTACGTCGTCACCCGAAAACTCTCGCTCTTCGGCGATACCCTTTCTCACGCCGTCTTACCCGGGATTGCCATCGGCTTCCTCTGGGCAGAGTCGAAAGACAACCTTGCCTTATTGCTCGGAGCATCCTTTGCCGGTTTTTTGGGTGTGGCTTGCATTTCGCTTTTGAAAAAGTTCACCAAAATCAGCCAGGACAGCGCGCTTGGAATCGTGTTGTCCGGATTCTATGCGGTGGGGATTTGCATGCTTACCAGAATTCAAAAGATGGATTTTGGCAACCAATCGGGACTTGATACCTATTTGTTCGGTCAAGTCTCCGCTCTTTCCACAAATGATTTGATTGGGGTTTGCGCATCTCTTGTTCTCATTACCCTATTCATAACCCTGAACTACAAGGAGTTGCTGATCTCTGGGTTCGACCCCGAGTACGCCCGCTCGGTCAGGTTGCCCGCGGATATCTTGCAATATCTGCTTTGGGCCCTGCTTGCCTTTTGCGTCATCACTTCCCTCCAGGTGGTGGGAGTCATCCTCGCTTCCGCTCTCCTGATTATTCCCGCAGCTTCCGCGTCTCTCCTTGCCAAGAGAATGAGCTCCTATCTCTGTATCGCCGCGTCGCTCGGAGCCATCTCCGGCTTGGTTGGAGCCTTTCTTTCCTTTCTTGGAGAAAGGCTTCCCACGGGCCCGCTTATCGTTCTCACGGCCAGCTTCTTGTTTTTACTGATTTTGGTTTTTCGACCCCATCATGGGATTCTTGTCTGTTGGGTCAAATCGAGGCTGCAAAGTCACCGCATCGCAATGGAAAACACCCTTAAGGCAATTTACCAGGTGATCGAAAGGCATAACTTCTCCGAAACTTCGATTCGTATGGAGGAACTTATGCAAAGGAGAAACCTCGGGAGTGGAGAATGCATGAAAGAAGTCAATCGGCTCAGCCGATCCGGTTTCGCCACCGCTTCTCTTGATCCGCATTCCCCTTCCGGCTTGCCTCCAGAAAAGCGGGTTAGCCTCACTCCGAAGGGCTGGGAATATGCCTGTCGAATTGTGCGAAATCACAGGCTTTGGGAACTCTATTTAACCAATGAAGCTCGATATGCGCCTGATCACGTGCACGAAGATGCGGAAAAAATCGAACATGTGCTCGGCGAAGAAACCATACGCGAGCTCGAAAGAATATTATCCAATCCAAGACGGGACCCACATGGGAAGTTGATTCCCAGCCTAGTCGATATCGAAAGAGGATGGTTGGGGTAAGCGAACTTTTTACGACTGAGGAATTTTCTTACTTGGCCAATGGAGCTCATGGACGTTTCCCTTTTTCCAGCATTTGATTTTTCAAGAGTTTTCATCGAGCCATGGAAAACCCCTGCCAGTGTTGCATGGAACGGACAGGTCATCTTGATGGGGCTGTTCATCTGTTGGACCTGCGGTGTCTTGGGTTCCTTTATCGTGGTCCGAAGAATGGCCCTTATGGGGGATGCGATCTCTCATGGCATACTCCCCGGTTTGGCTCTGGCCTTTCTTTTCACTGGCTCTCTGGCTCTTGCTCCGATGTGGGTGGGCGCCTGCCTCGCGGGTTTGGCCTGCAGTTATTGCATTGAATGGCTTCGTTTGCATACGCCCATTCGCCAGGATGCCGCCCTGGGTCTTGTCTTTACCTCCTTTTTTGCGCTAGGAGTTACCTTGATCAGCTTGGGCGCCGGAGACGTTCACCTGGATCCGGATTGCATCCTGTATGGCGAAATAGGATTCGTTCCACTTTCGCCGAGTCTCCGGATCGGAGGGATGGATTTGGGCAATCAGGCTCTTTGGACCATGGGCGGGGTTTGCTCCTTGATTATGGGTGCGGTTTTGGTTTTCTACCGACATCTTCTGGTTTCGAGCTTTGACTCCACGCTTGCCCGCTCCATGGGCATACGGGTTCGTCGGATTCATTTTGGGCTTATGCTTGGACTTGCCTTGGCAACGGTTGCCTGCCTGGAGTCCGTGGGAGTCATTCTGGTCGTGGCCATGTTGGTTTTTCCTTCGGTCACGGCTTCCTTTTTCTTCGTTCGACTCTCTTCCTTGTTGTGGGCCAGTTTTCCCTTGGGCGCGGCGTATTCCATCGGCGGCTTTCATTTGGCGCAATGGCTGGACTGTTCGCTTGCCGGAGCCATGGCGACTTTCGCTGGCATTGTTTTCATCCCATGTTGCCTATTGGGGCCGCAAGATGGAATCATTTGGAAGCTCCGAAGAGGTACGAATAACTTTCGGATGAACTAAACTAAAAAAGCCTCCGGCTAGCGCCGGAGGCTTTTACGAATACTTTAAAAGCGATTCCTTACTTTTTCTTGGAGACCATGGCGATCTTGCTCGCATTCTTGTTCGAGCAATTGCAACCATGAACTTCAACCATGTCCTTGGAAGTGAGCTTGGCTGGGTTGTCGAAACCAACCATTTCGGTTTTGCTGCTGACTTTAATCTTTTGGTCCTTCTTGCCCTTTTTAACGGTCAAGGTCTTGGAGTCCGCATCAAAGCCGACGACTTTTCCACTGAAAGCCTTGGAAGGACATCCCGCGAAAACGGAACCTGCCAAAGCGAGAGATACGATAATCGATGCAATAATTTTCATAATGGGTATTGAATGGGTTAGTAATTGAATTATAGTCAATCTCGCATTTTCGAATACTCAAGGACGAATTTAAAAGTTATGGTTAATTTTTAATTTTGGCTCCGATCCTTTCCCTTCCTCTAAAATGAAATCCTCAGCCCTCTTTTCAGTACTCATACTTATCCTAAAATCCGCCTTTGGACATCCCATCCCCGATCTCCCCGTTTTCGGGAGTTTCGAAGACAACGGGTCCTCATCGATCACGCTTTCCATCGATACCCGATGCTTCGAAGAGGACCCCGAAAGCATTCCGTTTCTTACCTTGGAGCAATTCCAAACCTTCTCGCCCCAACAAAAGAAAAGCCTACTGGAAAAAGCGGGTGAGTTCGTGCAAAAATCCCTTGAAGTGAGAATCAACCAAAGCGAATGGTTTCTCCCGCCCTTTTCCTTTGAATTCGAACAAAAGGATGCGGGCGAGCTTTCCGAAGAGGACATTCTGGTCTTCGTTCGTGGATTCTCGAGACTTCCAAGCGAACCCATTATTCAAAATTATCAAATCAGAGCTCTGGAGGGTGCCCAATATGACTTGGTCTTCTCGAACTCCATAAGCGGAGTCCCCCAGCGGAGAGTGAACGTTCTTTGGCCTGGGGAAGAAAGTTTCGTTCTCGATCTCTCTTCACTGGTTTCGCAAGCCGAGTTCGACAAAGAAGAGGAACCGGAAGAGGCAAAACCATTTGAAACCATAGAGGACCAAGGCGAGGAGACTCCTTCCGAAGCGGAGGGGTCCAGCACCTTCGTCTCCTTCCTTCGGCAAGGGTTCGTTCACGTTCTGCCGCTTGGACTTGATCACATACTATTTGTCTTAGGCATTTTTATGCTTTCTCGCAAGTTCAGGCCTTTGATTCTGCAAGTCTCGGTCTTTACGGTCGCTCATACCATAACTCTCGCCCTCGCAACCCTTGGCATGGTATCCGCGCCCTCCGATTGGGTCGAACCGATTATCGCCCTGAGTATTGCCATAGTCGCCCTCGAAAACGTCTTCTTTCCCGGATACCGGCCCAATCGATTGCTCGTGGTCTTTGTCTTCGGCTTGATTCATGGCCTTGGATTTGCGGGGGCTTTGTCCGCCTTTTCCTTGGATCCCACCTCTCTGGCGGTGGGACTATTCGGTTTTAACTTGGGAGTCGAGTTCGGGCAAATCGCGGTTCTTTTACTTGCTTTCGGGGCCACTTTTTGGATTCGAGAAGAAAAGACCTACCGCAAATATGTGGTGATTCCCGGTTCTCTCATGATCGCCGCCGCCGGTATCTATTGGACGATCGAACGGATTTTCTTTTAATCATTTTGTAAGGAGATTCGGCTTGAAGTTAGTCAGGCATCATGCTCTCTAAACTTTTCANTCCATGTTTCGCCTTTTTCACTACCTTGCCTTGATTGGCGCCTTNTGCGCCAGCAACCTGCCCCTCGGTCTTTTGCAGGTTGGNGTNTGGATCAAAATGTTCGACCAATTTTACCAAGAAACCCAATCCGTTGCGGTTTCCACCGAATGGACTTTCGACGGTGAGCACAAATGTTTGGGATGCGAACTGGTGGAGGATCTCACCTTGGGTGACGATGAAAGTGTTTCCCAAGGAATTTCTCATTCCAAGGATTTGAAAGTCACCAAAGCTGAAATGGCAGGATTTCTGATTCAAAAGATGCATCCGGTTGGATATGCTCAGGAGGAAGTTTACTCGATCGATTCGGGGTTTCCCTGGATCGAAGTTCCCCCTCCTCGAGAGCTCAGCTAAAACCATCCTGATCCACGAACCACCCTCGGATATAACTGCGAGGGTTTGCTCTCAAACAAGCCTAGAAGGCTTGGTCTTTCTCGATAAGGTCCTGGTTGGGCCTTTCGTACACTTTTTTCAAACACTTCAATTTTTGACTCATGAAATCTCACTTTTTAAAATTACTCACCTTCCTTTCCCTTCTCGCCCCTTCCTTCGCTCACGAAGGTCCATGGACCGCCTCACGCCCCGATGGCCACGGGCCTATCTCAGTAATGGGAGATCACATGCACTCCATGGGCGAATGGATGGTTTCCTATCGATATATGACCATGGATATGGAAACTTTACTCAAAGGAGCGAATTCCGTTTCCGTAGACTCTCAGCTTGGAACGACATCCGTAGGTGACTTCGAGATGGTCCCGACAGCAATGAAAATGGATATGCATATGTTCGGACTTATGCACGCAATTACGGACAAATGGACAATCATGGGCATGGTCAACTATTTGGACAATAAGATGGATATGACTATGGCCCACTTCATGGGTACCACGCGGCATGATCATGGAATGGAAGCCGAAAGTTCGGGTCTGGGAGACCTGAAGTTCGTAGGATTGTATGATCTTGCCAAGTGGAACAACGGCCGCCGGATTCATTTGAATTTGGGATTAAGCATCCCAACGGGTTCGATCGATGAGAAATCGGGAGCCGATATTCTGGGATACGGCATGCAACTGGGCTCGGGAACCTGGGATTTTAACCCAGCCATCACTTTGCTCGGGCAAACCGATAAGTATTCGTGGGGCGCCCAAATTGGAGGCACCTTCCGAATCGGTGAAAACGATCAGGACTACGCGCTTGGCGACAAGTTTTGTGCATCCCTTTGGGGAGCGCGCATAATCACAGACTCTCTGAGCGCATCCGCAAAATTCGACTTCTCCAGTCAAGATGAGGTGGATGGCAACGATTCCAGATTGGATACTAGATATGGGATGATGCCTTCACCTGGTTTTAGCCCATCTTCCCAGGGTCGCGATCTTTCGACTTTCGGGCTTGGTTTGAATTACTATTTCCAGGAAGGAGAACTGAAAGGTCATCGCTTCGCCGCCGAGTGGGAAACACCTATCGATCAAAAGGTAAATGGAGTTCAACTCGAGCTCGATTCGACTTGGACTCTTGGGTGGCAATACGCGTGGTAGAAGCTTTACTCTGCTTAGATTTGTTGCTTATCTTTTCCGCTTGAATCGAATCGTCCGAAATACGTTCGCTTTTTCTCTCGCCTATTCAGCCCTCGGTTTTGGAAACGCGGGTACGGTTGCCTCTGCCGACAAACCCAAGTCAATCGAATCGCTTTCTCCTCTTGTAGTGACGTCGCAAGGTGGCTTTGCCGAACCGATCCGTTCGACGCCTTGGTCAACCGAGCGAATGGAGGTCAGGGAAATCGGACCCTTAGCTCGATCCATGCCCGAAGCGCTTTCCGGGCAACCATCCTTGATGGTTCAAAAAACAGCTCTTGGGCAATCCTCTCCCTACATTCGCGGACTGACCGGTTACCACAATCTCCTGTTGGTCGACGGCATTCGACTGAACCATTCCGCGATGCGCTCCGGACCCAATCAATATTGGAGCACCGTGGAAATGTTTGGAAGCGAGCGAATTGAAGTCGTTCGTGGACCAAATGGAATCATTCATGGAGCGGATGCGATCGGAGGGGTAGTTAACCTTTTGTCCGCCAAACCGAGTTTTACGGATTCGGGNATNATCCGNNAGNAAGAANTTCTNAGCCGGTTNTCATCAGCGGAACAATCGTGGTCTGCCGGGCTTGGAGCAACCGTTTCTAGCNCGGACTGGTTCGCCCANCTTTCTCACATGGTTCGTTCCTNCGGCAATTTGGANGGGGGCAAGCGGGTAGGCAAACAGGCGAGCGTCGGTTACGATTCCGATGCCACGAATTTTAGGCTTTCCCGAAAAATGAGCGAAAATGCCAGAATCATCCTGGGGCTACAGCGAACTTTCATGAATGACGTACCGCGAACCCATAAGACGGTGCACGGTTTGACCTGGGAGGGTCTATCGCCGGGGTCGGAACGATGGAGGCGTCTGGATCAGAAAAGAAACCTATTTTACGGAACGGTTTCCTGGGAGGAGGCCGACGGTTTGGCCGAACGGGGAATCGTAACCATAAGCTTGCATCAGCATGGTCAGGAAAGAAACCGGATGAAAAAACCAAATGATGGTGGGGATTTTCAATTTTTTGACCTCGATGATTTTGGCATTACGGGGAGATTTGAAAAAAATGATCCTTGGGGAGGTCGGCTTGCCTATGGCTTTGAATGGCACAGAGAATTTCTCTCTTCCGGTGGCTACAAATTCGATGATAACGGCCTAAGGGGTATCGATCTTCTTCAGGGACCTCTCGCCGCTGATGCTCAATATGACCGTTATGGCTTGTACCTAAACGACAGCTTCGAGACTATGGGCGGATGGATCCTCGAGCCCGGGATCCGCTTTTCAAGCGTATGGGCAGAGCTTGGCCGTTTCTATTTGGATAATTCCGATGCATCGACGCTTCAACCTCATCAGACGAAATCTTATGATGAGTGGGTCGGTTCATTCAGGGCTGGAAAGGGACTGGCCGAGGGGGCATTCTTTTTTGCAGGACTTTCCCAAGGGTTTCGTCCGCCCAGCGCTTACGACCTCACTTCAACCGACGAAACCAGCATCAACGAAACCCCCAACGTCGATTTGTCCCCGGAAAATTTCACCCAAGCGGAATTCGGTTTTCGAGGGTCGCTTCAGCAATGGAATTGGCAAGCATCTTACTACCATACCTGGATAAAGGACATGATCGTTCGCTCTCCCTACCAAACGACGACTGGAAAAACACTCGCCCTTAAGGCGAACGGGAATGGCTTTGTTCAAGGTATCGAAATCGCTCTAGGCTACGATTGGGGCTCCGATTGGAAATCCAACCTTTCCTTTTCTTGGATGAACAGCGAAGTCGGGCAACTTCTAGAGAAACCGGGTGGTTCTCATAGGAAACTCGTTGACCACGACAACGATGAGTCGACCGCAAAAATTTTCAAAGGCTTTGAGCCCGTTGACCGGGCAACCACTCGAAGTATGCCTGTTCAAGTGCAATTCCTCACTCGCTATGCTCCCGCTAGAATACCTTGGTGGGGAGAATTATCCATTCTAGCGGTAGCAAAAGCGGATGATCTTTCTCTCAAGGACGAGACCGACAGTTCGCGGATTCCTGAGAACGGAACTCCCGGTTACACGCTCTTCGGATTGCGCGTGGGTCGCGCCTTGGGCAAAAAGACGGCCTTGTCGCTAGCCGCCGAGAACTTGAGTGACGAAGACTACCGGGTTCATGGTTCAGGACTGAATGGTCCCGGGAGAAACTTCATTCTTTCCCTTTCTCACAGCTTTTAAGGATAACTTGACTCCGGAAAGAACCCCCAAAATTAAGTTTTCTTGCATTCGAGATTTTGAGTGCAACTTTTTTCCAATATGCTAATGTACATAAAAGGTTATGGTTAAGATTTCCTCCTTTCTTGCTTTCGTTTCGCTTCTTTTACCCATAAGCGGCGAATTGCCCCATGACTCGTTTTCGCTATCGTCGAAGCAGGTCCTCCAAGAAGCTTCAGCCATTGACCGAATTTTGGATAAGGCTCACCGCAAGCAGAAGTTGGAGATCCCGTCAGATTTGGAGGATGGTCTACTCCTCCGTAGGATTTATCTGACGGTGGCCGGACGAATTCCGTCCTTCGACGAAACCACCGCGTTTCTCAATCACAGGTCTGAGGATCAAAAGGCCATGCTGGTCGATTATCTTTTGAATTCTCCCGCCTATGAAAGTCAAATGTTCAACTGGTGGGCGGATCTACTCAGGTTGCAGTCCCGAATGCGAGGCGGCAATCAAATCGGAGCGGGTGAACTTTACAATCATTGGGTTCGCGAACAAGTCATGGAAAACACCCCCTTTGACCAAATGGCTTACTCTCTGGTCACGGCCCAAGGTTATCCATGGGAAGATGGCGCAACCGGTTATTATCTCAGGGACGCAGGCATGGAACTCGACAACATGTCCAACACCACGCAACTTTTTCTTGGTACGCAAATGGTATGTGCCCAATGTCACAACCATCCGTTCGACAAATGGACTCAGCGGGAATACTACGAAATGGCCGCTTTCACTTATGGAATTACCACGAGAATGGGGGGTCAACTGCAGAATGACTTGAAGACCCATTTTAACCAAGTGAATAAAAATCTTTCTCCTCAGAAACGAAAGCAAAAGGCTCAATCCAAGCAGAGCGCAGCCTTGCGCAAGGCTCTGCAGGAAATGATCCAGCCCCTCCGATATGGCTCTCGTCATACGGCGAGACAACTTACTTTGCCCCATGACTACCAATATGACGATGCACAGCCCGAGAGTCGGGTTTCTCCCGCGCCTATCTTCGGCGAATCTCTTGGGGTTGAGAATGCCGACAACAAAATTGAAGCCTACGGCCAATGGCTGACTTCTTCGGAAAATCCACGTTTCACCAAAGTCATTGCCAACCGCATGTGGAAAAAGATCTTCGGACGGGGCTTGGTTGAACCGGTCGATGACTGGCGAGATGACACCCAAGCCTCCATCCCCGAGCTTCTGGATCACTTGGAGAAACTTATGGTGCGGGTCAATTATGACCTGAAGGAATTTCAGCGCGTCCTTCTGAACGTGCAAGCCTTCGATCGTGAGGCGGTTCGCTATGAACTCACCAACGATCAGCCTCATTTTTTCGAAGGGCCGGTTCTGAAACGCATGTCCGCCGAGCAGTTGTGGGACTCGTTCGTCTCTCTTTCCATCCCATACTCCGACGAGAGAATTAGGGATCCTCAGATCATTGAGGACAAGCTCGATCGATTCGCCGAATACCAAGAAAAAGTCGAGAATCTCGACCCAAGGGCCATGGTTTCCCTTGCAGGCAAAGCGGCAAAGGCAAGCAGGCAGGCGCTTGGTGAAATGGAACGCATACAGAAAGAATTGCGCGAAGCGCAGGAAGCCGATGATCGAGAGGCGGTTGCTCGCTTGCGCAGAGAATACACAAAAGCCCGCAATCAGCAAAGGAGCTTGTTTGCAAAAATAATCATGGGTGATGATTTTGACGTACGCTCGCTTTACAACCGGGTAACTTCCGCAATCCCCAAAAAGGACTCCCGATGGAAGGGTTACAACACCGGACTGATGAGAGCCTCGGAGATCCCAACTCCCGCCCCACCGGGCCACTTCTTACGGGAATTCGGCCAGTCCGACCGAGAGATCATCGAAAATTCCAACCGTCAGGCTTCCGTCCCTCAAGCGCTCACTCTACTCAACGGAGTCATTTATGGGGCGGTTTTCAGCCCCCAATCGCCTCTCTCCCAAAACCTTTCCCGGGCGGATTCCGACGAATACAAAATCCGAGTCCTGTTCCTTTCCCTGCTCAACCGCGAACCGTCAGATCGGGAAATGGCGGATTGCTTGGCGGAAGTAGGAAAAAAATCAAATATTCCCGCACCTTCCCTCAAAATTCCCAATGATTGGCCAGTTGAAAAAAAAGAGAAATACCGCAAAAATATGGAAAAAAAATTACAGGAGCTTGCTTCATCCGATAACAAGCGTTTCCTTGGAGTGGCTTGGGCTCTTATGAATACTCGCCAATTTTCATTCATCCAATAAAGTCTTTCATCCACCACCAATCATGATGCACAATACACCTCTTGCAAACGGAGAATTGGAAAGGCGCAGGTTTATGAGCTTGGCCGCCAAAGGCTTTTTGGGCGTAAGCATCCTGCCATGGGCCACACCTGAAGGAGTCATGGGAGCGGGTCTTGGTCTGAACCGACCCCTGAATCACGCCCCAAAGGCCAAAAACGTAATTTATCTTTATATGTCGGGAGGAATGTCTCACATCGACACTTTCGACCCCAAACCCGGTACGGAGACGGGCGGACCGACCCAAGCCATCAGGACAAAAGCGGATGGAGTCGAACTTGCGGAAAACCTTCCCTTGCTTGCCAATCACGCGGACAAGATTGCCGTAATCCGCGGAATGACTTCTACGAAAGGAGCTCACCAGCAAGGTAACTATTTCATGCACACCAGCTATGCTCAAAGAGCAACTATCGTTCATCCGAGTATGGGCGCATGGATGACCAAGCTGGACGGGAGATTCAATCCAACCCTTCCAGGAGCTGTGGTTGTGAATGGAGGAAGTCGACATCCTTTGTCTGGATTTCTCCCATCCGCCCATCAACCTCTTGCCGTTGGAAACCCCAACGAGGGTTTGCGTAACTGTGAAATGCTCCGTGGATTCAATGATCAGAGGTTTGAGAAAAGTCTGGCGCTTTCCAACAAACTCGACCGCGGCTTTGTTGAAAAGTATGACCTTAAAAAAGTCCGCGCTTATTCCGATATGTATGATGACGCGGTACGCCTAATGAAGAGCCAGGACCTTCAGGCTTTCGATCTTTCGGAAGAACCTGAAGCCCTAAGGAACTCCTATGGTGATGACCATTTCGGGCAAGGCGTGCTTTTGGCCCGCCGATTGGTTGAACGACAAGTTCGTTTCGTTGAAGTGCAACTCGGTGGTTGGGATACCCACCAAAACAACTTCACCCGGGTTCCGGAAAGAACCGCCATATTGGACCAAGCGCTATCGGCTCTCCTGGATGATTTGAACAATCGTGGCATGTTGGATGAAACCTTGATCGTATTGGCTACGGAATTCGGGCGAACCCCCAACATTAACGTCAACGAAGGACGCGACCACTACCCCAAGGCGTTTTCATGCATGCTTGCCGGAGGCGGGATTCGCGGCGGACAAGTTTGGGGCAAGACGGACGACGAAGGAAGAGGAGTCACCGATCAAAGAGTCGAAATTCCCGATTTCAATGCAACCATTGCCTATTGCCTCGGGCTTCCGTTGGACGAGATCATCTATTCGCCTACGAGAAGGCCTTTCACTCTTTCTGACAAAGGCAACCCTTTGGTGGAATTGATTTAGTTCCCTCTTGTCCCATTTGACCTAGGAATTATCGATTAATGTCGACCTCACACAAATAAGCCCCATTATCATCAACTTACCCCTACACCCTGATCTAAACATTATGAAGAAGTACCTCGCGTTACTCGTGCTCTTGCTTCCTGTACTCATGACCGAAGCTCAAACCAAAAACAAAGCGGATATGGAAAACACTCTTACCATCGAACTCAAGGACGGAGATGTGGTGATCGAGCTTTATCCTGAAGATGCCCCGAAACACGTCGAGCGAATCAAAAAACTCGCCAGTGAGGGAAAATATGATGGAGTCGCCTTTCATCGAGTCATCGAAGGATTCATGGCTCAGACTGGGGACGTTGAATTTGGAAACAAAAAGGATTTCAATTCCGGTAGAGTCGGAACCGGTGGCTCCGAGATGCCGGATTTACCCGCCGAATTCAATTCCCGCAAGCATGAGAAAGGAACCTGCTCCATGGCGAGAGCCGCAAGCCCGAATAGCGCCAACAGCCAATTCTTCATTTGTTTTGAGCCCGCACCCTTTCTGGACAACCAATACACGATTTGGGGCAAGGTAATAAAAGGCATGGAATTCGTAGATAACATTAAGCTGGGATCCTCTTCCAACAACGGTTCGGTCAAAGACCCAGACTACATGAAAAAGGTTGTCGTAGGATCTTCCGAAAAGTCTGACAAAAAGGAATAGGCTCGAGCCTAAGTCACAAAGCGGGGCCGGTAATCTCCCGGCACTGCATGTGATACAGTCCCACGAAAAACTCTTCGTCCCATCGTTCCTCCACGACAAGCACTCCGGTAACCCTGATTATTCGATCCATCAGAACCTCAACTCCTTCGCTGGCAGCAACAACTACCCAACCGTTCGCTTCGGGAGTTTGCCCAAAACAACAACTCATTTGATCGGGCAACAGTAGGAATTCCTTTACCAAGTTGTTTTCATCGACAATGGTCGGGATCATGAATCCCTCCACTGCAACTTTGGTTCCCGACCTTTTTCTTACGGTTTCCGGAACCCTTTCCGCATAAGCTGAAAAATCAAATTCCTTTCCATCGCTTTCCCAATCAACGTTGTATTCAAATTCCTGCAGCGCTCGAAAGGCCATAGGCTTGTATTCGCTTCCCTCTTCCATCGGAGGCAATTCTCCAAACTCCTCAACATTTGAATTGTTTTCATCAAGTGGAAGCCTTTTTCCATTTGCCACAAAACCTTCTTCAATGATCGTTTGGTTCTCATCATCCATAGACAAACTGGTTTCATTGCCGGACAGAATGGGTTCGCCGACAATGTGATTTCCTTCGATCGGTTCGCCGACAATGTCCTGAGCCACTTCAATGCCTTTGTCTGATTTTTGCTGCAGATCTCCACATGACGCCATAAAAAGCACAACCCCAATCCATCCAGGAATTTTGATTGCATGAAGATTCATAGATTGATGCGGAATGAACGAAAAGCGATTTTCAGAAGCATAAAGTTTTCGGTCATCTTCTCAAGAATTCAAATCAAGTTCTCGGCTTGAGGTTTTCGCTTAGGTTGACCCGGTAAGCTTGCAAGGCAGGCAGCAATCCGCTTAACAAGCCAATGAGCAATAGCGCGAAAAACGTGGTGATTGTCGCTTGATCAATGGCTATTCCCTCCATCACAACACCGGTTTGCTCACGGATGAGGCGAGCCGTAATGGAATGAATCACAAAAGAGAATAGAAGCGAGCCCAAGGCTCCAAGGAAAGAAATCATAAGTGATTGCGCCAAGACTACAAAGGTCACGTCCCTACGACTCGCGCCCAAACATCTGAGGATGGCAAATTCACGAATGCGTTCGTTCATGGCCGAGCGTAGCGTGGCAAAGATGATCATTGATCCAATAAAGGCGACCATGTAAGCGACCAACGAGAGAACATCTTCAAACCAGTTCAGTTTGTTGAAAAAACTGCCCAAGATCGAGGCGACGGGCCAGGCAAGGGTAGCTCGATCACCCTGTTTGTTATATTTCAAATCCAAGGAAAAGCCCGCCGCTCCCTTAAGAGTCAAAAGAACTGCGCTCACGGATTGAGCCATCGACGCGTCATGTCCCTCCATCAACTGAATTCCTTTGATCGGAATCCAAATGACTCGATCAGCCGGGGTGCCTGTTGCCTCCAAAAGTCCGACAACCACGTAAATGTCCGAGTGCTTGCTTTCCTCTTTGTAAGTCAATCCATGATAGGGATGAAAGCGGTCTCCGATCTTAAGGTTTAACTTTCGGGCAACCATCGAACCGACCAATGCCTCCTTTGCCGAGTCCGTAAAGATTCTACCGCCCTTCTGGACTTTGTAATTCTCACCGGGTCTCCACTGGTGATCAGTGAAAAGGTTTGGGAGAGTGCCGACCAACCGATACCCCAAGTAATTGTCTCCCACGGCAATTGGGAAAGCCTCACGAACGCCCGGCGTCTTTAAAATCGTCTCATACTGTTCCCATGAAAGGTTTCCGGGAGATGCCTCAAGATGGAAAAGCGCATTTAAAATCAACTGGAGCTTGGACCCGCGAGCTCCCAAAACTGCATCAAAGCCTCCCGATGCATTGGAAAAGGCCTTATTTGCTTCCTCTTTTATTTTATAGGTGCTCAGAAACAAGCCGGCTGCCAATGCAATGGTAAGGGAAGCCACTAAGGATGAGAATGCGTGTTGCCCAAAGCCCTTCTGCGCCAGAAACAAGATGGTTCTCAAGCCTGGACGAATCATTCTTACTCAGTCTCACGGAGGGGGTTGGCGCCATTTAGTTCGGACCAATCGATTTGTCGTTCGAATCCAGCAACTATTTTTTCATCATGACTTACAAGCAATAGGCTCGCATGGTTCTCCAAGCATAAATTCCGCATGATATCGAGAACCTCTGCTGCATTCTTGGGGTCCAAATTGCCAGTCGGCTCGTCAGCCAGCAAAAGATTGGGACGATTCACCAAGGAACGAGCCAAGGCCACCCGTTGTTGCTGCCCGACCGACAACTCTCCCGGTTTATGATGCATGCGTTCCTTCAAGCCCACACGCGTTATCATCTCTTCTGCCCATTCTCTTTCCACATTACCTGCAAAAGACATGGCCAACAAAACGTTTTCCAAGGCCGTACACCCCTGAAGAAGATGAAATGATTGGAAAACATAGCCAATGGATCGTGCCCGCAGGAGATCTCTTTGGTTTTCGGAAAGTACGGATAGCTCCGTGCCATCCAGGCAAATGCTGCCCTCGTCCGGCAAAAGAATTCCCGCCAAAAGATTAAGGAAGGTCGTTTTTCCGGAACCGCTTTCGCCATACATGGCAAGAGTCTCTCCCGATTGGATACAAAAGGTATCTACTTGAACCACCGGCATCGCCTGCTTTCCACGCAAAGGGTAGGATTTGGTGAGTTGGTTGACCTCAAGCATGACTATGAATTACACTAAAGTAATTCAAGTGAGAAAAGGAGCAAGAAAAGAGCACGCGCTTCGTTCAGAATTCTTGGTCGCCACATGCTGTAAAATTCTCTCTTCAGTTTGTCTCTCGCCTGTTGAGTTGCTTGTAACCAAGGATTTGTCCGGACGGGTATGCTCGGTCATTTCTTCATCTTTTCAAGCTCTCTTAAGAATCAACGCACAGTTAAGGCTTGTTCTAATTTCTGTTCCTGATATGGGTTATTTTGGTGGTTCGTTTCATTTATGGGAAATAATTGTGCATGCAAACTTGGAGTAATTCCGTACCGTAATTTAAAGTGCGGAAAGTTTGAGATACTTTTAGTCACCACCCTTGGAGGGAAATGGTCCCTGCCGAAAGGTAACCTGATCAAACGACTGGGTCCTACCCGAACCGCACAACTCGAAGCGTATGAAGAGGCAGGCATTTCCGGTAAAATCATTGATCAGCCCCTTTCATTCGAAAGGCAAAGTAAACAATTCACTTATTACCCTTTCAAGGTTCACAAGGTTTTTAAGGATTGGCCGGAGTCTTCTCTGAGAACGCGCCGGTGGATCTCGATGGACGAAGTAGGCAGTTACGTTAAAAGGAAGCCGATTCTCAAAATTTTGAAGACTGTGAACGAAAAACTTTTCTGAGCTCTAACAGCCACACATATCTCTTAAAAGGTTCCGAATAAGATGATGAAAGCGTTTGATCCGGCTGGAACCAAACATTTCAAAACCCCGAAATACACCGGCGTTTTTCTATCCTTATTATCGATGTTCGTCCTTGCATCGATGCTAGTGGTTTGGAAGCAAATCCCCAAGGTCGAGAAAAGTCAAAAGTTAGAAGTAAGAGCCCTTTCATGCCTCCGGCAATGCATGGAATCCATCGGTTCCTCCTTTGAGGAGGAAATGAGCGTAGAAGTAAGTTTTTCCTATTTTCCAAATGAAGGCATGATACGGGAAACCCTTTCCGCTCAAAAGGAATTCGCGATTTCCGATTTGTCTGTTTTGCCCGAAAGTCAGTTTCTCGATGACCCTTCTTCGAGGGACCCATCCGCAGAACGAATTCCCGTTGCTTTCATACCTCAAAGTCACTCCGCGAATTCAACTACGGAGAGCGTTCTCTTATTCGCAAAACTTAACGGGAACACGCAGAATCCTCAGTTAGCCCTACAATTTGCCCGTTACTTAGCGGCACCTAGCAGAGGACAGTTCGTTTTTGCGAAGAATGGCTTTGGCGGGGTCAATGGGGATTTATGGTCCGAAAGACCAAACCTTACGATTTTTATGAATCATGCTCACGACTTGCAATTTGCAAAGAGAATGGAAGACTTTGAAATGAGGGAAGGCGTAAGTCTCCAAAGAAACACTCTTTCCCCTGACAAAATGGAGGCTACCCTGAAAATTATCTCACAAAGTGATGCCCCCGAATTTTTACCCGATTTGGTCTTTCTTGGCCAAGAAAGTCTTTGGATGCGAAACTTCAGCTATGTTTTGATGCCTACAAGCAGTACGAACCCCTCCGCGCCTCTGGTTTACGCAGCGGAGGAAACTCCTTTTCCAAGCATTCGCAAGAGGCTTTTGACTTTTCTGTTTGATCGCAAAAAAGAGACCTAAGCAAGCACAGCATATTTGCTCTTTTGGATTTACGGTGTTTGAATTCGTATATGTCTTTTAGATTTTTCCTTCTTTTGCACGTCCAACTATGCTTGTTCTCCCAACTCCCGGGAGAAGTCTTGGAGAAGCAAGCTTGGGAAAAAACCTCACCGCAAAGTCTTGAAGATCTCAGAGAAATCCAATCGCAACTGCAATCTCTGCTGCCAGAAGCGGAGAAATCGGTCGTTTCCATCGAAACCGGTGATGGGGCTGGAAGTGGAGTCATCATTTCACCCGAAGGCTTGGTTCTAACTGCCGCTCACGTCATTGGCTCAACGGGGAAAAGAATGAAAGTTCGGTTGCATGACGGCAAAAGACTATCTGCGGTTTCCTTGGGAGGTTCCGAACTTTCCGATGCTGGAATGCTCCAAATAAAAGGCAGGAAGGATCTGCCCTTCGCTCCGATTTCCGCAAAGGACTTGTCTTCGGTTGGGGATTGGTGTTTTGCCCTTGGTCACCCGGGAGGTTTTGATAGCCGAAGAGGGGTTATCGTAAGACTGGGAAGGATCATCGGCAAGAAGGACGAAACCATGCAAACGGACAGTCGGCTATTGGGAGGAGACTCAGGTGGACCCCTTTTTGATTTTGAGGGTAAGGTTATCGCAATACATAGTCGGGTTTCAACTCAGCCGGATCAAAATTTCCATATTCCCATAGAATCCTTTCTTGCGAATTGGGACTTTTTTCGGGATCAATCCATCCTCACGCTTGAATCATTGGCCGAGGGAGGTTTCCTCGGAATTTCCTGTCAAGAATCGGCCAGAGGGTTACTTGTTATTGGAGTGCTCGAAGGCACTCCTGCCGAAAAGGCCGGCATACATGCTGGCGACCTTCTCACTCAAATGGATGGGAAGTTTTTATCCACTCGCGAAAACCTGACCATTTCAGTTTCTCAAAAGAAACCGGGTGAGCTCGTCCGTCTCACTTATGAAAGAGATGGGAATCTTCTTTCGTCGGAAATAAAATTGGGCAGAAGGTCCGAGGAATGAAGCGCTTTTCATGGATGGCTTCTCTTTTGTCTCTCCAAGTCTTCGCTTTGGAGGACGAAAATCAGTCGAGACTCCTAGGGTATGAACTGAGGCTCAACGGAAAATCCACGCAAAGAGCCTTTGCGGAAGCGAAGGAAGAGGCTCTTAGGACTACCGTTCGCTTGGAAAGAAATGGTAAGCTCATTGCCCTTGGACTTTTAGTCGACCCAAGCGGACTTGTTCTCACCAAGGCAAGTTCGTGCATTGGCGCTCGTGAAGCTTCACTCACCAATGGCGAAAGATATGCTCTTCGGATTCGCAAGCGTCATGAACCAACTGACTTGGCGCTTTACCAATTGATTGGTGAGGGCGATGAATTTCCTGCGGTTCGCTGGAGCAATCTCAGCAATTTGGAAAATGGTTCGTGGGTGCTCTCAGCATTTCATGAGCTCCAGGAAATTAGGGTTGGCGTAGCCAGTGGAAAAACCCGTCCCATTGAGCGGGAAGGAGGGGTGATGGGGGTGATTCTAGGATCTAGCTCAAAATCTCCCCAAGGTATAACGATTCGCGAAGTGGTTCCACAGGCCGCAGCCGATAAGGCAGGTTTGCTTTCAGGAGACCTAATTACTAAGGTTGATGGTCGGCGGGTTAAGACAAGTAACCATGTTGTTGACCTTGTGAATGACAAAGACCCCGGTGATGTTGTCGTATTATCCATACTTCGAAAAGGCGACGATAGAGACTTTAGGATTACCCTCGGACACCGTTCGGTCACCTTCGATCTCTTCAATCGAAACATGCAGATGAGTGGACCGGTTTCCAAACGCAAGGATAACTTCCCTCTGGTTTTTCAACACGATCTTCCTCTTGAGAGAGAGGCTATGGGCGGTCCGGTTTTTGACCTAAGTGGAAAATGCCTTGGCATTAATATTGCTCGAGTCGACCGAGTTACGGTCTTTTCCCTGCCTTCCAAAATCGTTCGGGAACGCTTGGAAGATTTTCTCAGCGGATTGGATGCCCGATGACCACACGAAATCCTATGTCATCCTTCATCGTGTAAGGCTCCGCGAAATCTCTCGCTGCAGACCGGCATTTCGTCCAATAGGTTCGAAAGCTTCCTCCACGCAAAACCCTATATTTTCCTTCCAATCTTCCTATGGGGTCGATTGATACTTCGCGTGAAAAAGGGTTCTCGTATTGCACGCCATACAAATCATAGCACCATTCGCGAACGTTTCCATGCATGTGATAGAGATCCCATTTGTTCTTTGAGAAATCCTTGAAGGAGTAGCTCGACAGGTCGCTTCCATACAACTTGGTTTGCCCGCTGGATCCGGATGATCTGGCAAAATTGGCATCATCCGCATTAAAGACGTTTTTGAATTCCGATTGATCTCCTTCGCTCATCATGAAGCCATGCACGCCATCGTTACCTGCCCTACAGGCATATTCCCATTCGGCTTCCGTGGGCAATCGACAAATGGTGTTTTCCGGAAGAATTTCCATAATTTGCATCAGTCTGGTCAATTCTCTACAGTAAGCCATTGCCCGGGTATGGGAAACCTGCGTGACCGGTTCGGTGGGAGAACTTAGTTTTTCTACGTTTGACTTCCAAATCAGAGCCCACTCCGCATTCGAAACTTCAAACTTCCCAATGAAGTAATCATTACTCAATCGAACCGTGGTCAGTCTTTCCTCATCCTCATCATTGAGTGGATCTTCGTCGTTGGTATTCTTGACCGGAGGTCGCCCGGGTTCGTGGAAGGGGCTTCCCATCTTGAATTCTCCCGCTCGAATTAATTCGTAACCCAAGTCTTTGAGAAGCTTAACCTGCTTTTCGGAGAATTTCTTTTTATCTTCGATGGGCAACAAGTAGCTATCGTTGCCATCGCCGTAGGACTTGTTCCGCTCGACCACATCGGTGCAAGAAGACAACAGGAGAAAAACCAAAGCGAAGCCTGTGATTCCTTTTTCTTTCATTCGGATTAATCTCATTCTTTGGCTAGGTTGAGCCTTTCTGGTTCAAGAAAAGTTTTATGTAAAAGGTCGTACCCTCCCCCGGTCTACTATCAAACCAAATTTGGCCTCCATGGGACTTCACGATCACATTATGGGCAATGGCCAAGCCTTGCCCGGTACCGACTCCTACCTCTTTGGTGGTGAAAAAAGGTTCGAAAATTCGATCTTGGACTTTTTCCGGAATACCTCCCCCATTGTCATTAATCATAACAACCACACAGTTCGCTTGGGGGTAGTGCTTGGTGGAGACTATAATCAAGCCTTTCTCATCTCCGGAGAATCGATCTCGTATGGCATGAGCGCCGTTAACGATCAGGTTAAGAACCACTTGGTTGATTTCACCGATATTGCAAGGCACCATCGGTAAAGCCTCATCCAAATTCAACTGTAGCTCCGCATGATATTTCCATTCATTGGTTGCCACCACCACGGTGGACCGAACGGCCTGATTAAGATCATTCGGTCTCTTTTCCGAAGCTGCGTCCCGGTAGGCAAAATTCTTCATCGACTTTACGATGGTGGTAATCCTGGAAATCCCTTCCGCAGCCTGGGTGGCGGCTTCCGGAGCATTTTCGGTAAGAAACGTAAGTTCCTTTTCGTCAGGAGCCTCTGCTTTTCCTTGAATTTGGGCGATAAAGCCATCCACGGCATCCTTGAGGAAAAGAATGTTATCATTGGCGAACTGGGAGGGTGAATTAATTTCATGGGCGATTCCAGAAGCCAACTGTCCGATCGCCTCCATTTTCTGAGCATGAACAAGTTGAGTCTCCAGATCTCTTCTTTGCTTGATTTCTTCCTGCAATTGATTGGTTTTCTGCTGCAAGGATGCGGTTCTCGTCTTAACCGTCTCCTCCAACCCGATCACGAGTCCTTTGAGCCTGCTAGTCAAAGAACGAATCTCGAAGGGTCCCGTTTCAACCATGGTGAAAGGCATATTCAAATCCAAGGAATTCGTCGCAGCTTGTTCGAGTTTTCGGATTGGGTTGGCCAAGGTCCTGTAGGTGCTTATCGAAATGAAGGCAATGATTGCCAAAAAGGCGAAAGCCAACAAACCCAAGATGATCATGCTACTGGTTTTTTCTCCCTCCAATTCTTCCACTTGGCTTTTCAAGTCAGACTCCTGAATGCGTTTCACTTGTTGGTTCACCGCTTCCATGGCATCAATCAATTGATTGAACAACTGGTATTTTTCCTTGAAATCCGTATTAACGCGAACGATTTCCGGGCGCATGATTGCAAAAAGGTTTCCAACGGCTGTATCTGAATTAATTTGGTTTTTGTTAAGGAAGTTTTCACGCGACTTTATGATTAAGAGTCTTTTTTCCAAAAGGATTTTCTTTCGGTTTTCAGGAAAATTTGGGGCATACTTGTTAAGACGAGTGGCTTCTTCCGAAAATTTGCTTATGCCGGAGAAGGATACTTGGACACGGTTCAATGCCTTAAGTGACCCCTCCAAATCGAGAATCCTTTGCTTGAAGTGTCCTTCGGTAAGATATTCGACGAGATTCGAGCCATCCGACAAGCCAATCTCACTCACCGTATCATAATATTCTCGATCTTTGATGAAAGCATCGGCGTATTGATTGTAAGCCTCCTTGATCAAAGGCATTTCATCTCCGTACAAAGCTTCGTGGGCATTGAACTTGAGCGATTCCATTCTCAAAAAAAGCTCTTTGGTCGCACGTGTCAGGTTATCGGAAAATTCGAAAATCCTTTCGTTCCTAAAGTCGATCAGGTTCTTGCTCAGAGCTTCACTACTTTTACTGTAATGATTAACGGTTAGAAATGCCATAAGGCTCAACAACAGGGCTCCTCCCAATCCAGAACTAACCAAAATGAGAAGATGGGTTCTTACCTTCAATGAAAAGCCTTCCGATTCCTGGGCTTATGAGCCAATGGGTATGGTAACCTGAATTTTTTTGGGAAACGGGGTCTCCAAATAACAGGAATTGTAATTTCTAATGACCTTAAGCAATTGACGGTCTACGTCCGCACCTGAGGACGCCACCAGAAAACCATCTTCGTCGAGTCTCAAATCTTGAGCAAGGCGCATACCCACATCAAGATCCTTCATGGGTATTTGTTCGAGTTTGAAGGTTTGTTCGGTTACGACCAGAATTTCGGAAAGACACTTACAAACTTTCGGGTCATATTCGTTGGGTCTGCTCAGTAAGGTTTGTACGATTATACTCTTTGCGTGCCCTTGCTCTTCGTAGAAATCGAAATCCAAGGCCACCCTAAGAATGGATGCCGCAAGGCGCAAACCCTCCGGGTCGTCCTCTTCGAACCGGTGCTGCACGTCGATTTTGCTCAAGATTTCACCGACTTCCTCCAGGCCGGGAATCTTGTCGATTATAGTGGCAGTCTCTTCTGGAAGCCGCTTGACGATTTCCTTAATTTCAGTTTCCAATTTTCTTTTGTAATAAACGTCTTCGGAAACGGCTTCAGGTAGAGAAATATATCCCAATTGGGAAAAAACCGCCGCCACGTCCACCCTCCAAGAATTGGCCACATTCATCATTGCGGCAAGTTCGTTTGCCACCCTTCGAACTCTTTGCGCTCGTCCGAAGAAGAGAGGTTTTGCCGTTGAAAGAGATTGGGCCAAGGCGTCCACCGCTCCCCTAAGGGTTTTATCCAAAAGGATGCGCTTTCCCGTAATAAGGTCGTTTTGCGCCACCGCATCCTTAAGCACTCGAATCAAGGTTTCAGGGGGACAAGGCTTGGAAAGCATACGGAAAATGTTCCCTTCGTTCACCGCAGCCATCGCCGATTCGAAATCCGTGTAGCCCGTAAGTAAGACCGTGACCACCTCTGGGTTACGCTTTTTGATTTCTGCAAGCATCGTGGCTCCATCCATTTGGGGCATTCGCATATCCGACAAAACCACCGCAAAATCGTTTTCTCTCCCAAACACCTCCAAGCCTTCCAGTCCATCGGATGCAAGATGTACCTCGAAGTCCTTCCGCAGATTCAATTGGAATCCTTTTAGGATAGATTCTTCGTCATCCACGCAAAGGATTTTATTGTTCATGGTTTGGAGTGGTGGTGTTTGCTCAGATCAGTCTACAACGCAAATGACAAACCAAGTTGAGCGCTTTTGCAAATAAACATTAGGATAAGAACCCAAAAATGCAAAAGCTAAGACTTATGATATCAGGGTCAGCTTAGGTATGGAATTTGCCGTTCAGATCATTTAAAAACTTTTAAATCGATTAATTTTCAATAAGAATGGTCTCATATGAATAATTTGCATAGCACTCGCAGGGATTTCGTAAAATCCGGATCCCTCCTATCCGCAGGAACGCTTTTATCCGCCCCGCATATTGCCAAAGCGGCAAAAGACGACAAAGTCTTGAAAATTGGATTAGTTGGAATTGGAGGCCGTGGAAGTGGAGCCGCGGCCCAAGCGATGGGTGCTGATGAAAACGTGGCCCTAACCGCCATCGGTGATCTTTTTGAAGACCGGATTAGCCTTAGAAGTCGAATCCTTCAGGCTCGTGGCAGAGACAAATACCAAGTTACACCCGAAACCACCTTTTCGGGCTTTGACGCTTACAAGAAAGTAATCGATTCGGGAGTCGACGTTGTCATCCTGACTTCTCCGCCGGCCTTCCGCCCAGAACATCTCGCCTATGCGGTAGAAAAAGGCGTGCATTGTTTTTTTGAGAAACCTGTTGCGGTGGATGCTCCGGGCGTTCGCAAAGTGATCGATCTGGCCAAAAAAGCCAAAGAGAAAAAGCTTGGCTTCATGTCCGGCTTTTGCTGGAGGCATCACTATCCCAAGCAAGAAATTTTCAAGCGCATACAGGATGGGGCGCTCGGGGATTTACGGGCGATGTACAGCACCTACAACGGCGGTGAAGTATGGAAAAAAACCCGGGAAGAGGGATGGGGTGATCTTGAAGCGCAAATGAGAAACTGGAACGCCCACCTTTGGCTATCCGGAGATTCGATCGTTGAACAGGCAGTGCATTGCATTGATATGATGCAATGGGCCATGGGTGAGCAGCTTCCGGTTCACGCCGAAGGTTCCGGAGGTCGACAAGTCTATGACGATCCCGACAAATATGGAAATATCTACGATCACTTTGCCTGCGTGTACCAATGGGAGAACGGGGCCAAGGGTTACCATTTCTCCAGGCAACAAAATGGAACCTTCGGTAGCTATGAGCTGGAACTATTCGGGACCAAGGGTGTCTGTTCCGCGAAAAACAGGCATACGATTATAGGAGATGACGAATCCTGGCGTTACCGCGGTCCGAAAAACGACATGTACCAAACCGAGCATGACGAACTATTCGCTTCCATACGTTCGGGAGATCCTTTCAATGATGGAGAGCGTTCGGCCCACAGTACCATGGTTGCCATTCTTGGAAGAATGGTCGCATACACAGGGCAGAAAATTTCCTACCAGGATGCATTGAATTCGAAGGAGAGTCTCGTTCCCGCTACTTTCGACTGGGATCAATCCATGCCAACTCCCGAACCTCCGGTCCCCGGAGTCACCCGCTTCGTGTAAAGGGTATTTTTTCCTGCTCCAAAAAACTGGGCAATCAGTCCAGTTCCCTTACCAGATCATATGCGAACTAGAAGATCGTTCGTTTCTAACGACGTTTGGCTTCTAACGCAGAATGACAAAGGCAATCAAATGAACTTAATTCAAAGGGGATTCCACTGATTGAATCATCCGTAACGACTGGTAAAACCGATAGAACAAAGGATCTCGCTCTCCCACCT
>NZLE01000018.1 GCA_002692605.1 Opitutia bacterium
GTCTTGGCGCCAGACTCCCTTTCCTCTTGTAGGCGAACGTAGGTCTCAGTTTTCAAACGCGCCAGATTCTTGGCCCGAATGGCGGATTGGGATCGCAGGATTTCCGATGTCAAATAATTGTCAAAAGTTTGATGAGCTGGCGATGTGAAGGTTCTGGTGTCCCCATAAAACCAACAACCGGAACCGTAGTCCCACCACGTCACCACAAAATCCTCAGGAGCGGAGACCTCATCCAAGGCTTCCAAAACTTCAATTGTCTTGGTGGGATAAACCACGTGTGAATTGTAATTCTTGGCATGCTGAACGTTAGGCCAAGCCATGAAAGCAACCATCAAAACTGCCAACGAATAGGCAATGATCTTCGAATGTTCGTGAGTGAGATTCGTATTGGGTGAAGATTCCCGGATTTTTCTCACTAAAAGCCAAAGAATAAACAATAATAGAAAGCACACCCCTAGAGAAGCTACGTTCCCCACATGCACCGTAAATCTCAGACCGACCACTCCCTTGAAACAAAGATAAGCGATTGCGACAAAGGGGAGACAAAGAGAAAACTCCCAATATCTCAAGATCAATAGGCCCAAACCAAGCAACCCGATGAGCGCTGTGGGAATGAGAAATGCCTCATCGGATTCATTGGCTGGCAGGCAACGAGGACATGAACAGGATGGAAGATCCGATAAAATTCGGTTTCTCACTACTTTGGGAGGAACTTCACTTGCCTCTCTCACAGTGGAAAAAACATCCAAATATTTTAAGCTATATCCTTTGTCCTTGGACACAGTCTTCATGGCAACGCCTTCGCCAGCGGAGACGTAGCGTTCGAACTTGGCCAAAAACTGAGATTTCAAATCTCCGCTCAAGGCGGAAAAACATAGTGTGGCAAAACAAAGCAGCGGAAGGAGCAAAGGACTCGCCTTTTTATTTGCGAATTGAGCGAAGACGTTGGCTCCATCCGGGTCTTTCTCGGACTTGAATAAACCGAGGACTCCAAAAACCACAACAAGCATTCCGATTCCCAGGAAAAACCTAAGAGGGTTTTGCTCGATCAAGTTACCGTAGGACCAGGACTCACCGTAGCCGGCAAGAGCCATGAGAATGAGAGCCTTGAAAGTAAAAGATGAACTCTTGTGAACCAACGCTTTCTTTATTGAGCGACGATGCTTGAAACCAAGATCAAGAAAAAACAAGATCAGGCGATAAGCTACGAAAGCCCCAATTAATGCGCCCGTTATCGCCTGGCCCGAAACGTAAAAAAAACGATACAGGTATAAGATTAAAGCCGCCGAGAACAGAAAGGTGACGGACTCCTTTCGGCAGGCTGCAAAAAGGGCAAAAAGAGCGAAAGCCGGTATAGTGATGGAAAACATATCGGTATCGTAATAACCGGCCAAGGTACGATTGTAGTAACTATGAGTGACTCCGGCAAGGCATGCGGCCAAAAAGCCCCACAAGGAAGACCCATACAGCCGTCCGATCAAAACAATCGGTATGCACACTAAGCCCGAAACGTAAACGGGCAACCAAAGCAGCAACGATTCAATCGTCAGAAAAGGAAATACCTTGAGTAACAGATAAGGAAGAACCGTTATCATTCCATTCTTCCACACACTCGGCACAAGATCATTGTCCTGATGCATGCCTAAATGAGCCTTCTGTAAAATGCTTCCGAAATAAAAGCTGTCATGAGTGTTCGGCAGGGCGACACCATCTCGAACCATGCCCTCTCGGGCATAAGTCAAAACTCCATCTTCGTTCAGATACTGTTCCTGAGCGAAATCAATCCATTCCAATCGAACCGTGAAGCTGAAGAGGTAAGAAAGGACAATGAACAAAAAGGTGATCCACCAGGGAGCTCGATCCTTGGGTAATTCTACTAAACCCTTGAAAAATCCCCGTTCGCTCACGATCCCAGAAAATCCTTGTGCGGTTTCCCCTTCATCACCTTGATTGGGAAGATTATCGGACTTGGTTTTCATTTGAATAAGGAAGAGAAGCAAGCAGGAGCTTGTTTCGAACCTTATCGAAATTTGTTATTTAAGCCAAATAACTTTTTAGAGAGGGAGGAAAGCAAACCATTGGTCTTTTCAGCGGCGAAGGAATCCCCAAGGATCGTACGGGAACCTCCATGGATACGAGAACCAAGGTTTTTAACGTGAAAGGCATAGTCATTGTTGACCATAATCCCCAACAATTCACCCTTTTGCGAAAAAACCAAATCTCCCTTTCCTGGGTCAAAAGATCCCGTGATGAAAGCGAAATGATTATGTTTCACCTTTATGTACCTGGAGTCCTTTTCGTCACGAATGAAATCGGTCTGGCCGAATCGTCCCTGCTTGGCATCCACCACCACCGCTTCGGAAAAAAGGTAAGGATTGGTCGGTGCCTCGAAAATTTCGATGGAGGATTCCTTTTTCAAGGTAACCGGATTCAGATAAAGCGGAACGATCAAAATTCGCGGATCATCCATAAAGGCAATTTCCTTTACCGGAATGGGCGCTTTCAGTTTTGGACTGGTGATCTCTCCGGACACGCTCACCAACTTTCTCGGACGTGGTGAAAGCCTGAAGGGGCTTTCCTTGGCATGAACGAGAGAATAGGCAAAGGAACCGTCTACCATGATGATGGTATCCATCGAAAAGGTCTCCTCCTTTTGAGCTCCAAGGAAGCCACCCTGATGAACGAAGTTCAATTTCAACCTGATCTTATTTTCGTCATACCGGGTGAAGATTTCATTCACCGAGCGAACTTGACGATCGTTGAGTTTCCTGAAGTTTTCCTTTTGCACCGCCGCAGTCTCCTCCACTTCCTTCTTAATCGATTCGACTTGGTCACCCACTCCCGCAACTTCCTCGCTTACTCCAACGACGGTTTCCTTAACGCCGGCCATTTCCTCCCCCACCCTCGATACGTCCTTTTTGACGTTACTGACCTCTTCGGTGACGGTGGAAATTTTTTCACCCACACCAGCAAGACCTTGACCGACAACTTTCAGATCCTTACCGACTCCCTCCAATCCTTGATTAAGGGAATCTATCTTCTGATCAATCTTGGAGGTGGACTCAACCAGAGCGTCGGATCTCCTTTTCTCCGCGAGCAACATTGCCTTTGCTTCTGCGGCTGCCCTTTCCTCCGCCTTGGCTTTCTCTTGCGTTGCAGCCAATTCAACCTTTACGGATTCCGCCTCTCTCTGGGTCTTTTCCTTCAACGCAGCAAGTTCATCCGATTTTCTTTTAGCCTCCGCGAGATTTCTAGCCAAAAGCTCCAATTCCTTTTGGGAAGCGGCGTTGTTTTTCATCAACTCCTCTCGTTTGCGTTCTATTTCCTCACGCTGGGCTTCAAGTTCCTCAGCCTCTTGCTTCGCTTCCTTGATCGCTTCCTCATTGCCGGCAATCACGGCGTCTCTTGACTCAATTTCCCTCTCTTTCTCCTCAAGTTCTTTTTTCCGTTGGGCGATTTGCTCTTCCAGTTCGAGCTTCTGTTGAACAAGGGTATCCTTGTCGCTACTCAAGTTCTCCAGCAGAGTCTCATTCGTCGCTTCAAGTTCCGCGACCACGTCATCGTAGTTTTCTCCATCGGAAATTCTTTCGACCACTTCCTTGGAAACCACCTTTTGGTCATCTTGGGCAATCACTGCTCCCTCAGGCACATCGAAACGCGCCAGTGCGAGGATGCTAAGAAGAAGGAAATCGCAAACTACGAGCAGAAGGCTACGGTTCATACCTCTTTTCGCCGGCTTGTTTTACGAGCAAGTGGTTACGATAGGGGCGAATTATGGTGATTTTGAGCGCGGCTACGAATAAGATTCCAAACAGCGTCGAGGTGTAAGCGCCAATGAGGGCATCCTGCTTAACATCCAAAACCAGCAGCAGTATAAGAGACATAACCGTTCCGCCCAAGCCAACGTACAGGCCCAAGTCAAATAGGTTTTCCTCGTTGTCCAAAAGCCCTAATTTCAAGCCCGCTTTCAATTCCTCGTTCTTAATTTGGGAGACCCGGGAAAGGCAATACATGAATATGACAATCTGAATCAGCAGGAAAACACCTGCCACGATTGCAGTAACGATGGTAAGATTTTGATCCGCCATGGATTCCTCATTGGCGTAGGCGAGAAGATTCGCAAGCGCAAAATCAAATCCAGCAACCGAAACTTGGCCTCTCGGCGACTGCAAAAGCGTTGGTTCGAGAATCAAAATGGACAATAAACCAAGTAAAGCAGCGCCCGAAACCCTTCTTGACCAACGTAAAAAGAAATGACTCTCGGATCTCTGGTAATTTGGTTTGGGCAGAATTTTGGCAATAAAAAGAATGAAAAAGAAAAAAGAGGAAATAATCAAAAAGTTCTTTAGAAAAATTGCGAAGTCGCGGTGGCTATGGGACAGATACGTCAAAACATTTCCTCCCAAAATCGGGAAGACCTGAGCCACGAGTGACTCAAGAGGACCATCATCGTGTATCGGTTTATTAAGTTCAAGGAGATGCTGAATAGCGCCCTGGCCATAGCTCATAGCAGTTTTCAGGTCTCGAAGAGCGGCAACCGCAGCATCCTCATCACCATCCTTCACAAACACCGGATAACTCTTTACGAATCGATAAATCCCATCCGGGTCACCCGACAATAGTGTTCCCGCATAGATGATCTGAAGTTCCTTTTCGAAATCATTCTGAGCCACTTTCTTTTCCTCAACGAGGAATTTGAGTTTTTTTACTGCGGATTCTCTCTCACCCACAGGAAGGAAACCCAATTCACGCTCGGCAGCCTTTATACTGCCAATCGATTCGGAAAGAGGGCGGTTACGCATCCGAATCAAAGCCGCCAAATCAAATACACCCTGAAGATCGGGACATGCCTGAGTGAGTTCCGCCATTTGCATTAGGTTCATTTTCCTGGCAAGTTGATGAGCTGCCCAATAGAAGGAACGGATTCTTTCCTTCGCGGGCAAATCTCCGGAAAGGGCTTTCTGCGACAAACGCCCAATCTCAAAGGTGGCATCCGCGGAGTAGTATTCCTTTTCCAAGGACATGGCGGTGCCGACCATCATAGGAACAAGAATCGGATAGGGAAGCCAACGCCCATGCTTTTCGAGAACGCCTGAATCGTTAAGGATTCCTCCAATTATGGCCAAATAACCGCCATCCTCCGTCCTCCCTATCTTAAGCAGACCCATTCTGGCGGACATTTCCTTAAAATCGATTTCAGGAAGTGAGTGATTTCCATCCAAGTCTACAATTTCCGTATCCGTACCAAGTTTCGTTGCCTGAAACCATTCGGCTTTGGATGATAAAGCGGATAGATTTTTCCGGGCAGTCGCCAAACACGAATCTCTGATTTCAGCCTCCGAAACGTTATCGTCAAATTCGTTTGAGGACTTGATCCCCACAGAGAGAAGTACGGAACGGTTTGGAAAAAAGGGAAATTTTTCGAGTTTCGCAACCTTGACACCGGGAAAAGCGCTTATCTTGGGTTCGGACAACAACCGAGCCCAAAAGTTGCCTGGTCGCCCTTCGGTGGGAATTGCGTTCAAAACTGCCAATACGTTGTCGTTTGAACTGTTTTCCTGCAATCGTTGCCTCAAATCCCCTCGGGTGGTGGCTCGGTTATAAACAAAAAATGCCTCAAATCTTCCGCGATTCAAATTGAACCTATCCAACCCCCCGAAATACTCGCTGAAAGTGAGCATGTCGAAAATGCTGCCTCCTCCGGAAATCGCCAATTCGGGATGCTCCTGCTTTTTTGATCGGATGACTTTGGAAAATTCTTCTCTTTTACCAATGGAAGCCAAAGGCAAAAGCATATCCGCGGGACCCAAATTATTTTGTCTGAACTGACGGACGATTTCCTCCTCTACAGATTTGGTTCCCTCTCCCACATCTCTCAGCGCGGTTTCAGAAACGGTCGAAAAATACACCGGAAAGCCAAAGCCCAACACACCCAAAACAAGAGAAATCGGTAAAAAAATCGCACTTCCCAACTTTCTCTTGTTTAATGATTCCATCTGCTGCAGAATGATGGTTTTGTTATTGATGAGATTTCGCTCATAGGCAAACGATAATTATTCACTTACTCACCACCCACACAACGCGACCGAGGCAGATAGACCGAAAAGGCTCAAAGACCATGTCCTTGCGAATCACCCAATACGGCGAAGCCATACTCCTCCAAAAGGGAAAAGAGATCGTTTCCTTCGACAAAACCCTTTCCTCTCTTGCCAATGAGATGCTGG
Source organism: Opitutia bacterium (assembly GCA_002692605.1). Classification (GTDB taxonomy): domain Bacteria; phylum Verrucomicrobiota; class Verrucomicrobiia; order Opitutales; family Seribacteraceae; genus Seribacter. The sequence goes on from NZLE01000018.1 coordinate 6,225, forward strand.
AAGCAATGGATGAGGCGGAAGGCATCGGATTGGCGGCTCAACAGATCGGTCAGGCAATTCGCTTTTGCGTGGTCGACGTTCCCGAACATCCGGATTATCCCATAAACTGCATACTTGACGGCAAGCGTTTGGCCTCTTCCATTCTGATGCCAATGGCCTTGGCGAATCCAGTTGTCGAATTGCTTCCATCCGATGAGTTTTTCTACGAGGAAGGTTGCTTGTCATTTCCGGAAATCCGAGGAGACGTAGCTCGCCCCGAATGCATTCGCGTCACTTACCAAGATTTGGACGGAGTGAAGCATGAGCTTGAATGCGACGGTTTGCTTGCCCGTTGCATTCAACATGAGGTGGACCATTTGAATGGGATTCTTTTCATAGACCGAATGGAAAAAAAAGTTTATTCCGAAATCAAAAGGGAAGTGAAGGATTTGAAGAGACGTACCCTCGCATGCCTTGAATCAGGCAATCTGCCAACAATTCCAAAAAAGGAATGAAGCGAAACACCAAGCAGGGTCAAGTCGTTCTTGAGGTCATCCGTAACGCGGGTCGCCCCCTTACGCCTCGTGAAGTGCATAAACGGGCGTCAGACCGGATTCCTCAATTGGGTATTGCGACCACATACCGTCACCTCAAATCGCTGACCCAAAGCCACCAAGTGGTTGGCGTGGACTACCCTGGACAACCTCCACGCTACGAATGGGCGGATGGCGAGGATAAGGTCCACTTTGCCTGTCGTTCCTGTGAAAAATTATTCGCGTTGGAAGACACCACCTAGGACGACCCGCCAGCCGAAGCGCCCAATGGGTTCCAAGTCCAAGGCTTCGAGATTATGCTTTACGGAACCTGCCCGGAGTGCGGGTGATATAGTTCTAAAAACTAAATCTCAATCCAGCATGGACAGCTCTTCCAAGTGCGGGGTATCCATCCACTTCCTCATAGTTTTCATCCATCAGATTTTCTATTCTTCCAACTAGTTTTATTGTTTCAGTAATTTGATAATCTCCAAATAATCTCATAATCGCATAATCATCTCCCGTAATCGTAGAAAAAGTGGCCCCATCAATATCCATCACATCGTTTATCAATTTGAGCCCGATGCCTAAAGTGCGATCATTATTTGCATGCTGAACCACGAGGTTACCCATGATTCTTGGCCGACGCAATAACCTCTCGCTCGTGCTGGAATTCTCCGCTTCCAGATATGAGAATGAAAGTCGTGATGAGTAGCCTTCTTGATTTAAATCCAAGGAAGTTTCTAGCCCTTTCGATCTAGCGGTCCCCACATTGGCAGTTGTGAACCCGCTCCAGTCTATAAGATCTTCAAAAGTGGTATCAAAGTAGGTTAAACGTAAATTCATTATCTCATTTGGACTGGCAATTAGCCCCACTTCCCATGAATCGGCTTTCTCCGGTTTTAAATCAGGATTACCCCATACGCCGTAGAGATCATTTGCCTGCGGAGGAGAGAAACTTGTTGAATACCTTGTTACAAAGGCAATATCTTCGTATAAATCTTTCTCCAACAAAGCCGACCAAGTGGAAGCAGATCCGTAATCGGAAAAATTATCATGACGGGCGCCCAAAACGAGAGAGAAATCTTCGCCATAAGAAAATGTCGAAAGGGCAAAAATGCTTTCTGAATCAGCCTTTTTATTGATATCGACAATATTTGTTGAATTTTCTTTTTTATAAAAGGATTCTTCCTCATAGCTTCCTCCCAAAACTATTTCCACACCATCCGTTACCGCTCCATTAACTTGAAAATCCAAGGCATTGGTGTCGGCATCGTAGGTCGTATCTGAGAAGCTGTCTTTGCCTATGAGATTGTCTGCTGAAAAACAATAAAAGGCTTTTACTTTCCAATCCTCTATTTTGATTTGAACCCCAGGAGATAAGAGGATTTCTTCAATTTCTTGAAACTGTCCTTCAATCGGGTAGGAGAAGCTTTTAACATTCCCCGGATAATTTACATTACTCTTAGATCCCAAACTTAGAAAATCAAATTTTAGGTTTTCCGAAACTTGGCGGGATAAATGAAAAGAACCAGATTGACTGTCAAACTGAGAATACGGTTGTTCATTGTCAGTTGCGTACAAGGAAGCACCGATACTACCCTCCCACCCAGAATCATCGAATCCAGAATTTATCCGATTGAAAAAAGAATGGTTGGATCCTACTTCCATCACCCAGTTCATCCTATTTTGCATGGTTTGACTACGGATCATAACAGCACCTCCGATCCCTTCTGCTCCATACTGTACGGAGGAGGAACCACGCAAAACCTCTACACTTCTAATTCCGTTGAGAGCAATTTGCCCGAGGTTGTAAGTGCCTGAAAAGCCACCGTTTAATTTTCTTCCCGCATAGAGAAAACTGACGTGATCACTCTGAGAACCGCGACTAAAAAGTGAGGTTTGAGCCCCAGCTTGTCCTGTTCTCATGATCGCCATGCCCGGAACCGAACGTAATGCATCTGCCAAATTATAAATCTGCCTACGATCAAGATCCTCGCCAGATATTCTCGTAACCCAAGGGGAAGCCTCACTGAGCGGTTGATCCGTCCTGGTTTCGACGATCACCATGGGTTCCAAATCTTCAGGTTTCGCTGTTGCCACAATCGATGTGATTGTGGACAGAATACATTTAATTCCAAAGGAGTTAAAATAAGAATTAATCATCCCCTTATTGATAATTGATTCTCATTTTCAGGCAAGATATTACAAACAAAGGATCGAAATCAAATGCAAATCAAACCTTATGAGAAGGTTGCGATTGAACGGTACTCGACAGCGAGGTGATTCTTCTATCTATGATTACTCTCAAATGTAATTTTATGAATCGTAAAATCACATGGTTCTTTTGGGGAATGAGTTTTTCAAGCTCCGCTTTTTGCATGCAATTCGAACTCACTCCCCTGGGTGAACGAAGTCGTGTGGAAGTGATCCTGTCCACGGGCTTTGGCGGTGGATCCTTGAAAGGTTCCTTCTCGAAAATTTATGGAAGCTTTGATTTTTCCGTCGAATCCCCCAGCTTATCCAAAGGGGAAGCCCTGATGGATGCTCGCAGTCTTCGTTTTGCCTACGGCAAGATCAACCAAGATGCCCATAAAACGGATTGGTTGGATTCCGCTCGGTTCCCTAAAGTCGCCTTTCGGATGAACGGTCTCAAGAATACGAATTGGACAGGGAAGGTATTACAGGCGGATGCACACGGCTCGCTTTCCCTTAAGGGCCAGGTTGCCGAAATCTCCTTTCCGGTAAACATTCGCTATCTAAGACAAGGCAGAAGAAAATTCGATGGCAAACATGGAGACGTCTTGGTCATTGAGGGAATCTTATCCTTCAACCGAGCGGACTTTGGATTGAACCGGGGGAAAATGTTAGGTGAGATCATGAACAGGATTTCCGTCGGAGTCACCGTATTCGGATGCTCCGATCGAGTTCGCCCTCTACTCCCGTCTGCGTTATTCGATCGCAACTAGGTTTTGGCTTAAACAAACTATCAATCCGGCATCCAAGTGAGCGCGTGACACAAGGCCAAACCCAAGGCGTCCGCTTGATCGTAGGGTAATGCGACCGGCAAGCCAAGCATCTGAGCCAAGGTCAGTGACATCTGTTCCTTGCTTGCCCGACCAAACCCAACGACGGCTTGCTTGACCCGCAAGGGAGCATATTCAAAGACAGGCGTAGCTCGGATCGCAGCGGCGGAAAGAGCCGCTCCGCGAGCGGAGCCCATGATCTGAGCAGTCTTGAAGTTTTGTACGTAGATCGTTTCTTCGCATGAGACGTGTCTCGGTTTCCATAATTCAATGAGCTGAGCAACACCCTGGTGAATCTGGCCCAAACAATCGATCGATGAAATTTTGGTCGAAAGTTTAAGGGTTTCCGAATGCAAAAGCCTTTGGCTCGAGCCATGGCATTCGAGAATAGCCAGACCCGTGCCTCTCAAGCTCGGATCGATTCCAAGTATGCGACCCTCATAAGGTGTCTTACGCAAGAGAGTCTTAGGATTTGATTCGGGACTCTTCTTTCCTTGTCCGCTCAAATGCTTGGCCCATAATTTTCTGGAACGACTGCTACTCATGAATCGGAGAAAAGGTTAGTAAATCATTCGCAAGCCTGCGAGAACGATAAAGATCCAAATCAATCTTTCGAAAAGAGTTTGATTCAAATACTTGACTAAAAATGGAGCGGTCGAAGCACCCAATACAGCCGGTATGAACATCCATGCGCTTACGGTCATGGAATCGAACGTGATAATCTTCAAATCAATCATAAACGGTACTTTACAAAGATTAACGATCAGAAAAAGCCAAGCCGAGGTGCCGATAAACGAGTACTTCGGCAAACCCATCACCAACAGATAGAGTTGAGCGATCGGACCTGCCGCGTTGGCCAGCATCGTGGCAACTCCTCCCAGTGAGCCAAACAAAACGCCTAAGCCGATCGACCCCTTGGGCACCCCATCACCACCCTCCCCCAATGCCGTACGGCCCGGTTGTTTTTTTCTTCTAAACTTTAGAAAAAAATGGAGCGCCGTCATGCTGAGCAAGATGACTCCAATCAAAACCTTCAACAAATGAACGCGCTCTTCACCACCTTGAAAATAGTCGAAAACCCACCACCCCAAAGCGGTTCCAACAAGAAAGAAAGGGAGCAAACGAACGATATAGTTCCAGTCGGCATGCCTGCGATAAACGATCGTTGCGGTTAAATCGGCGGAAATAAGTACTGGAAGAAGCAAGCCAACGGACAAAGGCACGCCCACTGGACCGAGAGCATCTTCCAAAACCAAAGCAAAAATCGCAACGGTGAGGTTGCCGGCGCCGGGAATTCCACCTTTGCTCATTCCCATGATAAAAGAACCAAGACCTAGGAGGCACCAGTGGATTGGAGTTAGGACTTCCATTTGCAATACTACTGAGAAATAAGAACCCTACTGTTCGAAAGAAATATGCTCATCCGTTTCGGGTGCCTTCGGCTTTGGTGAAAGTTCCGTCTGAAACTCGAAAGGTTTCCCACATATCCACCTCATCCTTCGAGGGAAATTCGGTGCCGGTTGCAAAGACCTGAGCTTGGGGCGGAAGCAGCTTGCGAAAATTGGCTTTTCTCTCCTGGTCCAGCTCTCCCAAAACGTCATCGGCCAGCAAGAGTGGGATACGCCGGAGGCTATCCTTCAGATAAAAATACTCCGCCAAGCGGATGGCCAAGACCAATCCTCGCTGCTGCCCTTCGGAAGAGTAATTCCGCGCATCGCGATCTTCGAGAAGAAACACGAAGTCATCTCGATGAGGTCCCCGTCTCGTCATTCCCATGATCCGGTCCCGTTCGCGATCCTCCGCCAGGCGATCGAGGATTTCTTCGGAGGTCATTTCAGGCCAGTCAGGATGGTAGCGAAGGCTTGCTTTCTCGGTTCCGCCACAAAGAAAAGAATAGTGTTTCTCAAGCGAATCGGCAAGCATGGGAATGCTGTTCTTGCGGGCGGCTTGGAGCGGGACCGTTGCCTCGGATAAGATATGCTCAAACGCCAAAAGTTCCGATTCTCCACTTCCTTTTTTCAATAATGCATTTCTTCCTCGTAAGGCTCTATGAAAAGTTTGAAGATTCTCGAAATATTGGCGGCTTGAGGAAGAAAGGAGAAGATCAAGCCATTTTCTTCGATCGGATGGTCCCTCCCGAATCAATCGAAAATCTCTCGAAGATAAGGTGACGGCGGGGAATTTCCCCAAATAATCTCCGAAGCGCTTGATTTTCTCACCATCCACTTGCAAAACTTTCTCCGCTTTCGAACGGAAACTCAAAAGCACCTCATGCTCCTCTCCGTCATCTTCGCAAAAACGAAAGAACAATTGGCTACGCTCCGCGTTTTCTCGAACCAATCCATCCATTCCACTTTTCCTGAAGGAACGCAAATTTGAGGACAAACCAATGGCCTCAAGTAAATTTGTCTTTCCTTGGCCGTTGGGTCCGATGAAGAAGATACGATCACCGGAAAAAGACAGATTGGCCGTCTTCAGGTTACGGAAATTCTCAAGGTTGAGGCCAAGCAAACGCACGAGATCAGAGAGAAATTACAGGAGATGCCGACGCTTCCTCACTCAATTCGTCAAATGCCGATTGAAAGGCATCCGCCAAGGACTGCCAATCCTTTTGGTCTTGTTCGAAGTATGAACTGACTCGCAGAATTCGGCGGGTTTCCTCACTTGTGAGCGAAAAGGCAGAGGCGGAAGGTGTTAGCTCATCTTTGGCAGTTGAGCATGCCGATCCGGTTGAAATCTCAAAACCGAGCTTATCAAGCTTTCCAACCCAGCGGAGGTTTTCAAATTGAGGAGCGATGAAACAAGAAGTGTTCCAAAGCCTTGGAGATTCACAGCCCAAAATTCTTACTTGAGGAAGGACTGATTTCAAAGCGGTCTCAAAAGAATCTCTCCAATGGGCTCTTTGGGGTAGTTGGGCAAGTGTCCCTTCGACTCCTTTCATTGCGCAACCCATGGCTTCTATAGAGGGATAACTTTCGGTCCCCCCCCTTCTTCCCTCTTCCTGTCCGCCTCCGTGAAAAAAAGGCATGGCATCCTCTCCAACCAACAAGCCAATCCCTTTTGGGGCTCCGAATTTGTGCCCACTGCAAACGAAACTCGAGCATAGCGAAAAGTCATCATGAGGAAGTTTTCCTATCCATTGCGAGGAATCACAATGAAAATGAACTCCATGGGCTCTGCACAATTTCGCCGCTTCCTGCCAAGGCTGCAGAACACCAGTTTCATTGCTTGCCGCCATAATCGAAACAAGAATCGTTTTGTTTTCGGACTGAAGGAATGACTCCAACGCTTCCAAGGAAACGATCCCCTTACCATCGGTTTCCAGCAAATCCACTCGGTCGGGGAAGTACCACTTTGCCGGAGCGCTTACGCTCGGATGCTCGATCGAAGAAATCAATACCCTGGAATCGTTCGAAGATTTATGGGCAAAATAGGAAAAGACCGCATTATTTGACTCCGTAGCCCCGGAAACGAAGGTAAGATGGGACGCATTCACCCCAAACGCCGCCGCCAACTGATCCCGAGCACGGCTTATTTCCGCACGGACCCGAGCAGCTTGCCGATAGGGGGAAGATGGATTTGCCCAGCCCTTTTCAAGCGCTGTTTGAAACGCCTCAAAAACAGTCCCAGCCAGAGGAGTGGTGGCGTTGTTATCGAAATACGCCATCAAAAAAACCTAGGGATTGCGAGGAATTGGGGGAATGCGAAGAGTCTGCCCTACCCGAAGGCTGTTTTTACTGCTCATGACGTCGCGGTTGGCTTGAAAAATTCGCTCGATGTGGGAGGAGTCTCCGTAGATTTTCCTGCTAATTCCATAGAGGCTATCTCCAGCTCGCACCTCGTAGGTGCGCAGACTCGGTTGAACCGGCTCGGGCTCCGGACTTGCGGAAATGGGTGCGGCCAGAACGGGTGTTGCTGGAATGGGAACAGAAGGCGTTTCAGATGTATCCTGAGCATTCAAAGGCACGCCTAGCCGGGCCTTCAGATCAGCCACTTGGCGACGAAGCTTTTCGTTTTCCTCCTTCAACGCAAGCGCATCCAGATACCCGCCGTAGGGTTCTCCGGGAAGTTTTCGAATGATCTCTCGCTCCGCGCTGACTATGAGTTGCCGAACTTTGGAAGATTCCCGAGAATCGGGAGATAGCAAAAGAAATCTTCTGAAGTGATAGATTGCCGCAATAGGGTCTTTGCGGGCCTCCAACGTCAGTAATAATCGACCGCATTCAAGATGAGATTTCGGGCATTGAACAATTCTACGGGTTATGGACAAGAATTGGTCCAAAGCCTCGTCTTCCTTACCCACTTTGAGCAAAGAGCGTCCTTTGCCGAATGCCGGATCCTCCTCCTCATCAATTAGCTTAGCGCTGGGTTGGCATGACTGCGAAAGAAAAGCCAAGGAGCAGGACAGGAAGAGTAAGGGAATCAATTTCTTCATACGCCTTGAAAAGAAAAGGTTAACTTTCGAGTATGGGCGGAAGTACGGTGTTCCCATAGGAAGAGTCCCTGCCAAGTGCCCAAATGGAGTCTGGCATTGGTGAAAGGTATGTTTTCACTCGTTCGGGTAAGAGCCATTTTGATGTGCGAGGGCATATCATCGGGACCTTCCATGGTATGAATGAAATGGGGATAGTCTTCGGGAACCAAATCGTCCATAAACCTCTCCAGGTCGACCCGTGCCGAAGGATCGGCATTCTCCATAAGAACAAGACTGCAACTGGTATGCCTTACGAAAACCGTTGCCAATCCATCGTTCAAACCTGACTCAAGCAAAGCTTTCTCAAGCGAATGGGTAATTTCATAGGTACCCTTCCCCTTAGTATTAATTTTCAAATCTTGATTGAACACACCCATATCCTGCCTCTCTCTTTCTCAATAGAAGAGTTATTGAGTTTTGGCAAGGGTTGAGAGGAACCCTCAGGATGATCCGCAAAGAAGAACCGTCTCCGACTCCAACCAATTCTCAAGGGAAACCACTGATGCTCTTACCCTCTCCTCCTCGGGGGATTGATCCGAAATCTTTCGGAAAAGAACGCCGTGGGCAAAGTCCGACTCGTTTTTGTCCATTCCCTCAAGCCAGGATTGCTTGACCGGATAGCCTTCTTCCCTAGCGAAAACGTAAAGCATCTTAAACCGCACCACCAGGCAATTCCCACCTTCTTTCAATGCATCCAGAGAGGATACCAGAAGATGAGCGAATTTCTCAGGCTCCAAAAGATGGGAACCGTTATCAAGATAAAATTTGGCAATTCCTGAGGCTGCGACAAAGCGTTCGTGCTTTGAGGAAAGTTGAGTGCGCTTACGCAAAACGCGATGCTCCCTGACAAAAGGGATCCCATTTGTATTTCCGACCTGCAAGGCAAACTCGACCTCATCAAAAAGATCGGGAAGCGGAGCCGCCCTGCGCTTGCGCACCTTTCGCATAAGAACGGGTTGCAAACCACCTGCCGCAGAAAAAACCATAAACCTTAAATGGTGCTCCCCCGTTTCGATTCGATAAAGGATTGTTCCCGTGATTTCTTGGGCAGGGAAAGCCATTGAAAACCGAAGATTCAATTCGTCCTATCCTCGTCGGATGGACGAGCCCCGGAACTTTCTCCGGCTGGATCCTTTGACGGAGACGTAGCTTTCTTGACAACGTTTTTCTTTTGCCCTCTTCGCCGGCGGCGTCTTCGCTTTGCCGACTTGGGCGGAATAACCGCCCCGCCGGAAATCAACATCTTCATCCCATCTCCCACGGACATATCGAGTCGATAGATGTCTTCACGAGGAAGCAAAAGCAAAAAACCACTGGTTGGATTGGGCGTGGTGGGAACAAAAACGTTTGTGAGCTTCCTGCCGATCATGGCTTCGGTTTCTCCCGATGCGTCATTCGTAACAAAACCGAGAACGTAACAGTCCGGACGGGGGTATTCAATCAGCACAACCTCCTTAAAGACAGCTCTATTCTCCTTCCCGAAGGTTTCTACGATTTGCTTTACGGACTTGTACACGGTACTCAGGAAAGGAACTGTACCAAGAATCTTTTCGGCGCTTGAAATGAAGAATTTACCCAAAACGTAATTCGAAAGGAAACCAAGGACTGTCAAAGAAAGAATTCCAACGAATAAACCAACCACGGCCAAAAGCGTTTCCACACCGAAAAACAATCGGTCCTCCCGCAAACCTAATTCGAAGGCCAAACGCGTAGCTGGAGCCTTGAAGAGATCCAAGAGAAAGTTCAGAACGAAAATCGTAGTCCCAAGAGGAAGGAAAATAAGCAAGCCAGTAAGAAAGGCGTTACGGAACTTACGGGTAAAACTAGTTGATTTGGAGCTTGGCACGNTCTCTTGGCTATTCTGAGGAAGGATCGCTAGCGAGAAGAAAATCGGGCCATGCCTTTGATTGCCCAATCAAGTCCATTACCCGTGATTCTTCTCTTCTCATGATTTTTCTGTCCTCTTCCTCAATGTCATCAAAGCCAAGCAAATGGAGCCATCCGTGGATCAAATAAAGGCTCAACTCCTCTTGCAAGGAAACCTTTAGCCGATTTGACTCTTCGATTGCCTGGTCCACGGACACGCAAATCTCTCCCGCCATNTCATTGGTTTCGTCCGCGGGGAAAGTGATGACGTCCGTAGGGCGAAAATCCTTTAGAAATTCGCCGTGAATTTGAGAATGATGCTCCCTCTCCAAAAAAACAACCGACAAAACTCCGGAAGAATTATGTCTGTGCAAAGAGAAAATCACTTCAAAAAAATCCTTCAGCCTCTTTTCCTCAAATTCCAACCGAGGGTAATGGTTGGAGACTTCGATCGTTAGTGTCGAAACCATCTTAGCTCAAGGGTCAATTAGCTTTTGAACGGTGAATGGGAATCGCCCACTCCCTTGGCTTTCTTCTCGTCATCCGGATATTCAATTCGAGTATGCAGCATATTGAGAGTCGTTTTGATGAAGCTTTTCTTGATTTTCGAGACTTCCTCAAGCGTCAATGGGCATTCGTCGAGTTGACCATCCTCAAGCCGGTCCTGAAAAATCCCCTCCAGCAATTCCTCGACACTGTGTTGAGTGACTTTAGGCAAACTTCGAGCGGCAGCCTCGACGGAATCGGCAAAGAAAATAATTGCGCTTTCCTTGAAGCGCGGCTTGGGACCATCGTATCGATAGGTGGATTCGTCGGGACCCTTGTCTTCGCTCTCCCCATAAGGAAGGGTCTCCTGCCTGCTCCTTTTTTTGGCTTCATGATAAAAATATTTGACCAGCGTGGTTCCATGGTGCTGCCGAATCACGTCCCGGATCACTTTCGGCAATCGTTGTTCGCGAGCCATCTCTATCCCTTCCTTGACGTGACTTTTGATGATGAGCGCGCTCATGGCCGGATCCCTCCGGTTGTGAGGATTCCCGAATTCGCCTTGGTTCTCGGTGAAATAGTTCGGTTGGGCCATTTTGCCGATGTCGTGGAACAGGGAACAAGCTCTGCACATGATGGGGTTGGCTCCCACCGCAACTGCGGCGTTCTCAGACAAGTTCGCNACCATCAGACTATGATGATAAGTGCCGGGAGCGTCGACCTGCATTTGCCTGAGCAAAGGATGATTGAAATCGGTCAATTCGAACAAAGTCGCATCCGTGGCAACCTTGAAACCATTCTCAATCAAAGGCATGGCTCCAAGGACCAGTGCTCCTGTAAAAACTCCGATCATGAGAGAAGCCANCGCGTGATTCGCCGAAGCCACCCCTCCACTTCCCGATGCGACTCCTATGCCCAAAGCCATAATGGCTCCCGTCAAACCCGCAAAAGCTCCNGCCTTCAGGGCACTGCCACGCAGTCGCACCTCACGACAGAAAAATGCTCCCACCAGAGCCGAACTCAAGGCGACNGAAAGAGATTCGATTCCNGCATTTTGCATAGTGGAGTGGAAGATACTCGTCATAAGGGCCGTAAGCGTGGCCATACGCGGACCAACGGTGATCATGACGACCATGGAGGCGAAGGAAACTGGTAACAGATAAGGTAACAAACCAACGAGTAAGGCATTTCCNCCGAACAATTCAGTTCCACCTAGTTCGAGAACAAATCGAGAAATCGACAAATTCACCAAAATTACGACCGCGACGATGCTGGAACGAGCAGTGTCTCTCCAAAAGTTAGGAAGAATCAAACTGATATACACGAACGCAAAGACAAAAGTCCCAAAGGTAACGAATATTCTTTTGGGNAATAGGTTTCTGTCTTCCGTGGTTAGATTTAGGTATTTGCTGTACTTTTCTAGGTCCGCCTCCGTTACCCTAATCCCTTTCTTGAGAATCAAATCTCCTTCCTGAACCGAAACGATCGGCTGATCCATTTCCCCAATTGCGCGCTCTTGGGCTGCAGTGGTGGCAACTCGGTCAATGGTACGCAAATGCAAACCCAATTTCGCCAAATCGGCAAAATTGGAAGCGAGGTCATTACGAAACTCCTGAGCCGAAAAGGATGCGTTGGCATCGGCAGATTCAATCAGATCCTTNAGCAAAAGGCCTTCTTCGGCAAAAGCGCCACCTTCTTCAAGGTGATTTCGCAGGTCGGNNAGATGGTTGGCCAAAGCGGAATATTGTTCCTCTAGCTCCTCGGGATTGATAAAAAAACGAAATCCATCCTCCAAACCGCTCAGGACGATCAAACGACCGGTCAAGCGGACCATCAAATTATCAATTTGGCCCGTGGCATTCGATTCGGCGATGAATTTCTGATCCGTGGAAGGAAACTTTACCACTCCCACCAAATGCAAATGACCAAGAATCCGACTGATTTCGGAGAACAAGTTTTCTCCTTCAGGGAAATCACGCCAATGGGCGAAGTTCTTCAAGTCGTCTGCCGACAAGGGTAGCTGGAAGTTCTTATCCAATTCCTCAATCAAGGAAAGACGGGCGGCTTCTGCGGACGAATCTTGCATCGATTCAATAGCCAACAAGCCTTCTTCCAACCTGATCAGTGCCTTTGAAAAACCTTCCTCTCCCGAGAAGTTGCGGGAAAATTCTCTCGGTGTACTACTTCGAATCCACTCTTCGGCTTCCCTTCTTCGTACGTCACTCAAGTAATTGAAGGTTCGATCCGAGTAAATGTTTTCAGGAGCAACCTCTCCCAAAGTTCTCAGCCCCGGAGGATCTTGTCCGACGAAGCATATGAATACGACCGAAACTGCAAACAGAATGGTAAGAATAGCCTGCTTGGCTCCTTTTTCCCAAAGTCTGCCCCAACGAGAGAGTTGAGAATCATCCATCTCCGTTGCATCCTCATCCAATCGGCGACGCATGCGTGAACGACCATTCTTGCGACGCGTATTTCTGCTTTCTTCTGAAACCATGAAGAGAACAATTATCTCAAATTTAGGGCCTTTGGGTCAAGAACTAGCTATTGGGCTGCTCATAAGCTGAAATGATCGCGCTTACGAGTGGATGTCGAACCACGTCATCATGATCAAATTCATGAAAATGAATTCCATGTACGGAGGACAATATTTTTTTTGCTTCAACCAAACCGGAACTTTGCTTCGGCGGAAGATCCACTTGCGTGACGTCTCCCGTAACCACCATTTTACTCCCCTCACCCAAACGAGTGAGAAACATCATCATTTGAGATCGCGTCGTGTTCTGGGCTTCGTCCAACAAGGCAAAGCATTTGCCGAGGGTTCTTCCTCGCATGTAAGCGAGAGGGGCAATCTCGACCACTCCCGTTTCAACAAGTTTACGGGCTTCCACTGGACCGAGGACTTCATCCATTGCATCATACAGTGGTCGCAGGTATGGTAAGAGTTTCTCTTCCAAATCGCCGGGCAGAAAGCCCAAAGCCTCTCCCGCTTCCACGGCTGGACGGGCAAGAACGATTTTTTGAACTTCGCCCTCCAACAAAGCGTGAAGAGCGGCTATCATTGCCAAGAAGGTCTTGCCCGTTCCAGCAGGTCCGATTCCAAAGACTAGATCATTACCAAGGATCAAATCCAAAAATCGGCGTTGGCCCAAATTCCTGGGAACGACCGAGCTTTTCCGGATTTTAAGAATGAGCGGATTCTCCAATAGATTCCTCAATTCATGCTTCTTTCCTTTGGAAACCTTATCTAAAAAACGGACGAAATCCGAGTTGCCACCCAAGAATCCCTGATCTCGACCAAGAACTAGAAGATCAAAAAAGTCCTCAGCGACAGACAAATTTTCTCCATCTCCCGAAATCTTCAAAGAATTACCACGCGCCAAAATACGAACTCCCAGTTTTTTTTCTGCCAAAAGTAAATTGCCGGGAGATTCCAGATACAATTTATGAAGATGCCTCTCCGATTCGAATTCTATATTCTTTTCCGCCATTTATGGATGATTTTGGAAGTGTTCAAAGGTTAGGATGAACTCAATGATTTTGTTAATCCGAACCCCGTTTGTTCGCAAGCAAGGAATCCATTTCAAAAGTTTATTTCCATTTACCAATTCTTGCTATTATGCAATCTAAGGCAATTTAGGTTTCTTGCCCAAAACTGAAATGAACATCCTATTCGTAAGCCCGGAAGTAAGCCCACTCGTTCGCACGGGCGGACTGGGGGACGTGGTTGGCAGTCTGCCGATTGCACTCAAAAACCTAAATCTCGACGTAAGGATTCTTTGTCCGCTTCACCGTTGCTGCAAAACTCGAGACGTCACTTACTTTGAGGATACTTTCCAAATTGGCGGAAGGAAAAGACTGCTTCACGCAAAATTAGCAGAGACCAGATTGCCCGAAAGTGAGGTGCCCGTCTACTTTTTGGAGAATGATTTCCTGTATGACCGCCCGGGTATCTATGCGGACAACCAAGGTGACTACAGGGACAACCCATCCAGGGTTTTCGGACTCTGCGAAAGCGCAATGTTCATCGAATCAATCACCGGATGGAGGCCTGACGTCTTCCATGCCCATGATTGGATGGCTGCTCCCGTTTGCGCATTTTTGAATGCAAGGGATACCGGGAAAGGAAAGCAAGCCTCCGTCCTTACGATTCACAACCTCGAGCACCAAGGAAAGGGAACCTATGAGGATTTTGTCGGTTCCGGTTTGCCACCGGACTATTGGGGCTCGAGTTTCGATCGTTTCGGTGAGATGAACCTGCTGAAGTCAGGAATTCAGCATGCGGATAAGATCACTACGGTCAGCCCTACGTACGCCCAAGAAATCAGAACGGAGGAATTCGGCCATGGGCTTGAAGAGTCCCTGAAATACAGAGGCGCTGATTTGGTTGGAATTCTAAATGGGATTGATCAGGACAGTTGGAATCCGCAGTTTGACAATTCCTTGGCGAGCCCCATTGACCCGCAAGATCCTTCCGCTGGTAAAAAAGCATGTAAAATTGATCTTCTTCGGGAAATGAATCTTCCCATTCAATCGGAAGTCCCTTTGTTTGGAGTGGTTTCAAGATTATACAAACAAAAGGGTCTGGATTTGCTTTTGGAAATCCTTTCGGCTTTACTCAACGAAACCAAAGCTCAATTCGTAATCTTAGGGAGTGGCTCAAAAACCGAAGAAAACGCCTTTCTTAACATTGCCAAAGAATTTCCGGATCGCTTGGCCGCATTCATTGGTTTCGACGATGCATTGGCTAGGAGAATTTTTGCAGGAACTGATTTTTTTATTATGCCAAGTAGATTCGAGCCTTGCGGGTTAGCTCAACAATACGCCATGAGGTATGGTTCCGTTCCCATATGCCGAAAGACCGGCGGATTGGCCGATACCGTCCAACCCGTTGGCAAATCTCAAAATTCAGCAAACGGATTTCTTTTCGAAAGATCCGAACCGGAAGCCTTGCTTGAAGTTATTAACAAAGCCATTCATCTGTTCCACAATCGGAAGTTGTACGCTGAAGTTCAAAAAAATGCGCTGAACTTCCCTTGCTCTTGGGAATGCGCTGCCGAAGAATACCGGGAAGTATACTCCTGGGCTTTAAGCGGCTCTTAAGTTTTCGATCCTTTCGCGGGATCGACGTTGATAACTTTCAACTTAATTCAACGCTTTCCACTTGCACCATGCAAATGGGAAAAGATAACCTTGGAAGTATCGAACTAACCTCTTGGCCCATATGATATCCAACGGACCTTCCCGCACTTTCACACGAGAAGCCGTGGAAGCTTGGTTACTCAAATTGTCCTCATGCGATTGGGAAAAGAACATTCGTGAGGATTTGCTGATCCAAGCCCGTCAATACTACCGAGAAGGTCAACTCACTGCAATTGACTTACAAAATGATCAGGCGATCATGGTGAAAAAAGTCAACCGTGAGGAATCCTACTCCGTCTTGGAATGGAAGGAAAACGCCCCACTAATTCGAACTTCACTTGAAGATGAGGATTTCGGCACGGTCCTTGCCACTGCCGGCTTATATGAAATCGAGGAGTTAATCGCTGAAATCCATGAGGAAGATCCCTTATTGGGAACGTCACTTGAGGAAGAAGAAGAGGAAACCGAGACCGAAGAAACTGAGACCGAAGAAACCGAAAATGATTCGTCCGAGTTAAAATTGGTAATCTCCATTGAGGTCTCTCCGAACCAAGGGCTAACCGCTACTCCGTGCTGGCAATCCGCAGCCGGAGGAGAAATCCCCGCTTATGGGGCAAAAGTGGAAACCGAGAATGCCGATCGACCTTCGCTGATGCGATTTGTCGCCGAAGCGAGCGAACTCGGATTCGTTTTCGAAAAGTCAAAGGGATCGTTCAAACTCACGGATTGGGACAAAGTGGCCAATCTTTCACAGGAATCCTTACCGAAATGGGAAAGTTCATTTTTCGTCCGTTACAATGGGGATGCCCATCTCTTGAAACATGGTCAAAGAACGCTTCAATGGGAAATTGAAGCGAGGAGTAGAGATGACTCATCCATGTCCTTGCGGGAAAACTTTCAACTTGGTTCTCATCGACTTGGCAGGGAGCATAGTCGTAAAATTAGCAAAGCTCGCCATGGAGCCACTTTCATAAGAGGACACGGCTTGGTTCGATTGGATCAAAAACAAGTGGATGACTTCGAATGGTGGCAAAGAAACCGAGGAGACGTGAAACGTACGAACTGGCCTCGGTACATGCTTTTCTCACTCTTTGCCCGAAAATACCTTCGCACTCGGTCGGATGGAAAACTTGCAAGTTGGGAATCTTCCATTCGTCAACTCGATACCAATGGCGTTGCGAAGAAATTTTCTTTTCTCAGACCCTATCAAAAAAAGGGGGTTGCTCATTTGCATGCTCTCCATGGGCTTGGCTGTCACGGACTCCTTGCGGATGAAATGGGGCTCGGTAAAACCGTTCAAACCTTAGCCTTGCTCGAGGCGAATAAAAAAAGGGAGTCATCGGACCTTGTCATTTGTCCCGCTTCCGTCGTACCTGTCTGGGTCAGAGAGGCCAAGGAAAGGTTCCCCCGAACAGCTGTAAAAATACTTTCAAAAGACGAGATTTTCGGCGTGGAAGAATCTCCCTGTCTTTGGGTTGCCAGTTACACTCAACTTAGAAGACATCGCCATTTGCTGGACAATCATTCCTTTCGCTATGCAATCTTGGACGAAGCTCAATTGATTAAAAATCCAAAAGCCAAGATAACCCAAACCTGCCTTTCCATCGAATCGGACTACAGAATCGCGCTTTCCGGAACTCCGATTGAAAATTCGGCCATCGATCTATGGACCATTTTCCGATTCCTTATGCCAGGTCTTTTGGGAGGAAGAAAAGAATTCGAACAAAACCTCGTGGAAGATGCCGAAAAGGCTTATCTTCGAATTCGTAAGCAGGTCTCTCCCTTCGTCTTGCGTAGGCTCAAGAAAGAGGTGGCCAAGGAACTTCCTCCGAAATTGGAGACCGAACTCCCCTGTCAACTTACGGACGAACAAAAAAAGGAGTATCGCAAGCTCACTGAAGGCGCTATGAACGAACACGGTGAAAGCTTAAAGAATGCGCTGAAAGCCGCCCCCACCCATATTTTCGCGCTTCTTACGAGGCTCAGACAGGCTTGTTGCGACTTGGGTTTACTACCCGGAAGAGAACATTTGCCATCTCAAGGAGCCAAAAGTGACTTGTTGATCGAAAAATTAACTGATTTGTCCGCGACCGGTGCGAAGGTTCTCG
>NZLE01000019.1 GCA_002692605.1 Opitutia bacterium
CTCCAGGGACATGTCGTCCATTCAGGAAGAGAGACTGGAATATACGGAAAAGCTCTCATCCGGCAAGAAGCACGTGCGTCCCTTCGATGATGCCGGGGCTTTGTCCATGGAAATGAAAAATAAATCCGAGCTGAAAAGGATGCGACAGGTTAGCCAAACCCTGCAAAACGGGTTGTCCTACACCCATGCCCAGCAAGCCGCTTTGCAAACCGTTCAGGGCATTTACCGCCGGATGTCAACCTTGGCCACCATGGCTCAGGACGTTACCAAAACCGATTCCGACCGGGATTTGTACGACCGTGAATTTCAGGAATTGCGAGAACAGGTTTTGGAGATCGATATGGAACAGTTCAATGGGCAGGACTTGTTCAGAAACACACGTTACAAAGTTATAGATACGGGCAACATAACTTGGGCCAACGCTCGGGCCCATGCTGCGGCAAGCAGCAAGAGCGATCCGCAATACGACCACTACATGGCCACGGTCACAACTGCGGACGAGCAGGATGAGATCAATCGCCAACTGGAAGGTCAGTTGACCAACATCGCCCTTTGGTTGGGAGGAAGCGACGCCCATACGGAGGGTGAATGGAGATGGGTGGAGGGTCCGGAAGCCAAGGAGGAAGGAGGTTTGGGTAAACTCTTTTGGAATGGCAAGAGCGATAATCATACCCCGGCAGGTTACGTCGTGAATGGGGCTTATGAAAATTGGAACGCGAACGAACCCAACGATTTTAGAGGAAATGAGGATGCTTTGCAGATTCTATCGAACAACGCCTTATGGAACGATCTGCCGCATGAAACAAGCACCAACCCGAGAGGATACATAAGGGAAAGTGATCCGGTCAACCTCCGGGCACAGAATGACGAGCATGGCCAGGAGTTCGAACTTCAAAGGGTAAATTTCAAACGTTTTCTGCCCAGTACGGAGATTGACTTGAAAACCATGGCCAATGCGCAGGATGCATTGGGTCGGATCATGGAGGCGGAAGAGGACGTTTCGGACAAGCTGGCTCTGGTGGGGGCAAGCGCGGCTCGGTTTCGCTCCGAGTTCGAGAGCATGGACGAACAGGTGGTGGAAAAGGAAAAGACGCTTTCCCGGATAGCCGATCTGGATATGGCGGTGGCTGCTTCCCGGTTGGCCCGGTTGGAAGTACGGATGCAAGCCACGACCTCAGTCTTCGTTCAAGCGAATCGGATCTTTGATCAGAGGAATTACGTGGAGGAGTTACTCCTGTAGCCTTTCATTCAATTGGTAGACAAAAAAAGGGGAGGCGCAGTGCCTCCCCTTTCCGTGTAAAGGTTCCTATCGGTTACTGTTTTCGTCCCAGCACTGCCATGACGATCAGCAGAGCAACCAAGCTCGCCAAGCTGGCGCTTGCTCCGATGAAGGAGTCCACCACGCCGGTTATGTTTCCGATGATGTCGATGCCGCCTTCGGTTCCGAATACGACTTGAACGACAACCAACAAGCCAATCGCAACGATCAGGATGTCAGTTAGGCCACCTATGGTTTCCTTTAGTTTTTTTGCTACGTTTTCCATTTTTATTCCCTCCTTTTGTTGTTTGTTTCAGTAGTCCGGAGAAACTGAAAAAATCGTTTGCAATTAGCGGTTCCGCTGCAGGATCGCAAAAATGATGAGGATTGCTACCAATCCGATGAAGCCATTCTCTCCACCAATGTCAGTTACGATTTGCTGAAGGTTTCCGATGACGCTGGCCCCAAAAATCGCTCCTCTGCCGAAGACGATTTCCGCGATCACACCCAGTGCGATCAATCCTAAGCCAACCTGAGAAACGAGTTTAATCCATTCGTGTATTTGTGAGATCACATCTTTCATGATTTCCTCTCTTAGTTTTGGTTTTGGGGCCAAGGGAGCCTTGATTCGGAATACCGAAACCATTCAAAACTTCCACCATCCTTGACATCACCTTACGTCCTAAAATCCATAATTTTAGCTTATTGTCAATAAGTATGTTTATATTTCATGCAAGTAATGAATTATCATAATTATTGATTTGGGGTCTTTTTCTCGTTCCTAAAAAAAATTTGCCCATGAATGCGGTCTGCGAATTGGAAAAGAAATTTGTTTTCATGAGGATTGCAAAGAAGGCCAAGCAAAGGGATACTTTGCAAAGGAACTGATTCCGGGACTCTTCGAAGGTTGACCTTGGACTAAAATTTTGAAGACTCGGATGCTTGCTGATTTCAACCGATCATTCCATTGAACGAATCTGCTGTCGTTTCAGAATTGATGGAACGTTTTCCTCCTTTGAACCTCATGGAAATGGAAACGTGAACGATACCTTCTTGGTTTTTTGCCGGAACGGAAAGCAAACCAATCGCTACACTCTGCAGAGAATCAATTCCGAGGTTTTCGAAAACCCAAAGGGTTTGATGGAAAATTTCTCCCGCGTTACCGCTCATCTCCGGGGGAAGGCCGTCGATGGGCAGCACGCTTTTGAGACTCTTATCCTGATTCCGACAATGGATGGTGAATCCTTTCTCAGGGAAGGCAATTCGTACTGGCGTATGACCAAATTCATTGCGGGCGGGCGTTCCTTTGAGGTTCCGAAAAATGACAACCACGCATATGAGGCAGCCAAGGCCTTCGGTCTCTTTCAGGCCAATTTGAATGATTTGCCCGGTCCGGCTTTGGTGGAAACCATTCCTGATTTTCATAACACCCGAAAGCGCTTTGATGATTTTCTCTTCGCCTTGGAAAAGGATGCTCACGGGCGATCCCGTGAGGTGGGGGATTTGGTTGCCTTTGCCAAGCAACGCGAAGTCTTGGCCGAAAAAATCAGGTTGAAGGATTTTCCATCCCGGGTGGTTCATAACGACACCAAGCTGAACAACGTACTTTTGCACAAGGATACGGGGCAGGGCATGTGCGTCGTGGATCTGGACACGGTTATGCCCGGGTGTGTCCTTCACGATTTCGGAGATTTGGTCCGAACCGCGGCCTGTTCGTCTTTGGAGGATGAGACGGATCTCAGNAAAGTTCGTTTTCTGCCTTCGGTTTTCGAAGCCATTGCCCAGGGATACCTCGAAGCGGNCGGTGATATGCTTTCGGATNAGGAAATCGAATTTTTGCCACTGGCTCCTTCGGTCATCACTTACGAGTTGGGCCTGCGATTCCTGACCGATTACCTGGAGGGCGATCGCTATTTCAAGACCCGGTGGCCCGGTCATAATTTGGATCGCACCCGAACCCAGTTCAAATTGCTGAGTTCCTTGGAGGAATCATTGGATCTGATGAAGTCTGCCGTTCAAAGAATCNCCGCCGAGCGGGATGGGTATGCCCCATCCGCTCAGTAGCTGAAGCATTTCCCCTTCGGGCAACTCTCGATTCAAAACCAAATTCTGAAACTTGTNCCCAGGCTCCATCCTTCGTACTGGGTCGAACCTTCCGATTTCAAGTCATCATACTGGATTCCGCTGATNACTTTCATTCTTTCCCCGCAAAGATAGTAATTGAGCCCCAGATAAAAGGCATGATGCTGGTCTCCTCTTCCTCCATCAAGTTCCAAGGTGGAGTCTCGAGCNTGGGCAAGGGGGGCGTAGCGGCTGTTGAGCTTGATTCCATGGGTTTGGTCCGATTCCTGATAAAGGAGGCGCCCGACCAGTTTGANCCGGTCTTTTTGCAACCAACGCATGGGCATGAGGACGATCCCCCAAAATTCTCCCNGTCGGCGAACGTCCTTGGANCCCCCGTTTTTGTCCAGAACCCCGCTGTTTCCCGTAGCCAGAGTGCTGTGNAGAAGCCAATCGCCTTGTCCAAGTCGGTTGACCAATGCCATAGACCAATCCATGCCTCCGGCCAGATGATCCTCGTCTGCATCGCCTTGCTGGTTGTAATAGGAAATCCAATACTCCAAGAGGTCGAGGGAACTGCTGTCCGAGTAGTTCCCCAACCAGGAAAGGTAAAAGATTTTGCTGTCCTCCCANCCACCCAAGTAGTCNTCGTAGGTGCCGGAAAAAACCGCGGCATCNAAGGTGTGGCTGCCGGCNGACCATTTCACCCAGGCCGCNAGCGGGTTTCCTTTCTCTTTGTCGTAGAGCCAAAGCTTGTTGGCGAAGGAAGAGCGCTCGAGGCAATTGATGACCGTGGAAGAGCGTTGCCATTCATCCGCCATTCTTCCGGTTCTCCTCCCGTAGCCCAGTTCCATCGAGTCCAAGCCTTTCAGNCCNAAAGCCTTGCCNGCGTCAAGGGACAGGTTGGCGGCGCGGAAAGTTTCATGACCCCACTGCCGGTAATNTCCCGGATAGGCNTTGCGGTCATTGGATAGCTGNCTGACTACCTTGAATTTCCAATGGGATGCGAAAGTTCCGGAAAGGCCCATCCAAAAGCGGCGAAACTCCTCGAAGTCGTCGTCGAANGAGTGACCGTTTTTGTCCTCGCCCTTGATGTGACCGAGTTGATGCTGATAGGAGAGGAAGAGTTTTGCGCTTTGGAGACCGGAAGATTCCGGACGNTCGTAAAATTTACCGAAATTCTCCAAGTTCTGACAGAAATCCTCGTTGAACTGTGCGGACAAGGAGCCAGTCAAGGCTAGGAGGCAAATGGCGAAAANGGGAAGCGGAAGAACTTTTGGGCGAAGCATGATTATTTCCTAATTGCATCGGAAGGGGCGGTCAATAAGCATAGGTATATGACACCGAAAGAATATTTCTTGGATGGATTGTTCTCTCCCCATTCGGGGGATAAGNGAGTTTTGCAAACTCAGTTGCATTGGACTCTACGCATCACTGCGGCCCTTTGTTTCATCGGACACGGAACNTGGGGGCTTATCACCAAGTCGGGCTGGCTTCCCTTCTTTGCCTCTCAGGGTATCGAACCCGAACTGGCCTGGACCCTTCAGCCTCTGATTGGCGCCTTTGATATTCTCATGGCGCTGCTGTTGTTGAAATCTCCAAACCGNACGATTCTCATTTGGATGTTCTTGTGGGCCTTGTGGACGGCCATTTTGAGACCCTTGTCGGGGAATCTCGAGAAAGTTCAGATAGACGGGGAGTGGGTGGTGCAACTGGCCACGGATTCCATGAGGGTTGCCAAGATGCAAACCTGGGAGTTCTGGGAACGAGCGGGGAACTGGGGTCCTCCCTTCATGCTCTTGGTGATGGGGGGCGCATTTGCGATCACTCGCAAGGATTTGCTTTCAAGTTACACCGAACCCGAGATCAAGGAATCGACCATNGATACGGTTTTCTTCTTATGCAGGACCTGTCTTGCTTTGCTTTTAATTGGGCACGCCGGCTTCGGTTTCGCCGTGGAAAAGCAGATGNTGATCAACCATTGGCAATCCATTGGNGTGAACGCAGACGTCGCTTTCATCACTCAGGTGGGATATGCCGAATTCGCTCTGGGCGTTCTTATCTTTCTTGCTCCCATTCGCCCGCTGATCTTTCTCGCCTTGCTTTGGAAGCTTTTCACCGAATTTCTTTACGTACCCGCCGACACGGTGGCGGGTATGGGAATCGTGAACATCTTCGAATGGATTGAGAGGTGGGGGGATTATGGAATCCCACTGGCAATGCTTTACGTCCTTTCCTACAGGGCAAAGACTGAAGTTGGCAAAGTAGCCTAGGATTCGCGAATGCGATCCTTTTCCTCCTCGGACTTGGCTTCGAGCTTGGCGGTTTCCTGAACGAGTTGAGATCTCAACTCCTCGGCTTCCTCGGTTTTTTCCTGAGCAAGGACATCNTGGATCGCTTTTTCAAGGAAGATCCTTCTCTCGGCAATCTTTGCCTTGTACTTGGCGTCCACATCCGCGATTCGCTCTTTCTGCTCGGCGGTTAGAGGTTTTTCATCCCCCCCCATTCTTTCCATGGCCAATTCGTATGCGCTCTTCATCTCGAAAAGAGAATCGAGTTTCGGGGCAGGCTCAAGGATATTTTAAGCTCAAGGCGATGATTCCTTGAGATTGATAACGTACTTTGCCGTGGGAACCGCCCTGGTGGACCAAGCGTGATNGGAATCCGTTGAAAATTCGTAATGATGAAGGGAAACGCGAAGAAAATTAGCAGGGGTGTGGCTTTTGGAGCCTTCACGGAATTGTCCGAGCACCGTTTCGTTCCCCTGACCAATCGCCTTGAGCAATCGACCGAACCAAAGAGAGCGCGAGAGAAAGGAGCTCATCAGATGGTTGTAGTTGAGCAATGCCTCCCGTTGGGCTTGCGGAGGCGCCTGNCTTAACGCTTCGGTTTCCCGCGCCCCCAAAACCTTGGGCAAATCCGAAAAGTCATTGGGTTCCGCTCCCCGAGCAGTCANTTCGAGGAAGCGCCCATAGAGAAAACGGGAGAAAGGATGCCCCGCATAGCGTTCGAAATTCAAGCCTTCGAACCACATCTGCCAGTCGATCCGAGGCATGTGAGGTCCAGCGAACCGGGGTGAGTCCGTGGGCGCGGATGCTTTCCAATGGAAGCGGACTATTTGCCAGTCTTCGGCATCCCGGCTGGTTTCTATTATGATCTCGGGCCGTGTTCTGGTCATGACCCGGAACAGTCCGTAGGAATTGAAACAGCGTAGCGGACGCAGGGCATGTTCTATTTCATCGATGCCTTNGGGGTAACTCAGGACCGGCGATTCCTCAGGTTGGTTGCCCTGNAAATCCCTNGCCAGATGTTTCCAGGAAATAGCCAGAAAAAGGGCCCAGAGTCCGAGCGCCAATCCAAACCCGGTCGAGAATTTCGAAAGAGCTTCGGCTTGGGTTACCTTGATTCTTTCCCTTGAAAGAAAGGCAAACATTCGGTCGTCGCACAGGGGGATGCAGAGAACCATGGTCAGTAAATTGAAAAAACCGTAGTTGCCGGAAAGAAGGATGGCGAATTGGAGTAGAAGTTGTCCGAGCAAAGCGATCCGCCGCATATTGCCCGGAAAGAAGAGCAGAAAGGGCAAAGCCAGCTCCACCGCATACATGCTGACGAGCGAAAATTCGTCGAACCATCGAGGTAGCGAATGGATCCAGGCAGACAGCGGGTGGGGCAATGGTTGCGTCCAATAGTGATAGTCGAGAGCGGTGAAATCTCGCCAGGTATTGGATCCGTCCTGATCAAAGAAAGTGAACTTTACGATGC
>NZLE01000020.1 GCA_002692605.1 Opitutia bacterium
ATCTTGGATTTTCCGCCGCCTACACTCTCAGAGACTCCAGCGATACTACCAACGATTACAAAAACTTGGATAGTGGGGTTGGATTAACTCTCAGTGCCCGATTCTAAGTCTTGTTCATTCACAAAAGCTTTTATTTCATAATCGCCGCTGTTTTTACAGCGGCGATTTTTTTGGATGGACAGCAGAAACGGGTTTCTTACCTCACGGGTAAGGTAGAAATCATTGATTCCGAAATCGCAGGTCCCGAATCGATTTCGGACTTAGAAATAAATGCAACGATTTTGCCCAAACACGTTTTGGCAACTGGAAAAGGGTCTCGAATCGCACTTCGGCAAAATGACGTCAGGTGGCGCTTAGGAAGTCTTAGCGTAGGAAGATGGTTTCCCAACAATTCGTTCTGGCTTCATTCCGGCAGCGCTCTGTTTTGCTCGAGCGAAGACGGAGATTTCACCTTTTCAACAAGAGAAGCGAATGCTACCTTTTCGGGCAGTGGTACAATCATTATCGAAGCAACCGCCAATGGTGGCTTTAAGTTCATTCCGCTTGAAGCGAAAGGAACAATCCGTACTCCAAAAGGTGATGCTCAGGATGTGAGAGGAGGAAGACTGCTTTTGGTTCTTGGAAAACCAACTCGCTTTGGAGATGCCTTCGACATTGATATTATGCTCCTACTCAAATCAAGCCGTCTGGTTAATGCTTTTCCGGACCCCCTACCCACCTTCGACAAAATAGGATTGGCCCTATATGTCCAAGAATTAAAATTAAAAGGTAAATACGACGCTTTAATTGGAGACGCGACCACCAACGAAAATCTGCAAATGTGGAAATTCGGTAAAAAACCAGTGAAGGAAGCGAACTAAATTCAATCTTTGATTTCAAGAACCCACCAGTCATTTTGAAAAACTTCAGAAGAATTCCCTTACCCACCATTACGTCTTTTTTAAAAACTTTTTTTCTTATCTTTTTTCTCTTCCATTCCGCACCTAAATCATTCGCTCACGAAAAACTTTCCATTCAAGCGTTAAGGGGCGATGAAAACGCTCAATTTTTGTTAGGTCAAATCCATCTATTCGGAGGCGAACCTCACTACCAAGAGGCCCTTATTTGGCTGACCAAGGCGGCCAAGCAAGGAAACGCCGTTGCCTGCAAGCAACTCGGCCGAGCCTTCTCCCTTGGTTTGGGAACCCCTCGAAATCTCTCCCGTGCAGTTCATTGGTATCAGCGCGGAGCAAAAGCGGGTAGTCCTGATTCGCTCTTTAGCTTGTACTTACTTCATAAGGAAAACGAGGCTCTTGCCAAGGCGGGAGCGGCCCTATCACTGGCTCTCAAACAAAAGAATAATCAAAGGTGGAAGGCGATTCTTGATAAATTGACGAACAATCTTTCCATTAGTGAAATAGCGGATATGGAAACGGAAGTCTCCCATCTGAAAGACGCCCTCGTGGAGCTACCAAACTTCACAAAGGAAAAACCCTTGCTCAAGCAGTCTCGCATCGAGCGATTGAATTTCCCAAATGGGGCTGAATACAAGGGGCAAACCCGAAATGGTTTGGCCCACGGTTTTGGTCGAAAGTCGAAACAAAATGGGGCATCCTATTTCGGCTGTTTTGAAAATGGACTCCCGCATGGGTACGGACAAGCCTTTGATCAAAAGGGGTTACTTACCTTTGAGGGAGCTTGGATTGGAGGAAAACCCCTGGTTCACAAAACCAAATAAGTGGTTTCCCTGAAACTATAAGTTTCTATTCGTGGGCCTCTCCGTGAGGTTGATCCAGAACGCTGTCAACATAGAGCTTGGATACGAAAATTCCTAAAATCAGAACNGCAAACATAACCACAGGNACGAGGAAGATNGGCAAGCGATTCTTTTTGTGCCCGAATTGAGGGTCGTCGATAAATTCCATTCTTCTTTTTAAATCTGACTCAAATAAGGGTCAACTGNGTTTAGTCACTAATCTTCGACNACCCANGAGCTTTTACCGGTNAGGAGTTCCTGCAGAGAACCTTCACCGTCCGCTTGAGAGGCTTTTATTTGCCCAGTGACGGAATCCTCATAAGTTTCCCTACCCTCCAACTGCCTCAGAACACCAACGGGAGTAGGGAAAGTCGGGTATGTCATCTGAGCTAACAAAGTTGCATATGCGGGATTTGGGCTGTTGGGATCATGCACGAGCAAATCATCCTCAGTGATACCGTTCTTGAGATCAACCACCTCGGGATCAAGCCCATTCAAACGAATTCCCTTATCCATATCCTGACCGAAAACCAGAGGTTTGTCTTTTTCAAGGGAGATCATCTGATCACTCCTTACCTCACGGGCTGTCACTGTTTCAAATGTCTTGTTGTTGAAAATTACACAATTTTGAAAAACTTCCACAAAGGAGGTACCCTTGTGCTCATGAGCGGCTTTGAAGGTTTCCACCATATGCTTCTGGTCCGTATCGACTGTTCGGGCGATGAAAGTGGCTTCGCTTCCTAATGCGAACAATAAAGGATTCACAGGATAATCCACGGAGCCCGCCGGAGTGCTTTTGGTTTTCTTACCAACTTCGGAGGTGGGGCTGTATTGCCCCTTCGTCAATCCGTAGATTCGATTATTGAAAAGCAACACATTGATATCCAAATTTCTGCGCAATAAATGGAGTAAGTGATTTCCACCGATGGACAAACCATCGCCATCACCGGTAATCATCCACACCGATAAGTCAGGATTCGCAACTTTAACACCAGTGGCTACAGTGGGAGCTCTTCCGTGAATCGTATGAAATCCATAGGTATTCATGTAGTAAGGAAAACGGCTGGAACAAC
Source organism: Opitutia bacterium (assembly GCA_002692605.1). Lineage (GTDB taxonomy): Bacteria > Verrucomicrobiota > Verrucomicrobiia > Opitutales > Seribacteraceae > Seribacter. The sequence goes on from NZLE01000020.1 coordinate 2,809, forward strand.
CAATACCGCTGACCACGACGAACTTTTCCTTTGGAATTCCAAGATCAGGCATCGTTCGTTGCACCGCATTTAGGATCGAATAATCTCCGCAGCCAGGACACCACCGAACGTCATTTGGGGTAACGAAATCTTTTTTAGTCAACTTGTCTTCCTCTATGGTCGTCGAACTCATGATAAGATCCTATTTATAATTTATGAGAGAAGTTTAACAAAACGATTACGAAGTTCCGCCACTTTGAATGGCTTACCCTGCACCTTATTGTAGGAAATGATTTCCGTTACGAATTGGGCTTTCAAAATCATACTGAGTTGTCCAAGATTCAATTCCGGTACAATCACTCTTTTAAACCGAGCCAACAGGGGTCCAAGATCGTTGGGCAAAGGGTTGAGATGGCGAAGATGAATACTGCTAATTGAATATCCCTCATTCTGCAGAACTTTAGTGGCGGAAGAGATCGCGCCATAAGTGCCGCCCCACCCTATGACCAACAAGTCACCCTCATCATCACCCTGTACCTCAATTGGATCATAAGTTTTGGCAATTCCGTTTATTTTTTCCATTCGCAAGTGAGTCATTTGCTCATGGTTTTCAGGATCATAGCTGACCGAGCCATCTTCTGACTTTTCCAGACCACCGATACGGTGCTCAAAGCCTGCCTGCCCAGGAATAGCTTGGGTTCGGGCAAGAGTCTCGGAGTTTCTCCGATAAACGACGAAATCATCCGGGTCCTGAGCGAATTGAGTTTTGATTTCCGGCAATTTCGAAACGTTGGGTATTTTCCAAGGTTCGGCTCCGTTCGCAACGTAGAGATCGCTCAGAAAAATAACGGGAGTCATGTAGGTGAGAGCAATACGAGCAGCCTCCATGGAACATTCAAAACAATCGGAAGGGGAATGAGCGGCGATGATCGGCAAGGGACAATCTCCATGCCGAGCAAACAGGCTTTGCAAAAGGTCACTTTGTTCGGTCTTAGTGGGAAGACCTGTACTTGGGCCTCCCCTTTGGACGTCAACGATGATCACGGGGAGTTCAGTGATCGATGCAAGCCCAATGAATTCGCTCTTTAGACACATGCCCGGTCCGCTCGTAGCGACAACCGCCAAGTCTCCGGCAAAACTGGCCCCAATGGCCATTCCCATGGCCGCTATCTCATCCTCCGCTTGGAGGGTCTTGACACCGTATTTTTTGAGGGCCGACAAACCTTCGAGGATGGGAGAGGCGGGAGTGATTGGATACCCGGCATACAATAATTCTCGATTCGCTTGTTTCGCTCCCGCAACAAGTCCATAAACCAAGGCTTCGTTACCCGAAATTTTTCTGTACAAACCTGGGCTAACCGGAGCTTTGGCAACTTGATAACGATTGCGAGCGGTTTCCATCGTATCACCCAAGTTGAAGCCGGCCTTTAATGCCGAGGAATTTGCATCCGCAACATCGGGTAATTTCTTAGCCCATTTCTCACTGAAAAATTTCAGAGTGGGCTCCAGCGGACGACCGTAGACGTAATACATGAAACCCAAAGCGAAGAAATTCTTACAACGAGCCTTTTCAGCAGGTTTCAAGGGGCTTTCGGCTAAGGCATCCTTGGTTAAGTTGGTGAGATCCAATTCAACCAGGTGGTATTTCTTTCGAAACTCTTCATCCTCCAAGGGATTGCTTTCATATCCGGCTTTTACGAGATTCATCTTTTTGAATGAATCGACGTTAACCACAAGCATACCTCCTTCGGGCAGGTCATCAATGTTGGACTTCAGGGCAGCCGGGTTCATCGCAACCAAGGCGTCAGGCTGATCGCCGGGCGTTAGAATTCTGTGACTGCCAAACTGCAACTGAAAGCCAGAAACACCTGCAAGAGTGCCCGCCGGGGCACGAATCTCCGCCGGAAAGTCGGGCAGGGTGGCAATGTCATTGCCGGCAAATGCGCTGGAATCCGTGAAACGCTCGCCCACAGTTTGCATGCCGTCTCCAGAGTCTCCTGCAAAACGCACGACTGCGGATTCGATTTCCTTGAAAGAATCGGTGGGTGGTGTCATGAAAAATATTTGATTCGGGCATAGTTGCAGTTTTGCAACACATAATCATTGTATCGTAATTCCATGAATCTCAACGATAATCGAAAATAAAAATTCATAATTATCGCTTTCGTCGAACAATTCCAAAATATATTTGGTAAATCCTTCACAAATAATCGTCCCTCAAAGGAAAGGAATGCAAATTAAAGGCTAAGGAAACTCGGTCTTCCTCTGACAAATTATCCCGGACTCCATGCCTCAGTTGAGGAGGAAAGAGAACCACAGATCCAACAGTCGGTTCGATCTCAAGCTCCTCTTGCTTTTCGCTGCAAAAGTAAAGGTTTCCGCAATTTTTTTCAGCTTGCAAATAAGAAACCGCAGAAAGAGCAGCCGCCTGGGTGTGATCATGCAATCCCGTACTTTGCTTGGGACCGGCAATATTGAACCAAAAGGGTGGGTATGGATGAGCCGAACGATTTGGGGGTTCGAAAAGAATCACTGATCGAATTCCCAGAACTTGCATCCCAAGATCTCTGGCAAATCTCATTGGCGTCCTAACCTCGGGCACCAGATCAATTTCAAGATAGGAATTTTCCCAACGATTATTGATTTTGTGAGAGTTCTCGAATTTTGATTCGTTCGTTCTCATTTGGAACAGCAAGGCAGGCACCCAGTCCTCGTATTCAGGAACTTGAGCAACAATCACCCTTTCGTACCCAACCGTAAATTCCTCGAACTCCATTAATCCTCAATCCGAACCATTCCTACTCAGTTTTTCAATAATCGATCTCTGTTCCGGATAGATCCGCAAAAGTTGATCGATTTGCGCCCAGGAAAAGTCCTCATCCTCATAGCCAGGACTGACCATGCAACTGATCAGCGAACCACTCCCCTGCCCCATGCATTCGGCCCCAAAAACGGTACCTGCAGAAAGAATATGTTGGGGTTTGTTTTGCAGATCAAAATCAGTTCCCAGAACAACTTGGGTATATTTTCCCGAATTAAATTGATGAATTCTGACCGGGCTTCCCCAATGAAAATACCAAATCTCATCGGATTTGAGTTTGTGGAGGCAGGATCGTTCATTGGTTTTTAGAAAATAGAGAATGGAACTGGAGCAGGCTCGCTCTCCTCTTTGAAGCGAAACACTCTCTCGGGACTCGTAGGTTCTTCTGTACCAACCACCCTCTGGATGAGGAACCAATGAGAGTTCCATAATTATTCGATCATCGGATTTCATTCGGAAAATACAATGAGTGATTGCGATCGGAAATGGTCGGGACGGTGAGATTCGAACTCACGGCCTCCTGCTCCCAAAGCAGGCGCGCTAACCAGACTACGCTACGTCCCGTCAAAATAAAAACCACTACAGAAAACGGGTCTGTTTGGCAAAGCAAATTCAACGTAATTGCCAATCGACTGCTTTAAGCCTTTTCATGTTGCGAAATTAACGCATCATCGTATCATGATATCTTGATGCGTTAATGAAAGACTTTTCCAAAGACAAACCGACCGAAATTGATTTGAAGAACATCTTGGATCAACGCATCCTGATCATGGACGGTGCCATGGGAACCATGATCCAACAGGAGAAACTCGAAGAACATGATTTCAGAGGTGACTTGTTTCAAAAGCATGAGGGTGAGCTCAAAGGCAACAATGACTTACTGAGTCTCACCAGACCCGATATCATCGAAAAGATTCATTCCTCCTATTTTGATGCGGGCAGCGATCTTGTGGAAACGAACACCTTTAGCGCAACGAGCATTGCCATGGCGGACTACAACTTGGAAGACGTCGTTTATGATTTGAATGTCGCGTCCGCTCGCTTGGCTAGAAAAGCGGCCGACCTCGCCATGAAGAGAGATCCGAAGCGCCCTCGATTCGTCGCGGGAGCCATTGGCCCAACCAACCGAACGGCTTCTCTTTCCCCTGACGTCAATGATCCTTCTCTTCGAAACGTAACCTTTGATCAACTGGTGGAATCCTACTTGTCTCAAATACGCGCTTTGGTTGAAGGAGGGGTTGACGTCCTGCTTCCCGAAACCACCTTTGATACGCTCAACCTAAAGGCTGCCATATTCGCCATGGAAGAATTTTTTTCCTCGTATGGGAAAAGGTTGCCCGTGATCATGTCCATCACCATTACGGATGCATCGGGCAGAACACTCTCCGGCCAAACCACCGAAGCTTGTTGGAATTCAATCGCCCATGCCAAACCCTTAGGGGTAGGATTGAATTGCGCATTGGGAGCGGATGCCATGCGACCCTACCTGCAAGCGTTATCCAAAAACGCTGACTGTTTCGTCCATTGTTACCCCAATGCCGGTCTCCCCAATCCCCTCGCTCCGACCGGATACGATGAAAAGCCCGAAGATACTGCAAACGCTCTTTTCAAATTCGCTGACGAGGGCTTGCTCAACATGGCAGGAGGATGTTGCGGAACTACCCCTGACCATATCCATGCGATTGGCGAGAAGCTTGCAGAGGCTGCTCCTAGGGAACGGGTTGAAATCGATCCGGCGCTACGTCTGAGTGGGCTCGAACCCTTTGAGCTCAAAGGAGCCCCCAAATCCTTAATGAGCGTTGGGGAACGTACGAACGTGACAGGATCTCCGAGATTCCGAAAACTGATCGAAGCCGAAGATTATGATTCCGCGCTGAAGATCGCCAAACAACAAGTCGAGAATGGCGCCAACGTCATCGACGTGAATTTCGATGCGGCCCTTCTCGACGGCGAAAGTTGCATGACCAAATTTCTCAATTTAGTCGTCTCCGAACCTGATATTTCAAAAGTTCCGATTATGATCGACAGTTCGAAGTGGTCAGTGATCGAAGCCGGTCTTAAGGTCATTCAAGGCAAATGCATCATCAACTCCATTAGCCTTAAGGAAGGTGAGGAAACCTTCAAGGAGCATGCCCGCCTAGCCATGCGATACGGAGCNGCGGTTGTGGTCATGGCCTTTGATGAAGACGGTCAAGCCGCCACCTTCGAAGACAAGGTGCGCATTTGTGAGCGGGCTTATGGAATTTTGGTGGATGAAGTTGGGTTTCAACCGGCGGATATCATTTTCGATCCCAACGTTCTCACTCTCGCCACCGGGATGGANGAACATAACAGCTACGGCATAGACTTCATAAACTCAGTGCGTGAAATCAAGANGCGATGCCCACATGCCCGAACGAGTGGCGGTATCAGCAACGTTTCCTTTTCCTTTCGGGGAAACAACCTTGTCCGGGAGGCAATGCATTCCTGTTTCCTCTACCACGCCTGCCAAGCAGGTCTGGATATGGGCATTGTCAATGCGGGCATGCTTGGAGTCTACGATGAGATAGAAGCCAAACTAAGAGACCGGGTGGAAGCCGTGATCTTAAACGCAAATCCGGAAGCCGGCGAAGAACTCCTCGCTTACGCTGAAAGCATCAAGGATCAAAACGAAAACCGCAAGCAAAGNGGAGCGGATTTGGCCTGGAGGGAAAAGCCCGTTGCCGAAAGATTGAGCTTCGCCTTGGTCAAGGGGATCAGTGACTATGCTGAAGAAGATGCGGAGGAAGCTCGCCGGGAACTAGGTCGCCCACTTGAAGTGATCGAAGGTCCTCTGATGGACGGAATGAAAGTGGTGGGCAATCTATTCGGAGAAGGGAAGATGTTTTTGCCACAAGTGGTCAAGAGCGCTCGAGTTATGAAAAAGGCGGTGGCGTATCTCGAACCTTTCATGGAGGCGGAGAAGGAAGGNTCGGATTCGGGTAAACGAGGGACGATGGTCATTGCAACTGTCAAAGGGGACGTTCATGACATTGGCAAAAACATTGTTGGTGTGGTTCTCGCCTGCAACAACTGGGAAGTGATTGATCTTGGAGTCATGGTATCTTGCGACAAAATTTTGGAAGCGGTGCGAAAACACAANGCGGACGTACTTGGATTAAGCGGCTTGATTACTCCTTCTCTCGACGAAATGATACACAACGCCCAAGAGATGCAAAAGGGCGAATTGAAAATCCCTCTACTCATTGGTGGAGCAACCACGAGCCGGGCTCACACTGCCATCAAGATTGCTCCTCATTATGAGCATGGGGTCGTTCAGGTCGCAGATGCGTCTTTGGTCGTCAACGTCTGCAATGATCTCATGCAAGAGGGAAAGCGTGAAAATTTCGTNAAGGAACTCAAGGACAAGCAGGAAAAAATACGGATCAAGCACGAAAATAAGGAAAGCAAACTGATTCTCCCCTTGGCCGATTCGCGGGCCAAGGGAATCTCGTTCGATTGGAACGAACAGGAGATTGCGGAACCGCTTCCCGAGCGATTGGGGCTTAGCCAAATCAAAGCCGAACTTGAGGAGGTGCTGCAATTCTTTGATTGGTCGCCTTTTTTCTGGGCTTGGGAATTACGGGGCAAGTATCCGGACATCTTCAATCACAAAAAGTTTGGGGATGAAGCCAAGAAATTNTATGATTGNGCCCAAGAACTCCTCGATCGGATTCTGAAGGAAAAGTCCTTTCAATGCGATGCGGTCGTCGGCTTNTGGCCCGCTCATTCAGTAGGCGATGACATTGAAGTTTTCCAAGACATTGAAAAGGATAAGCCATTGGGAACTTTTCGTTTTCTGCGTCGCCAGCAACCTCTGCCCAATCAACCTCATCATTGCCTCGCNGATTTCGTTGCTCCAAAGGATTCCAAGGTCANGGATTACCTCGGAGCCTTTGCGGTTTGCGCCGGAAAAGGAGTGGAAGACCTCGCTCAGGAATACGAAAACAAANATGACGACTATTCCGCNATTATGNTCAAGGCTCTCGGGGATCGTTTTGCCGAAGCCATGGCGGAATACACCCACAAAAAAGTACGCGAATGGTGGCAATATGGAATCAACGAGAATCTAGATAACCAAGCTCTTATTCGAGAAGAATACCAAGGCATCAGGCCCGCCTCCGGATACCCTTGCCAACCCGATCATACGGAAAAGGATCTTATTTGGGAATTATTATCCGTTAGCGAGAAAATTGGNTTAGANCTAACCGAATCGCGTGCCATGACTCCGGGTTGTTCCGTTTCAGGATTATATTTCTCTCACCCCAAGGCAGCTTATTTCAACGTAGGGGGCATCGATCAAGATCAAGTCGAAGACTACGCCANGCGAAAAGGATGGTCCCGTGAAAAAGCCCTCAAGTGGTTGGGTCCGAATTTGGCCTTTGACCCATAACTGNAATGACCCTTTGGCGTTGCAGAANACATCCTTCAAAACTAATAAGATGAAATCATGAAGGAAATGACTCCATTGGAGGAAATTCGCCATTCGACTGCGCATGTTTTNGCCGCCGCGGTGCTTCGGTTGTATCCGAATACCAAATTGGACATTGGTCCCCCCACCGATGCGGGTTTTTACTATGATTTCGATTCCGAAATCGCCTTCACTCCGGAAATCCTCGAAGACATCGAGGCGGAGATGAGAAAAATCATCAAGGAAAACCAACGCTTCGAGCGCATCGAAGTGAGCCGCGACGAAGCCAAAGCCATGATCCTTGAAATGAAACAGGAAACCTACAAGTTAGGGCGGTTGAACGATATCCCGGATGAGGAGGAGGTATCCTTTTATCAAAACGGAGAGTTTTTGGATCTTTGCGCAGGCTCTCACGTCAATTACACCAAGAAAATCAAGGCTTTCAAACTTTTGCAGATTGCCGGTTCCTATCACCGTGGAGACTCCAACAACAAGCAATTGCAAAGGATTTACGGAACCGCATTCGCAACCAAGGATGAATTGGCGCAACATCTCGAACAGATCGAAGAAGCGAAAAAAAGAGACCACCGTAATTTAGGAAGGGACTTGGGGCTCTTTCACATCGACGAGATGGTTGGCCAGGGCCTGGTACTTTGGAAACCCAATGGAGCCATCATCCGTCAGGAACTGGAGAGCTTTATTTCCAGCGAACTTGCCAAGCAGGGATACTCTCAAGTCTACACTCCCCACATCGGCAAACTTGACCTGTATCGAACCTCNGGTCACTTTCCTTATTACCAAGACTCCCAATATCCACCCATCATTCACCGAGACTGCCTCACGAACTTGGCCAACGAAGGATGCAGTTGTTCCGAATTGTCGAACCAGTTGGAAGAGGGGGAAATCGACGGTTATCTCCTGAAACCCATGAANTGTCCGATGCACATTCGCATCTTTCGATCAGAACAGCGTTCCTATCGGGATTTACCCATTCGTCTAGCCGAATTTGGTACGGTCTATCGCTGGGAGCAATCAGGGGAATTGAATGGAATGACTCGGGTCCGCGGCTTTACGCAAGACGATGCCCATCTCTTTATAAGAGAAGACCAGCTTCAGGAGGAAATCCAAGGATGCCTGGGTTTGGTCAAGCTCGTCTTCTCCGTTTTGGGGATGAAGGATTATCGAGTCCGCGTCAGTTTGCGAGACCCTCANTCGGATAAATANGTAGGAAACCCCGAATCCTGGAACAAAGCTGAGAATGCCCTTCGTCAAGCNGTCAAGTCCCTCGACGTGGACTATCAGGAAGAAATCGGTGAAGCCGCATTTTATGGGCCTAAAATCGACTTCGTGGTGAAGGACGTGATCGGACGAGAGTGGCAATTGGGAACCGTGCAAGTCGACTACAACCTCCCCGAACGCTTCGATCTTTCCTATGTTGGGTCGGACAATCAAAACCATCGCCCCGTTATGATTCATCGGGCTCCCTTCGGTTCCATGGAAAGATTTTGTGGTGTGCTTATCGAGCACTTTGCGGGGAATTTCCCCACTTGGTTGGCNCCTGAACAAGTCAGAATCCTCCCCATGAACGATGATCTCATTGGCTATGCTGACGAATGCCTGAAGACGTTCAAGAACCTAGGAATTCGAGCGGACGTGGATGACCAATCCTCGAAATTGGGAGCAAAAATACGCAAAGCGGAAACCGACAAGATTCCTCATATGATCATTCTTGGCAAAAGGGAAGCGGAGGAAGGGAAAGTGTCCGTTCGCTCCCGAAACAAACCAAGCCTCGACGGTATCTGCGAACTCAACGAATGCGCCAATACAATTGCGGAGGAAATCAAAGACAAGTCACTCCCTCAAGCAAGAGACTCCAACTCTCAAAATCGATAATATTCATAATAAAAGGGAACTGTGTNATATTTTGCCTAAGAAGCACAAAACAATAGGATGTTCGATAAGTGAAATACGCACTCCACAATATTACCTTGAGAAACTTATTGGCATTCCCTTTCATTTCCTTGATTCGTCTCTACCAACTCATTTCTCCCCTTAAGCAGCTGGTTTTCGGACCCTATGCCCGATGCCGCTTCCACCCCACTTGTTCCGAGTACGCATTGGAATGCTTTCGTTCATTNTCCCTNCTCGAAGCCTTGTGCAAAACCCTTTCACGCATAGCCCGCTGCAACCCNATGCATCCCGGCGGGGTTGACCCAGTTCCCACTCCCATAAAATCCATTTCGCCCAAGACCGAACCATGAATTCGAACAATTCGGTTCCTGCTCCGCCCTTTCATTGCGACGACACAACTGATCTATTGCCCTATTTGCAGGGAATGATTGGTGAAATCAAAAAGTCCGGTTGCACCCGCTTCCTCTCCATAACTCTTGAAACCGGATATTCGGACCCGCTTGCCATCCTCGAGGAGATCCATCGACCGGGTCAGGCGGTTTGCTACCTCGAACGTCCTGCAACTGAATTTTCAATAGCCTGTGGAGGACTTGTTGCCGAAGCCGCCTTTTCCGGGGAGAAACGATTCNCACAAGCAAAAAATTGGGCCAATTCAATCTTCGAAATGACCCACATCGTAGGCAACCACAAGTTTCCGGGCACCGGNCCCACCCTTTTCATTGCTGCCACCTTCGAATCCGAATCCACTCGTGAGGGTTCCNCNAAGCCTTTGCAAGTCTTTCTGCCGAGATGGCAAGTTNTACGTAAAGGTGGGCAAAACTTCATCATCTACAACACGGAAATGAATGCGGTGTCCTCCCCGGCATCCATTTTGGAAGAATTCAAAAGCGCCACAAACCGCATCAAAGGGATGCGTTACGATACCAGCGTTGCNTGCANTCCGAGATCAATCAAAGTTGGCCCACCTACGGAACAATACGACTATGAGGAAGCGGTCAAGGTCGCCTTGCAAAAGATTACAAGGGAAAATCTGTCCAAAATCGTACTTTCCCGTCAACTTCGCTACAATACCTCCGAAGAACTGCCGGCCTTCTCGATCGCTCATGATCTTCGCGAAAAATTCCCTGACTGNTTCACTTTTTGCCTATCTCTCGCAAAAAACGAAATCATGGTCGGAGCCACCCCGGAAACCTTGCTTCGAGCTTCCGGTTCGATTTTCGAAACCGAAGCCATTGCCGGTTCCGCTCCACGCGGGCCCTCGGCCGGCAAGGATGCGCAATGGGGTAAAACTCTCTTGGGTCGCGAAAAGGAAGTACTCGAACACCGTCTTGTCATTGANAGCATTCTTCGAAGACTTAGATCCATTGGACTTACCGATTGCCGCGAAGGTCGGGCTCGCCTGCTTCGCTTGGCCAACCTTCAACACGTCCGAACCCCGGTTCAAGCGAAGATGACCGAAGGCATTCACCCATTTGATGCCTTGTCCGCCTTACATCCGACCCCAGCTATGGGTGGAACACCAAGAGAGGTTGCTCTGCCTTTGGTTGGCAAACTGGAAAAGACCGCTCGAGGATGGTATTCTGGTGTAACCGGATGGCTTGACTCGAGAGGACGGGGTGAATTCGTGGTTCCGATCCGCTGTGGCAAAATCACGCCTTCGACTCTCACCCTGTATGCCGGTGCGGGTCTTGTGGAAGGTTCGATTCCCNCTCAAGAGAAGNTTGAAACGGACTGGAAACTGCAGGCAATGCTCGAAGTCATTACCGGGAGAAGCAAAGGTTCTCGTGAATGAATCAAATCCCGAAGTTACTGCTCAAGCCAACTACCTTTGGGGAATTGTGGTCGCTNACACCTTGGCCGAACTCGGTATCCGGCAAGTTTTCTTTTCACCGGGTTCGCGTTCCACCCCATTGGTAATCGGGTTTGAAAACCAGCCAAAGATCAAAGCCATCCCCGTTCTGGACGAACGCACGGCAGCATTTCTCGCTTTAGGTTCCAGCAAACGCACCAAATCTCCAACTGCTTTGCTTTGTACCTCGGGTTCAGCTCTCACCCACTGGTTCCCAGGCGTGACGGAGGCCCATCACTCGAGCGTGCCTTTGCTTNTGATGTCGGCTGACCGCCCACCTGAACTTCAGAATTGCGGAGCAGGACAAACCATTGACCAAGAGCATTTGTTCGGGTCNTTCACACGCGCCTATCATTCCGTCGGGCTCCCTGAAAATTCNTCCGCAGCAATCAATTCACTGCAAAAGATACTGACCACCGCCTACGCTCAGACNTTGGNCTCGAATCCCGGACCCGTTCATCTCAACTTCCCATTTCGTGAACCATTCCTGCCCNAACAGACTCCTCAAGTCCCGGATTTATCCTTCGAGCCAATTATCCCAAAGGAAAATCAATCCGATCCAAAATACCTCTCGGTGATTTCGGAATTNCTGAGTTCCTGCAAACGTCCACTGCTTATCGCTGGAGAACGGGCTACCCATGAAGATCTTAAGGGATGGATTGAAAAAGCTCCCGTACCCATTGTCTGCGATGCCTTATCAGAATTGAGAGAAACCCCTGTACCCAGTCGGGTTCTGCGATTTGAAAACCTTCTTCGCGATCCTGTTTTCTCTCAAAAGCACACTCCCGATCTGATNCTTAACCTAGGGCCCTTACCCACCTCCAAAACNCTTCGGTCTTGGATCGATCGAAGTCAAGCCAAGCGATTTGTCATCGAGCCTCGAGGCCTATGCGTCGACCCCCTGAAAAGCCCAAGTTACGCTCTTGACTTGCCCTACTCTTTCATTCGCAAAATGCCGATTCCNCAAAGTGAAGCCAATTGGNTTGATTCTTGGCTCAAGGCTGAAAACTCGATTGAAGAAAAACTTACTCAAGCCTTTGAGAAGGACTTGCATGCGTTCGAAGGCACCATTGCAAGAACCTTATCCGAATTCCTTCCTCCCCAGTCACACCTGCAAGTTTCCAACAGCATGCCGATTCGTGATATGGAATGGTTTTGGAAGCCAAGCGAAGGCAACCGCCGTCTCTTTGGAAACCGTGGGGTCAACGGAATTGACGGCACCCTCGGAACCGCACTCGGTTTGGCTCATCATGCAAAAAAACCGACCTACCTACTTACCGGAGAACTTGCTTTTCTTCACGATTCCAACGCCATGCTTTTCGCCAAGGATTTGAAAGGCAGTCTCACTGTCCTTGTCATCAACAACAACGGGGGAGGCATCTTCGAACACTTGCCCATTTCGAAGAGAGTCGAATTCGAGAAATGTTTTGCCACGCCCCAAACGGTCGACCTTGAGGTCCTGAGCAAGGCTCATGGTTTGGAATACCGGAAAATTCAAGGTGAGAGGGAAATCGCAGAGGTCGTCTCCAATCCAGCCGACGGGCTTCGCATCTTTGAAATTTCAACGGACCGAAAGTCCGATCCTCAAATCAGAAATCGGTTGCTTGGATTAGGTCCCGAATAAAAATCTAAATTAGCCTACAAAATGCCCGAACTCGCGGAAGTTGCCTATGCATCCAGTCTTTGGAAAAAAGGTCTGAGACAAAGAGTGGTACAGGTGCTGACGAACGAAAAGTCACGCGTATATCGCGAAGGAAACCAAGCGGATTTCAGGAATGAATTGTATCGTAAGACTTTTTCCAAACTTGCCACTCATGGGAAGCAGATGCTCTTTGGTTTTTCTCAGGGTCGTTGGCTTGGAGTGCACCTTGGCATGACCGGTTCTCTTTCGGTCGAAGCCTCCGATTACCAAATTTCCAAGCATGACGCCCTGCTCCTGCGCCAAAACAAGCAGACTCTCGTCTTCCGTGACCCCCGGCAATTTGGGCGTTTGCGCTTGGAAGTCATCAAAACCGAGCCCGATTGGTGGAAGAATCTGCCTCCTTCCATGACGGACGTCCGCTTCGACCCGAACTTTTTAGCTCATACCCTCAAAAAGCATGCCAAGCGTCCCCTAAAAGCCTTGCTCTTGGACCAAAGGTATTTTCAGGGTATGGGCAATTGGATGGCGGATGAAGTTCTTTGGAGAGCCAAGCTGCACCCAGCTCATTTGGCAGGCAAAGTAAACCGGTCACAGGCAAAGAGACTCTTCGATGAAATCATTTTCGTCGTTCGCGGAGCAATGGACTCAGTGGGAACTCACGGAGGAGATCCCCCGAGAGGTTGGTTGTTTCACGCTCGATGGAAAGATGGTGGCTTATGTCCGAAAACCCAAAAGCCCCTTTCAAGGGAACAGGTGGGAGGGCGAACGAGTTGCTGGTGCCCTTTCATTCAACGCCTGCCTTCCACTCAGAGGGGCGAAAGCAATTCCAAAGCCTGATTTTTGTCCGATTGGATTTGAGCCTTCAAATCATCCAAGGCTGCNAATGCCTTTTCAGGNCGCAAAAAAAAGTCCAACTCCATGTGAAGTTCGACGCCAGTCCTCCATTGCTCGGTATCAGGTTCCACCAATAAGTGGATTTCGAGCAAGGGTTCGCAATTGCTTTTCTCCAAAGTGGGACGCACTCCGTAATTAGCGACTGCGGGCAGCTTTTGGTCATTCCTTAGATTCTTGACCATACCAGCATAAACCCCAAAGCAAGGATGCGCTTGGGGATTCCAATTCAGGTTGAGCGTTGGAAAACCAATTGTTCGGCCAACCGCGTTTCCCGAACATACCATGCCTTCCATGAGATACTTTCTTCCAAGCATTTGGTTCACGTCAACGATNCGACCTTCCTCGAGGGCTGCTCGAATGCGAGAACTGCTGACCGGACCGTCTCCCCAACTCTCCGATTCAGCGACCAAAACCTGCAAACCAAAAGCATTGGCGGACTCTCGGAGCAATAAGTGATCCCCGATTCTATTTTTGCCGAATCGAAAATTCNTACCAATGCAAAGAGTATGCAAAGTGGGTATATGGGCACAAAGGAATTCGACGAAGCCGGTCGCTTCCATTTGAGAGAATTCGTGGTCAAAAGGTTGCAGAATCACCTCCTGCATCCCTTTTAAGATCAAATGCTTTGCCTTGGTCTCCGGGTTCATCAGCAGAGGAGGGGCTTGTTCAGGGCGCAAAAGAGTCGATGGATGCATGGGAAAGCTAAATGCAACCGCAGTCCCTGCAAATGCATTGGCTTGTTCGACGGCAAGATTCAAAACCGCCTGATGGCCAACGTGAACCCCGTCAAACATACCGAGGGCAAGCATGACCGCTTGACGATTCCTTTCCTCAAATCCTTCGATCGAGCAAAATTNCTTCATGACGAACCTACAAAACGTGGGAAGGCACCGCTTGATGTATCGGTATGAGCAAGTTCTGAAATTCCGAAAGGGGCATCAATTCGATCTCCTCCAAGGTTTTGGATCCATCGATCGAAAATTGATCAATCCGGGTCCGGCGTAAAGCAGTCAAATGAGCACCGCATTCCAATTTTTGCCCAAGATCGTGAAAGACAGTCCGCACATAGGTACCCTTGCTGCATTCCATAAAGAATTGTCCTTTGGGAGAGTTCCAATCCGTTAGCCTTAACTCATTAATACGAATAAATCGAGGCTCTCTTTCCACCGTTTTTCCCTTACGGGCCATCTTATACAAAGGAACCCCATCGACTTTCTTTGCAGAAAACATGGGTGGCGTCTGGTATTGGTCGCCAAGTAAATGATCCATTTCCAGTTTGATGGTCTCTGCATTTACGAAATCGGGAATTTCTCTGGTCGCGACCACTTCTCCATCTGCATCCTGGCTGTCGGTTTCGACTCCAAGAAGAAATTCCCCAGCGTAACTCTTGTCCAAACTTATCAGGAATTGAGAAACCTTGGTGGCCTTGCCAATCAGCATGATCATCAATCCGGTCGCCAAAGGGTCCAGAGTACCGGCATGCCCGATTTTCTTCATTTTCAATTTCCGCCTCAAACGGTCCACGATATCATGCGAAGTGATACCGATGGGCTTATCGACGAGAAGTACCCCTTCGAAAACCGGATCTTGCAAGACAGCCAATTCAGATCCTCCCTTCNCCTACGATTTGCAAATGCTCGCCAATCGTCCGAATGAGNTTCGGATAAAACTCTTCAATGGAAGAATNAACGTTGAAACCGGCGGCGCAGGCATGCCCACCACCATTAAAAGACTTAGCCAACAAATCCACCCGGTATTTCTTTTCCTTGGCTCGAAAGCTCCCTTTGATTTTTCCATTCCGATCTTCGAGAAGGACGCCCAACTCAACGCCCTCGAGAGATCGAGCGTAATCGACGAAATCCTCNGTATCTTCGGGCTNGGTACCTGTCTCCTGATAGAACTTTTCGTAAATGCTGCCTATGCACACACGATCTTCAAACTCCATCCTGAAACTGGCCAGAAACCTTTGCAGCAGTTGAATTCGGCCAGGTTTTTCTCTTTCGTACAATTCATGAGCGACCCGGGAGGGTTCGGCACCCGCTTCACACAATTTTCGGCACACCTCGAAGACGGATGCATTGGTTCCGGAGTAACAAAACTGGCCCGTATCCGTGCAAATCCCAAGATACAAAGCTTCTGCTGTCGTCTTATCGCAGACATAGCCGGAGTCGAAAAAGAATTTGGCAAGAATTTCGCCCGTTGCCGAAGCCTCCGGCAAAACGAAGTTGTGACTTCCGAAGTGAGTGTTCGAGACATGATGGTCGACGTTGATGAAAACTTCCGGAAACTTTTCCTGCAAAGACTCTCCCACACGGGAAAAATCAGCGCAATCCACTGTGATCACCAAAGATTCGGAAGCTTCGATCTCACTTTGGCCGTAGAAGGGCGTATCCCCCACGAAGCGTTTCAAGGTTCTGGGAATCGGATCCGCATTGACCGCACGGGCGTCGATGCCCCTGCTTCGAAGGATTCGGGTCAAACCAACCTGCGAACCAATGCAGTCTCCATCCGGTCTGCGGTGCCCCAAAACAACAACGCTTTGCCCTGACAAACGGTCGAGGATGCGAGAAAAGGATTCGGATTGCGAAAGAAAGACGGACATGGACAAAGAGTTACGGAGAATCGATCATACTAGCGCAAAGGGGCTAAAAGGGAAGCTCGGAACATTCTCTACCTTGAAATCAAAAAACCATCCTCATCCATGCCTTGCACCCCGTCCACCACTTCTTCTTCAAGCCCATTGACAAAAAAAGCGCCGGATGCCTCACGGCATGAAAAACCCACCATCATCCGCCCCAAGGACAAATTCTTCGAGCCGACTTGCTCTCCATCAAGAGAAGATCCCTGGTGGGACGCGGAAGGTCCGTTTATCGAAATCAAACCATTGCGATCGGCGGCCAATCCCCGCACTTCGGCAAACGAATCATCGTTCAGGCAACTTTCGCATTTACCGATCAAAAATCCCTCATCCATGACTCGAAAGACACGTTCGCCTAGGAAGGGAATCCACGGCAACCACTGCTCAAACCATGGTCCAACTCCGGAACGTATCCATAAGAGTGGGTAGTCCCACAGATGCATCTCTCTCAGTCTCATCCAGTTTGCATAAACACGGGAACTGCAACGGTCATCATCTCCATCAAGAAACCGAGCCAAGGCATCGCCCCAAGGAACCAATTCCATCGGCAACCCCCCCCTCTCCGTACGGATCTGATCAATGAATTCGCCTCGAGTCATCCGATCACCATCCTCGGATTGGAAAAGAACACCATCCCGGTTTCGCAAAATGGTCTTTTCAAGTTCATTCTTCGCTTCCTTACCCACTTTGATACGATCGCAGAAGGATAGCCTACCCAAATTCATAACTTCATGCCCAAGCCGTAAGACATTCGCTTCTTCGGCTTGAATTGGAGAACCGACCCGAACGGTGACTCGATACGGAAAGGAAATGGGCATCTTCCAAAAAAACTTACCGCCTCTCATGCTGAATACGGAACCCCATACGCCATCCAGATGAACTGGTATCACTGGAACCCTTGCCCGTTTCGCCAGCACTACGGATCCCCTCATAAAAGGCAAAAGCACACCCAGTCTGGAAATTCCTCCCTCCGCGAACACGCAAAGAGGAACTCCTTCCTTCAATCGCTTGACCGAAAGCCTTAGGCTATCCAAGGATTTCTCCGATGAAACCGTCAGGGTTTTGGTCAAACGAAAGACCCAATTCATAAAAGGCGAATCCGCCAATCCGTCATAGGCAAGATATCGAACCTTTCGGGGAAAGGCAGCCCCTATGAAAACCGGATCCGCATAGGACAAATGATTGCTTACGATCAAACAACCTCCTTGGGGAAACTTTTCCATCCCGACAATTTTAATTCTGTAAAAGATTTTCAGAATCATATGAAACCAAGCCCGGCAAAAATCCTCGAACAAGTGCCTCACCGTCATCAGACCGATCACTAAAGCGGGTGCCATGATGACTAACAGTTCCTCCTTTGAACTGAGCTTCAATACGTTGGAAAGATAAGCGTGAAATAAAATAAAGCCAATTCCGCAAAGTTGGGTGAGCAGATTCGAAGCGGCGAGAATTTTACCCCGTTCCTCCTCTCTGGCTTGATCCTGAAGATATCCGTTTAACGGAACGAAGAACAAAGCTCCGAAAAAACCCAAGGACAGACAACAGCAATCGAAGGTCAATGCCATGGGTTCGGCAAGATACAGTCCGAGATAAATGATGGGGATCGCCAAAGCGCCTATTGGAGTAAGCCCGATTTCAATCCTACCGCGGTTAAGATAAGCGACGAACAAACTCCCCAACATGATTCCAATTCCGACCAGCAAAAACCAATACCCATACAAAGAGCCCATACCGACCTTACCAGCCACGACTTCCCCGGAAAGCTTCACCAGAACAAGGTAGAAAAAGCTTCCAACACCCCAAAACCAAGCATCCCCAAAGGCGGCATACCTCAATCCCCTATGTTTGAAGAGATAAAAAAGGTCATGAAAATGCCTTACCAAGAGACTTGCTCGAAAAGGTTTCGCTCGAATGACTTGGGTTTCCGGAATAGGCCAAGCGATGACCCAAGAAATCAGAGCGAACACAGTGACCGATCCACAAATAATTAGAGCCGCCGCCCAACCCCCTCGTTCCGCAACCAAGTGATCGAATGCAACCGCGCCTACGAATGCTCCACCAAGGATCCCAACCATGGCCAACATTTCCATGTAACCCACCGCTTTGCCCAATCTGCTTGTTCCCACCAACTCCTTGAGAATACCCTTTTTGGCAGGCGACAGGAAAGCGGACTGAATCGAAAGTAGAAAGAACCCGACCAAGGAAAACTCCAAGCTCCGGACATACAAAGCGCAAGCGAGGAAACCAAGACCTAAAAGTTGTCCCAAAAGTGCAAAGACAATGACCTTTTTCTTGGAAAACCGATCGGCGAGCCATCCGGCAAAAGGAGCGAATACGACAAAAGGCAAAATCAAAAGAATCGAAACCTGTTGATTCACGGTATCCATGCTTGCTTTTCCAAATTGAACGGCGGCCATTACCGGCAACATGGCTTTCATTACATTGTCGTTAAAAGCTCCAATGGTCTGAGAAATCATCAGTGGCCAAACGACCTTAAATGATCTGTCTTCCGTATCTGCCTTCACCAACTGGAAAGTCCTTCCCGCATAATCAAACCCATTTCATTCGCAATTTTCCAATTGCCAAGGGAAATCGATTTATGCTGAAGATGTCGAATGCTTAAAAATAGATACACCCTTTACCTAATCTTGGCTTCCCTTGGCTTTGCCCTCCATGGAAAACCATTGAACGTGCTTTTCATCTTTACCGATGATCATGCTTATCAAGCCATTTCCGCTTATGGTTCCAACCGTAATAAAACCCCGAACATCGATCGTATTGCCAAGGATGGCATGCTTTTCGATCGCGCTTTCGTCACCAATTCCATTTGCGCTCCAAGCCGAGCCGTGATTCTGACCGGAAAACACAGTCACCTGAATGGACAACTCACCAATGGTCAAAGATTTGACGGCGAGCAACAAACCTTCCCCAAACTGTTGCAGCAACGGGGCTATCAGACCGCGATGATCGGGAAGTGGCACCTGAAAAGCGATCCCACGGGTTTTGACTTCTGGCAGGTACTCCAGGGACAAGGCCCTTATTACAACCCGCCAATGAACACCGCCGATGGCGTTAAGAAAATTACCGGATACACCACCGACGTAATTACTGACGTCACTCTCGATTGGTTGAAGAATGACCGAGACGAGGAGAAGCCCTTCTTCGTGATGAGTCAGCACAAGGCCCCTCACCGCAATTGGCAACCGGGGCCCAAGTTTCTTAGTAAATATGATGATGTCGAAATTCCCGAGCCGGAAACCTTAAGGGATGACTACAAAAATCGCTTGGAACCGGCCTCGACTCAGGCTATGACGATCGATCGGCACCTTTCCGTCACTGATTTAAAACTGAGGGCACCCGGCAACCTGACTCCCGAGCAGAAGGCCAAATGGGACGCTGCCTACGGCCCGAAGAACGAGGCTTTTGAAAAAGCTAACCTTGAAGGAGATGCCTTATTCAAATGGAAATACCAAAGGTACGTTAAAGATTATCTACGCTGCATCGATTCCGTGGATGAAAATATCGGCCGCTTGCTCGACTACCTCGATGAAAGTGGCCTCGCTGACAATACCGTTGTCATTTACTCTTCCGATCAAGGTTGGTATCTTGGAGAGCATGGGTGGTATGACAAGCGATGGATGTACGAGGAGTCTTTTCGCACTCCTCTGATCGTTCGCTGGCCGGGAGTGACCCAACCAGGTTCGAAAAATACTCAACTTGTGCAAAATCTTGATTATGCTCAGACCTTCCTCGATATTTGCGGAGTCAAATCGCCCAAGGATATGCAGGGTGCCTCGATTGTTCCCCTGCTCCATGGCAAAACACCAAAAGACTGGCGCAAGTCTCTCTACTATCAATATTATGAGTTCCCCGGAGCCCATTCGGTCCGTCGGCATTACGGTGTCAGAACCAACCGATACAAACTCATTCACTTCTATATGCTCGATGCATGGGAACTGTATGATCTGGAAAAGGATCCCAACGAATTATCTTCGCTTTATGGGAAGCCCGGCTATGAAGGGTTAACTGCAAAACTGAAGACCGAACTTACACGGCTTCGTGAGCAATATAAGGTGCCTGAAGATACGCGACCGCTCAAAAAAGCACCTAGAACGCCCCAAAAAAAGAAGAAAGTATAAGCTAAAGAGCCTTTTCGATCGCCTCAGCGAGAGAAAAGTCCTTTTCGGTCACTTTTCCGCCGGCGTCATGGGTATTGAGAGAAATCTCTACGCGATTGAAACAGTTGAAGAGTTCGGGATGATGGTCCGCTTGTTCGGCTTCGTAGGAAATCCTGAGGA
This sequence comes from Opitutia bacterium, assembly GCA_002692605.1. Taxonomy (GTDB): domain Bacteria; phylum Verrucomicrobiota; class Verrucomicrobiia; order Opitutales; family Seribacteraceae; genus Seribacter. The sequence continues at coordinate 23,270 of NZLE01000020.1, forward strand.
TAAAGCCCATCGCCTCCCGGAAATTGTCGAATCGAAACTCTTTGCGAATTCGATCATTTTCAAAACTCCATCCACTGAGGGTTTTCAATTTTTCATCGATTTCTTCGATACTTAATGCATTTGACATAGAATCCTGCACTAAAGAATGCTTTACGCGTTGTCAATTCGCCCCGAACCCTTTTCGATGGCATCCGATTCAATGCAAGTATTTACGCCTGAAGAGCAAAAACAATTGCCCAAACACATTGCCATTATCATGGACGGAAATGGTCGGTGGGCCAAATCCCTTGGGAAACCAAGGCTATTCGGGCACCGAAATGGAGTCAAAAACGTTCGCGATATAGTGAATGCCGCCAGAGCAATCGGTATACCCTACGTCACCCTCTATGCCTTCAGCCAAGAAAACCAAAACCGTCCATCCGAGGAAAAGTCCGGCCTCATGAAACTTCTGCAGGAATTCATTAAAATCGAATTGAATGGGATGCAACGAGACGGTATCCGCCTGCGGGCGATCGGGGATTTGCGTGGTCTTCCCGACTACGCTCGTAAAGCAGTGGAAGACGCCATCGAAAAAACCAAGACGAATCAATCATGGAATCTTACCCTCGCACTCAATTACAGTAGCAGACAGGAAGTCCTTCAAGCTGTTTCTTCCTACTGTGAAAGCCAGGATGAAAGGAATGGCGAACTGACTTGGGCAGGGTTTGCCGAACACCTTGAAACCAAGGATTTGCCTGATCCTGACCTGATTATCCGAACCTCCGGAGAGTTCCGTCTCAGCAACTTTCTACTCCTTCAGGCAGCTTATGCGGAAATCTTCGTTTCCCCCCTTCATTGGCCAGAATTCGATCGAAAGGCATTCGAAGATGCCTTGCGCGAATACATCAGACGTGAAAGAAGGTTCGGTAAAACAAGTGAGCAACTGACAACCCAGAATTCCCTTCCTCATTCCTCATGATCATCCGTACCTTATCAACGATTATCCTTTGGGGCGCCATGGGGGGAGTTGTATATTCTCTCAAGGAAGTTGGGGCCATGTGGATTCTCAATCTGTGCGCCACCCTCACCCTTTTTGAGATTTACACCATTCTCGGTCGTTTGGGCTATGCTGCCAATCGGATGTCGGGACTAATCACGGGAGGATGTATGATTCCAATCGCCTTTCATTTCCCAGGTAGCGGAATCGACGTACTCGCAATTGGCGCTCTTCTGACTTCCGGCGCTTGCGTTCTCTTTCCGCAAGCTCAGCGAGGAATGTACGTCAAACGACTGATGCCCACTTTCTTCGGGTTACTTTACGTTACTTTTCTTCTTCATTATTTCGTTCGCATCATTCAAGTGTCCGACGTCGAAAGTACTTCTCAGACTTTGGGTTTCGGACTCTTCTTTTCGCTCTGGGTTGTCGTGGTTGCAAAATTCAGTGACATTGGGGCTCTTTTGGTCGGAAAAGCAATCGGAAGGACAAAAATGGCGCCATCGATCAGTCCTGGAAAAACCGTTGAGGGACTCATCGGCGGACTTGCGGCTTCCTCAGGCTTGGGAGCCTTGTTGCCTTGGCTTGCCATTAACCATTTTCCAAATCTGGTGGATTTTGGAACCTGGTCCTTCAGTACCGGGCAAGGTGCGGTTTGGGGTTTGCTCATCGCAGTCGCTGCGGTGATTGGAGATCTGATTGCCTCGGTTCTCAAACGCTTGGCGGGAATGAAAGATTCGGGTGGAGCCATTCCAGGAATCGGCGGTTTGCTGGATTTGACCGACAGTTTGATACTGGCTGCCCCTACCGGTTACTTCGTGCTTATGATTCTTAGCCCGTGAGCAAGCCGAAAAAATGCATCCTCTTGGGAGCAACCGGTTCAATCGGCGAAAGTAGCCTGAGGGTCATTCGCAAACACCCCGACAAACTCAAGTTGTTCGGAGCTTCCGCTCATTCTCAGGCTGAGAAACTGATTTCCATTGCCCAAGAATTCAAGGTTACCAACCTCCATCTTTCCCGTTCACCGGACGCCCTTGGATCCCCTTCGCTCGAAACCCCAATCAACTTTGGAGGAAATGGTCTGGAGGAACTGGCCGCCCATCCTGAGGCAGACCTTGTAGTCATAGCCATTGTTGGAACCGCAGCCCTGCGGCCGACCTTGGCGGCTTTGGAAGCGGGCACTGACGTCGTGCTTGCCAACAAGGAATCTCTTGTCTTGGGAGGGCGCATCGTCACCGAAACCGCAAGACGAACCGGAGCTCGAATCATTCCCGCAGACAGCGAACACAATGCTGTCTTTCAGTGCCTGCAGGGGCAAAACGAAAAGTCCCTCGATTCAATCGTTCTTACCGCGTCAGGGGGCGCTTTCCGGGATCTGCCCATCGAAAGGCTGAAGGAGGTGACTCCGGAACAGTCTCTGCAGCACCCCAACTGGAAGATGGGGCCAAAGGTAACCATTGATTCGGCAACCATGGCGAACAAAGGTTTGGAACTCATTGAAGCCCATTGGCTTTTTGGTCTGCCAAGCGATAAGCTCGAAGTTGTGATTCATCCGCCAAGCATCGTTCACTCGGTCGTTCGCTTCGTGGATGGTTGTTGCTTCGCTCAAATGAGTCCACCCTCCATGACCTTTGCCCTGCAAAATGCCCTTTTGTATCCGGAAAGATGCTCGGGAGTTGAATCCTCCCTCGATTTCTCCAAAGCCATGGACCTTTCCTTCGCCCCGCCCAACCTCAAACGCTACCCTTGCCTCAAGTTGGCAAGAGATGCCTTGACTCAAGGAGGTTCGGCGCCACTTGCCTTCAATGCCAGCAATGAGATAGCAGTGGATGCATTCCGACTTAATCGAATTGGCTTTCTTGAGATTTCCGACATAATAGATCACACCTTGAATAAGATGTCTCACGCACAACCGAATTCTTTGGATGAATTGCTCGCCACCGACTCATACGCACGAAGGCTTTCCAGCGATCGCGTGGATGCTTTAGGCAAATAATTCCATTTCGCATGTCCTTCCTCTACGATTTCGCCTTTCTATCCGTTGCCTTGTTTGCGCTTGGTTTCACAATATTCATTCATGAACTCGGACATTTTCTGGCGGCTCGCAACCGGGGTCTGGTGATTAAGAAATTCTCCATTGGATTTGGGCCCAAGCTCTTCGGTTGGACTCGCAAGGGAGTGGAATATCGACTTTCGGCCATTCCTTTCGGTGGCTATGTGGCTCTGCCCCAACTTGCCGACATGGGACGAATTGAGGGTTCGGAGGAAAAAGATCCGGAGAATCCCCATACCGATTCATGGGAAGACGAGGATGAAGAGAACGAAACCAAAAAGGAAATCTTACCCAAAATCGGCTATGCGGACAAAATGATCGTTTCGGTTATGGGCGCGGTTTTCAACTTTCTTCTTGCTTTCATACTCGCTGGGTTTCTTTCGGTTTTCGGGTATGATGTATCTGACTCCCAATTAACCACCAAAATCGGTTATGTTGCGGACACGGTTGAGAGATGGAATCCTCTGATCGACGATGGGGAGGAAGTAAAGGGCCCAGCGCACAAAGCCGGATTGAAACCGGGTGATGAAATTCTTGAAATCGACGGAGCCTCCGTGGAAAACTTCATGGATATTCAAAACCGTATCATCACCGGCAAACTNCAAACTGCACAGGGACGACGNTTAGTCAAAATGACCGTTNTGCGAAATGNTAAGGAAATGAAATTCGACGTCATTCCCGAAGTTTCCGGACCCGAAGAAATGCGAGTCATCGGCATTGGACCGAAAGAAACNTTTTTCATTGATGAGTTGTCTCCCGGCATGCCAGCCATCCAAGCCGGATTGGAAACCGGCGACCAACCGATTTCGATAAATGGCAAACCNATCCTATCNTTTCTTCAACTNGTCGATTTTCTNCAAGAGAACGATNANAACNAATCGATTGCCTTCACGGTGCGAAAAGGAGGCGAGAGTGGCTCCGAAGAGACCTATTCGCTGACTCCCGTTGAAAGAAAGATGTCCGTCGGTTCACAGTTAGTAACNAGAAAAATCATCGGGTTTCGCCCCAAAGGCAAAACCGTTACGACTTACCCAAACCCCTTCACCCTGATCATCCGCCGCGTCAAGGACATGTACCTTACCCTCTCCGGTCTGGTCAGTCCAAGGTCTGACGTAAAACTGAGAAACATGAGTGGTCCGGTCGGTATCGTCAATCACTTGAGNATTTTCGCAAAGATCGGATTTAANAAACTCCTTTGGTTNGTGGTCTTCATTAACGTTAATCTTGCCATCCTTAATTTACTGCCGATTCCCGTTCTTGATGGTGGACATATGTTCTTCGCTACCATTGAGAAGCTCAGAGGTCGTCCGCTTCCTCTTGCGTTTTTGGAAAGAGCTCANATGCTCTTTGTGGTTTTGCTCTTTTCATTCATGCTTTACGTCACCTTCTTCGACGTGCAGCGCATTTTCCCTTAGAAAGGGGAGTTACATGTCGTCGCCGTACTGCGACTCCCGGATTCAACCGATNCGCAGAGCCACGCGTGAAGTGGCCGTCGGAAGTGTGGTTCTGGGAGGAAATCATCCGGTTCGCATNCAGTCGATGACCACTACCAATACACTTGACTTGGATGCAACGGTGAAGCAAACCCTGGATTTGGCTGAGGCAGGTTGTGAAATTGTTCGNATNACCGCTCCCAACGCTCAATCCGCCGAATCGCTCGGCCANATTGCCAAGCGAGTTCGTGCGGCAAAAGTCGAAGTNCCCTTAGTGGCGGANATACACTTCATGCCCTCCGCCGCTATGGAAGCGGTTAAACACGTCGAGAAAGTAAGGGTGAACCCGGGNAACTATGCCGACCACAANAAGTTTCAGGTCCGGGAATACACCGACTTGCAATACGAAGAGGAGCTCGAACGACTTCATTGCGAATTTTCCCCNCTTGTTCTTCGTTGCAAGGAACTCGGTCGTTCGATGCGCATAGGCACCAATCATGGTTCTCTTTCNGACCGAATCATGAACCGTTTTGGCGATACGCCAAGAGGTATGGCCGAATCCGCTCTCGAATTCGTCAGGATCGCTCAAGGCCACAACTATCATCAACTCGTGCTCTCGATGAAAGCGAGTAATCCAAAGGTCATGATTGAAGCCTATCGACTGGTCGTTTCCATGATGAATGAAGAAGGCATGGACTACCCGCTTCATCTAGGCGTGACCGAAGCGGGAGACGGAGAGGACGCCCGCATTAAGAGCGCCATCGGTATCGGTTCCCTTTTACTGGATGGACTCGGTGATACCGTTCGCGTATCTCTCACCGAGGATCCGATCGCGGAAATTCCAGTGGCGCGGGACTTGGCCCGTCGGGCGGCATTCTGGTGGGAAAGTCCGATCAATCGAGAAGATTCCATGGAGCTCGCGGAGGGAATCGATCCTTATCGTTTTGAAAGAAGGCAAACGCGCTCCATCGAATTGGGCAAGCCTCGTCTGTCCCTCGGCGGCAACGCGCCGCCTGCGGTGATCGCTCGGAGCAATCATTGCTTGAAAGATGCCGCGTCAATCATCCAAGAAGTGGCTAAGGTTCAAACCAAGTCCAGGGACGCGCCCATGGAAGGGTTGCTCGTTTCCATCCATAGTTCATCGGATTTCACTCATCTTCAGACTCTTGCCGATAGCCTTTGGGGCGCAGTTTCCTTTCTTGTGGTGGAAGATCATCGAGTCTCTGATGATCAAATTCCAGCCATCCAAGGCATGCTTCCGATTTTTTGGCTCGCNCCAAGTGAATTTTCGGACGAAGCGGAACTGGCTCGCTTCCTTGCCTATTGCGACCAAGCAAACCTGCGCCCCATCGTCTCTCTACCTCCTGNTCCAGTCTCTTCAGGAGTTTCCGCTTTGCTCGCGTGTTCCTCCAAGCCTCCGGTTTTAACCTTGGGGGATTCCGGATCGCGCAACGCAGTCGCAGCATATCGCATCCTTGCCGCCTCCCTAAATGATGCAAACGTCGATCTGCCTATATGGATTCGAAACCGTGATCAGGATCGGCTCTTCCCAAAAGACAACCTTTTTTCGGGACGGCTGCTTGATTCCGCCGTTTTAAGTGGCTCACTCCTCTGTGATGGTCTTGGAGATATGATTTCAGTGGAAAATCTTGATACGATGGACCTAAATAGAGGCTTGGCCTACAACCTCCTGCAAGGAGCTCGAGCAAGAATCACAAAAGCCGAATTCGTGGCCTGTCCGAGTTGTGGTCGCACTCTCTTCGATCTGCAGAGCACCACTCAAAAAGTAAAGCAAGCAACAGCTCATCTCAAAGGAGTGACTATTGCGGTCATGGGATGTATCGTAAACGGACCAGGAGAAATGGCTGATGCCGATTTCGGTTACGTCGGTTCAGGTCCTGGCAAAATCAATCTCTACGTAGGTAAGCAACGGGTCCAATCATCCATTCCGGAAGACGAAGCGGTTGACCGATTGATCAATCTGATACAAGAAGAAGGGAAATGGATCGATCCGTAAGCAACCGAACTCCCAATCTTTCAAAGGCCGACCCTGCCCTTCAGGATCGGATTCTCGCAGGGCACGTCGCCATTCTTGGCCAAGTCGAATATTTTCGAAATAATTTCGGAACCGCGCAAAGCCGATGGAAAGCCGATGGCACTCGGGTAACCGAAGTGGACGAGAACATATCCGAATTGCTTTTTGAGGCGCTGGCACAGGATTTCCCTCAAGACGATTTCTGCTCAGAGGAATCGGCTCATACCCCCGAACCGGTTTCTCTCCATGCGGAATTCGCGTGGGTTCTGGATCCCGTTGACGGCACTAACAATTACGCCGTGGGAGTCCCCGAATGCGGGATTTCTCTTGGACTCCTAAGGCATGGGATGCCGGTTTACGGTTTCATCTATGATTACGGACGAGACAACCTCCTGCAGGGAGGCCGGAACTTTGGTTCCATAGAAGGCGCCTCCGAGGTTCGATCTAGTTCCGAATTAGTCAATGAGAAGCTCACTTTCTGCATGCACTTCCCCATTCCCAAGGAGGAACTGGAAGCTCTTAGCGAGGCTCTGCAGACCTGGCGGATTCGCTGTCCAGGATCGGCTGCCGTAGGGTTGGCAAACGTAGCGACAGGACGTTTGGACGGTTGCTTGGAATACCGTTCGAAACCATGGGATTGCGCCGCTGGCTACCCGATCTGCGAAGGTTCCGGAGCCAGCTTTCACTTTCTAAGGGAACCCGTTTTTCCTCTTAAAAAATTCAGTCCTTCGATGGGTCCCTGCCCCTTTCGCGTCGGCTCCGATCTTTTTCATCGCGAAGTCCTTGCAGCACTTGGACAACGAAGTGCGAACGGTCTCAAATCCACTTGACGAAGTCAGGGGAATCGGATTAGTTGAAACTCTTGGACGCGGGCATAGTTTAGGGGTAAAACCCCAGCCTTCCAAGCTGGTGTCCTCGGTTCGATTCCGAGTGCCCGCACCATTTCATACTCACCCTTCCAAAATATATTTGGATAAATCTTGCCGATCTTTTCTTTGTCGCTTGATCAGGTCGGAAGATAAAGGGTAATCTGTGAATAATGAATACATTCGTTTGTCGTGCGCTACTGACTCCTCTTATGCTTTCACTTTGCTCGGCGCAAAGTAATTTCGAAGGCACTTTCGTTGACCCGGATGATCCTTCCCTTCCCATTGATTTCAAATACCAGGGTGAATACCTTGGCGCGGGCATTGGCTCTCAAGCCATCGCATTAGGCAAGGGAGCCTTCCAACTTGTCCTTTATCCAGGAGGCTTGCCGGGAGCCGGTTGGGATGGAAAGGGTAAAAGTTTGATTAGCGGCAAGC
>NZLE01000021.1 GCA_002692605.1 Opitutia bacterium
AGAGGAGGGGCAACGGTCACCTGATCATCCGATTCGAATTCCTCGAACTCCTCGGGTTCCTCTTCGTAATTTTCGTAGTCGTTCTCTTGGTCCATAATTACAAATCTTAGTGCCTTTGAACGAAAGTCAAAGCCAAATGGGCAAAATCAAACCTGAGTTGTGGGCATGTAGCGGTAATAAACCTCGAGCATGAGTATGGCCATAGTGGTTCTGTAAATTTCCGTATCACCATGATAATGCTTTCCATGGGGCCAATGCCCGTCCGAGGCTTGAGCTCCGCAGACGACTTCTTGAAATTCCTTGTTCCAAGCCCGCCAGTACTTGGCTCCACCGGAAACGCCGGTTGCCTGAAAGCAGGCTTGCGCGTGGTAATACCATTCGTAAACGTTAACCGATTTCCAGTCCAAGCTTTGGTTGGCAATGATCCAATCCAAGCCTTTGGTGGCTTCCTCGGACTTCGCATTTTTCCAAATCTGCAGGCAGAGTACGCCGGCCCCGGTCAAACTGGGTTTGCCATTGGTGCCTTCCTTGTAGGCGAACTTACCGGATTTGTCCTGGCATCTCTTGACNTAGGCGATCGCCTTGTCCATGGCTTCGTCCAAGCCATCGATGGAGATCCCCGTAAGGGCGGCGGCCTTGAGGGCCTGAATGTTCCACCCGGTAACCGACAAATCAGTGTGAGCGACCGGACCCTTGCCGTAACCGTANGCCCATCCTCCGCTNTCGTTNTGACCTTTNANNANNANNTCCGNNGCCCGTTTGGCGTATTCCTTGAGCTTGGGGATTTTGGTCATGGTAAAAGCCTCGCAAAGGGCATAGGCGCGAATGGGGTGAGAGTAGCAACCGTTGTTTCCGGAAGCGAGTTCCTTGTCCGGAGGCGTGCTGGTGATGAAGTCAATCGCCTTCTGGACCGTGGGGCCGAAAGTCGGCGAATCCTGCAATTCGCAATGACCCAAAAAGCTTAGAAGAGCCATTCCCGTCATCGCATCCTTNAAAGCACCTTTCGGATAGTGGGGGGTTTGCCCCTTATCGGTTTTGTCTTTTTCTCCCCAGCCGCCATCGGGATCCTGNTTGTTNTTNAGCCAAGTAAGCCCTTTCATGATCGCGGCTTCGGTCATGTCCTTGCCCCCGCCTTGACGCAAACGGCCAATTCTCTTTTTGGGGTCACAGCGTTGCTGCATGGTCTTGGGCAAAGTCAGCCCGATCCCCTTTAGGGCGCTCTTCATGGCATCGTTGTTCATGCCCGCATCCGCCATCGAGGGCGCGGCGGCTTCGACGACCGGAGCGAGATCCTTGACGTCGAGCTCGTTCATGTCGGGCAAGGTGATGTCGGATATCGCGGTGGTTCGGAAAGTCTGTTGGGATTTGGGTTGGGCCTTTTGCTGGCGTTGCATCAGCTTCACGACCTTTTGCTTCTCCTGTTGCTGCTGAGCGGGAGCGGCCCCGGCATCGGAAAAGTCCGAATCNCCTTCGCCGCTGGCGGCCACGTAGACCACGATGTTCCACATCGCCACGAAGAAGGCGAGAATGGAAGCCAGAGAGATCAGCAGGCTGTTGAGCAACCGGTACTCTCTCATGTACTTGGCGATCGGGCCTTCCAGAGGAGGGGCAACGGTCACCTGATCATCCGATTCGAATTCCTCGAACTCCTCGGGTTCCTCTTCGTAATTTTCGTAGTCGTTCTCTTGGTTCATGACGGAGATAGTTTTGGGGTTNCTTCCAACATAGCCCGAACGATGACCAAAGGTCAAGCATGCTCAGGGTAAGAGAATGGAGGCTAAAATTTCCAAGTTAGGTTGATGATCTGAGGATTTTCCTGTACCAAAGGATTATGAAGATGAGTTCGAACCATTTCCTTATCTTGGCGATTTTTGCTTTTTCGGAGCATCCGTTCCTTTTTTCACAAGATCAAAACTCCTCACTTCCGGAGATTAAGAAACTCGACGACGGACGGTATGCATTCGGAGACGTTTTGCTTGATCGTGAGGCAAGGACGCTGGAGTTGCCGGGTATATCCAATCAGGTGAACGGATTGGTTGAGTACGGCTTGGTGCACGAAGGCGGTAAAATTCACGAATCTCTCTTTCGCACGAATGTCAGGCCGCAAATCATACACGCCGCTTTCCTTCTGCTTAAGCANAAACCAATCGACGGCTTTTTTGAAAATCTTTGGTCTGAAAANCCTCAAAAGCTAAGATTTCCGAAAGATTGCATTGGCGTCGAAGTCATCTGGGATTCGAATGGAACCCAAAAGACCGATCCATTGGAAAATATGGTGATCAATCAGACGAANCAAAAGGGGATCACTCCCAAATCAATCATTTTCACCGGATCCAAGGTAATCGAGGGAACTTACATGGCCGAGATCAGCGGTTCGATNCTCGCCGTGTACGCNGACGAGGATGCCATCCTCAATAGCAGTGATATCGATAGTGACAACGACGACGTATGGATTGCGAATGAAAACACCATGCCTNCNCTTGAATCTCGCGTTCGCATTCGGTTCCTCTTGCCTGAATAGCAAGATACTTTTAAGCTTAATNATCATGAGATACCTTAATGCCCTCTTACCCGTCATCGTTTTAAGCGGATCTGCATTCTCCTCCTGTCTTTTTGGGGAAGATGGAATCAATCAATCGATCAAACTGGAAATCAAACGTTCGATTCAAAAGGGATTGAATTGGTTGGTCCAAGAGCAAAATGCTTCCAGTGGTCAATGGGGGGCAGCGGAGTATCCCGCTTTGACGGGTTTGGCCCTGCGGGCTATGATGGGAAATCCTGAGCGGGAAACCTCCAAGGCTTTTGAGCAAGCCCGAGATGCGGGTTTCGAATTCATCCTTTCCAAAGTTCAAAGCGATGGAGGCATTTACGGGAAAGGTTTGGCTTCCTACAATACCTCGATTTGCCTGATGGCTTTGATGCAGTCGAAAAACGATGAATACGGGCCAATCATATCCAAGGCTCGNAAGTTTCTCGTCAATCAACAATCGGACTTCGATCAAAAGGGGCGTGCGGATAACGTGTTCGACGGTGGGATCGGGTATGGCTCAACCTGGGCTCATTCTGACCTGTCCAACACTCATCTGGCTATGGAGGCTCTTTACTACGCCAAAAAAACCTACCCCAGNGCCGAAGGAGGAGACTTGGAGTTGGATTGGGATGCTGCGATCAGTTTTGTCTCGAAATGCCAAAATCTTTCTTCCACAAACAAGGAAAAATGGGTGAGTTCCCACAAGGACGACAAGGGAGGATTCGTGTATTTCCCCGGTTCCAGCATGGCGGGAGATAGAGAGGGTTCGGACGGATCGAAATCCCTGCGATCATACGGAAGCATGAGTTATGCCGGGCTTTTGAGTTTCATCTATGCGGAAATGGACGCATCCGACCCTCGAATGATGGCGGTGAGAGACTGGCTGAACGAGAATTACACCATAGANGAAAATCCGGGTATGGGACCTCANGGATTGTACTATTATTTCCACACCATGTCCAAGGCATTGAGCCTTTCCGGAATCGAAAGCATGCGTGACTCCGAAGGGAAAAAAAGAGATTGGCGAAAGGAATTGAGCCTGAAATTACTCAATATGCAGGACCCTCAGGGCTTTTGGCTCAATGAAAACGGAAGGTGGTGGGAGCGGGATCCGGTTCTCGTGACCTCGTACGCTCTGCTNTCTCTGGAGCGGATTTATTTTTCCCTCTGATAGGCGGAAAAGTACTTNATATTTGCAAGTNTTCTAANGATGGCAATTCGTCTGCAAGTCGCTTTNTTCCTGATCCTCTCCTATTCTGGGTATGGGGAATCCCCGAAATTGTCTCCCGTGGGCTCGGAATTTGTTTATGCAAACCTCAAGCTCGGAGATTCCCGCGAGGTTGTTCTGCAAAAGTTGAGACAAGCGGAATTCATTCAGATTTACGAGGAGAGAGACAAAGGTTTGGTCAAGTGCACGGTNCGATGGAATGGTTTCAGGTATGAATTGAGNTGCAAGCTCACGAACGGAAAATTGGATCTTTGCCTTATCGAGGGTCAAAAAGGATGGCATTCCACTTTTTTTGAAGACNTGGTTTACCCGCAATGGAAAAACTTGCGTGAAAGGCTGGTCAAGCGCTTTGGCGAAAATCGAAAAAATTCCAAATTTCCCACCTACGCTCAGATTCCGCTGAACGATTTGAGTGGAGTGGTCACGGATTCTTGGGATTTGCAGGATCGGTTGATGATTTTAACGGTTCGTTCCTTTGAAACAAAGGATTGTTGTACCGATCAGATGATCGAGTATTCTTGCTGTACCCTTCTNATTCAGCCAAAGTAGGGTACTTTTTTCCAAGTTCACTTGGCGGTCGGTTAACTTTCATTCATGGGTATATTTTCAAAATTTCGCAAAGGCTTTCAGCGCGGAGCCTCCGCGCTGCAAGGAGCTTTCGCCAAGATCACGCCGGGAAAATCCTTGAATGAGGAGGACTTGCTNAACATTGAGGAAGCCTTTTACGAGGGTGATTTCGGGGTCGATGCGACCGAAGAAATCATTGCGGGAATTCGAGAAACCCATAAGAAGGAAAAGGAATTTCGCGGCGAGGATGCGAACTTGTTGGCTCGAGAAGTTTTGAGGCGTACTCTCATCGGTTCCGAAAGAGAGTTTCCGTCCGATNAATCGGATTCTCCCGAGGTGGTCTGTCTGATCGGAGTCAACGGATCGGGAAAAACCACGACCTGCGCAAAGCTTGGTCATCAATTGAAGGCTCAGGGGAAATCAGTTGCTCTTGGAGCTTGTGATACCTTTAGGGCCGCCGCCACGGAACAACTGAAAGCATGGGCAAGCGCTTTGGACCTGNAGATCATTGCCGGTCACCACGGCTCTGATTCCGCAGCCGTGGCCTTTGATGCCTATGNCGCGGCTGAATCGAGGGGNTGCGACTATCTGATCGTGGATACGGCGGGCCGCCTTCACGTGAAGGACAACCTCATGGAAGAATTGGCAAAGATGAAAAGGGTTCTGGCCAAGAGAAATGACAGAGCGCCTCATCATTCATGGCTTGTGGTCGATGGTTCCACCGGATCCAACGGATTGGAACAGGCTCGGGTATTCAATGAAAAGTTCGGTCTTACCGGAATCGTAGTTACGAAGTTGGATGGAACTTCCAAGGGAGGGGTCTTGGTCTCCATCTACAGGGAACTTCAACTCCCAATCTATTTCATCGGACTCGGAGAATCACCGGACGACCTGCAACCTTTTTCCATCGATAATTATTTGGATTCGATTTTGCCCGAAATTCAGCCGGATGCCGTATAAATCTCAANTTTAACTTTTCTATGAACGAAGACCACCTAACCGTTAATTTGGGAGACNGAAGCTATCCCATTAACATNGGTCGCGGACTTGAAGCGATCATAAGNTCCAAAATCGATACCCTCCGCAGGGATGGCAGGAAAGCTGTGATTCTAATCGATCAGGGCGTTGTTGAAGGAAATCCCGAATTTTGTTCGAATTTTCTATCCCTGGCGCCGGNCTTTACAGTCCCGCCAGGCGAGACTTCCAAATCGGTTTCGGTTCTGGGGAAGGTGTGGGATTTTTTGGCCACCAACCGGATCGATCGGTCAAGCTGTCTTTTCGCGATTGGAGGAGGAGTGACGGGCGACCTCGGAGGTTTCGCCGCCGCCAGTTTTCTTCGTGGAATTGCCTTTTATCAGGTTCCGACGACTCTGCTTGCCATGGTCGACAGTTCCGTGGGTGGAAAGACTGGAATTAATTTGTCAGGTGGCAAAAATTTGGTCGGTTCCTTCCATCAGCCCACAGAAGTTTTCATCGATTTGGAAGTTTTGAGAAGTCTGCCTCAAAGAGAGTTCTCGGCGGGTATGGCGGAGGTCATCAAGTATGGTATGCTTGGAAACAGAGCCTTGTTTGATCGTTTGCTTGCTTTGGCTAAGCCGCTTGAGGCCGCATCCGAACATTTGGCCCAATTCGTTTCGGAGTGCTGTTCCGACAAGGCTTCGATCGTTGAAGCGGATGAGCGTGAGACGATCCAGAGCGGCGGAGGGCGAGCCCTTCTCAATTTGGGTCATACTTTTGCCCATGCGATTGAGGCTCAGGCAGGATATGGTCGTTATTTGCATGGCGAAGCCGTTGCGATTGGTTTGGTTTGCGCCATGAGATTGTCGAAGGATTTGGGTTTTTGCGAAGGTGACGAGGTAGAGGATTTGCTCAATCTTTTGAAAGCTTATGGGTTGCCTGATCGATTGAGGGAAGCTTTGCCCCTGGATGGACTCCTGTCCATAATGATGAACGACAAAAAAGTATTGGGAGGCAAACTCAGGTTTGTTGTTATGAAGGAAATTGGTCGATCGATGACAGTCGGCGACGTGGAAAACGAGCGGGTCTGTGAGGTGTGGAGATCCGTGGGAGCAAAATAGCAATAAGAACCCCATATGCTGGACGTCGAACAGGAGATCGTAGAGGCTTATTTCGAAAGCAATGGCTTTTTGGTTCGTCAGGCAGGCAAACCGGATGATTCCGAGAACAAGAAAAAAACGCTGCCTTTGCCCACCATCGCGGTCTTTAACCCAGCGATCCAAAGCAGTGATTCGCAATTAAGCTTTCGTCTTTTTACAGGAGATTTAAGAGGCGTTCGTTCGGCTTTGGTTTCGAGATTGGGTTGGGAAAATTCATCTTTTTCAAATTCCATTCTCAGCAGTGATGCCCGGCTTTTGAAATTCTTCAAAAAAGAGGTTACGCAGGAGCGGATTTCATTGGGGTACAACCCTGGCCCCGAATTACCCGAGAGCTGGATGGGGAGCTATCTTTGCCTTTTGGTTGTTCCGGCTTTGCCGAGAAATGAAGCCAAACTCAAGGAGTTGTTCACTTATCTCCGGGACATGGGAGTGGGTGGAGTCCTAAGTTTGAGTTCCATGCTCGAAAATCTCCTTCGTCAATCCTTGCCTACCTTGAAGTATTCAAACAACGGAGTGTTCCAGATGCTTAAATTATTGAAGGTCTACCAGCTTGCTCGAGAACCTCAATTGGATATGTTTTCAAATTAGGATAGTCATGTCTTCGCATATTCACAAAACCGCGCTTGTCGATGCCAAGGCTCACCTTGGCGAACGAGTGCGTGTGGGTCCGTTCGCGATCATTGAGGCAGGCGCCGTCTTAGGGGATGACTGCGTCGTGGAAGCCCATGCCATTGTCAAGGCTTCGGCTCGGTTGGGGAATGAGGTTTCGGTTGGGCATTTCTCAGTCATCGGAGGTAATCCGCAGCATTTGTCTTTCGAACCGGATACTCCTTCCTTGATTGAGGTTGGTTCGAAGGTGCGCATTGGAGAAGGAGTGACCGTTCATCGGTCGATGTATGAACATTCGAAAACCGTGATCGGCGAGAGCAGTTTCCTTATGGGTAGTTCTCACGTCGCTCACGATTGTTCCTTGGGCCGGTCAGTGGTTTTGGCCAATGGAGCTTTGTTGGGCGGTCATGTTACGCTTTGCGATCACGTTTTTATTGGCGGGGGAGCTGGCGTTCATCAATTCGTAAGAATAGGGGAGGGCGTCATGGTGGGCGGTTTGGCCGAGATTTCCGCGGACGTCGCTCCTCAAGTAATGGTTGCGGGAAGAAACCGAACCCGTGGTCTGAATTTGGTTGGCTTACGCAGAAGAAAAGTTTCGAAACCTGAAATTTCCGAGCTTAAGAAACTGTATCGTTCTTTTCTGATGAAACCGGGTAACTTGAGCGAGCGGGCAAAGGAATTTTTGAAAAATGACTCTCTCCTTCCGTCCCAAACGGCTCGGGAATTCGTTGAGTTTTTCCTTGATGGGGGTCGTGGATTTGCAAGAAGCGAGCAATCGAAAGGCTGAATTTGCATTCTTACGATCCTTGTCTTAAGAAAGTTCATCATGTCAAAAGTTGAGTTATCGGAAGGCGTTCGGATTGGAAACGAAAATTTGGTTCGCGTGACCGAATCCGCCTCTCAGAAGATTTCCACGCTGATCGATCGAGAACAAAAGGGGGATTTCCTACGCATACGCATAACCGGTGGGGGATGCAACGGACTCTCTTACAAAATGAAATTCACACCAACAAGTAAAAGCGGGGATATACTGGTCGAAAGTTCGGGGATTGCCGTGCTGGTTGACCCGAAAACGGCGCTTTACCTTAGAGGTACGACCTTGAATTTTTCCGACAGGATGGTAGCCGGGGGGTTCAAATTTGAAAACCCGAACGCCAAGGCAAGTTGCAGTTGCGGAGAAAGTTTCAATCTTTGAGGGCGTAACACGGTTGAAATTAAGGCTTGCTTTCACTGCCTTAAAAACGGATTAGTCGGGTTTTGTTAAATTTTTCTAAGTACCCACCCTTAATGACACAGTTCCTCAATTAACCGCATGGTCAAAAAACCAAGTGGAAACAAAAGACGGTTCAACAACCGTAATTACATTAGAAAAAATGACAAAATTCGCGCTCGTGAAGTGCGGGTTATTGGCGCTGACGGAGAGATGCTCGGAGTGATGCCTCCGGAAGAAGCCCTCAAGATCGCGAAATCTCATGGTTTGGATTTGGTTGAGGTTGCTTCCTCTGCCACTCCGCCGGTTTGCAGGATACTCGAGTTCGGAAAATACAAGTACGAGCTCAGTAAGAATAAGCGAAACAAGGAAAAAACGGCCAAACGGATAAAGGAAGCCAAGTTTCGCCCCCGTATCGAAGAGCATGACTATGTGACCAAACTGCGACGGTCCGAGAAGTTTCTCCACCAGGGGAACAAACTGAAGATCACCTTAATGTTCCGCGGAAGAGAAATGGAGCACATTGATCTTGGCATGAACCTTGTGAAACAGGCGATAAAAGACCTTTCAGGAGTTGGGAAAGCCGATGATACCCCCAAACTCAGCGGAAGATTCATCATCGTAAACTTATCTCCCTTGCCCAAGAACCAAAGAGTGTTGCGATATAACTCACTAGAGGAGGCGGAAGTCGAAGAGCAGGAGGATCCCGAGGAAGATGACTTGGGTTCTGAGGAAAATGAGGAATCGCCGGATGAGTCTTCCTCCTGACGCATTCAGGTAATGGGCTTTCAATTCTTCCTCCTCGTCGGTTTTGGGGGTGCAATAGGTTCGATGGGACGAGCTATGGTTGGTACGCTTTTGCAATCATTCTCACCTTGGCCTACGGTCTTGGTTAACGTAATTGGGGCTTTTTTGATCGGATTTTTGGTACGAGCAATGGAAGGCATGTCAGATCCGGATTTTTTTCGAGCATTTTGGATTCTTGGCGTATGCGGAGGCTTTACGACTTTTTCCGCCTTTGGGTTGGATTTGTTTAATCTTATGGAGGATGAGGGATTCGCGCATTCTCTGGCTTACCTTACCCTGAGTCTCGTGGGTACGATTTCAGGAGTGTACCTCGGATTTCGGGCTTTCACCGCTTTGAACGGTTAGCGGCAAGTCCTCTTGCCATCCGTCGTCCTTTGTGAGATTGTCAGGAGTGAGTTTGAGAAAATGCATTTGGATGATTCTTAGCCTAGGGCTGAGTGGGTTAAGCGAAGCTTCTGTTTCATCCAATCCTTTCCTCCGACCCGGTTTTAACCAAAAACCTCCTCCATCCAATCAATCCTTGGTTAATCCGCGACCGATTCCGCAAAAGGATATGTCGCAGGAAATTGAGTTCCGAGGATACTTTTTGCTCAAGGGAAAGCCCTACTTTTGTCTTTTCAATAAAAAGTCTCAGCATGGCGAGTGGGTGGGTTTGAGCGAAATCACTTATGAGGAATTCGAGATTCAGGAATTTGATTTGGATTCGGAGACTTTGACCGTGGTGTATGAAGGCAAATCCTATGATTTGCCTTTGCTCCAGTCCAAATCCTCAACCCCACAGACTCCTTCGAACCTTTCCGGGCAAACCACGAACAAGGCTGGCTTGCCGGTTCCCGCACGCACCCCTGCCGTTTCTCAGACTCCTCGTTACATGCCACCCAAACCAACCAACACCCCGACTCTTCCCCCATGGTTGGCAAAACGAAAAAATGAGGCCCTTTCCAACAATTCTCCAGCCACGCAAATCACAGGAAGCGGAGGCGGTTATCCGGGTTCGGTTCCCAGAAGAACACTTCCCGGTTTGCCTCTTCCCGGATCTATTGATGAGTCGTCAAATTCTCAGCCTAGTCCTGATTCCACCGGTTCTGTGATCCGTAGACTTGCCCCAACCCTTTCTTCAACAAACGGTGGCGTTTCTCAAGTTTCCAATCCTGTTCCCGACTCCGGAGGCAATCCTGACGGTGTTTCCGAAAGCAATGGATTCGATCTTGAGAATCTGCCACCCCCGCCTCCACCGCCAAATATTCTTCCCCCAAGTCCGCCCCCCAATATCATTCCGTCTCGTGAATAATAGAATTCTTGCGATCTTCGTAGGAATCACATTCGTCGTTATTGTCGGCGGCTCTTCGGAAGCCGCGAGAAGAATTGGGAAGTTAAGCGATGAGACTTGGGAAAATCATTCCGCGATGGCGCAAAATCTTCAGCCATTCTCCGACTTGCTCGAATATCCTGATTTTTCCGGCGTTGGGGCGCTCGTATCCAATGACGGAGTCCTCGGCACCGCATCGCTCGTTGCTCCGGACGTAGTGATTACTGCCGCTCATGTCCTGAAAAATTCTCAAAGTGACCCCGAACCGAATCCAGCCGATTGGGAATTCATTCTTTACTCTGATTATCAAAACTCTCCTTCGGATTTGTTTTTTTCGGTTAATCGCATTCTTATTCATCCAAGTTGGATAACCCGTCAAAATCAGAAACCTCCCTTGGGAGATGGGGACAGTATTGGGGTGGATTTGGCCTTGGTTTTTCTTTCCAGCAAAGCAATTGGGGTTCAGCCCTATTCCCTGCCTTTTGCGAATGGAGAAGACCTATTGGGCAAAATTGCATTTGTCAGCGGTTTCGGATCTTTGATTAACGGATCGAAGCCGGACGGAGATGACCAAAACACCAAGCGGATGGCTGGGCGAAATAAGATTGATCGGGTCGTTCCGCAAGTCTCGGTTCCAGGTCTTGACTCGAATGAATCCGGGGGTGTGTTTGCTTTTGATTTCGATTCTCCCGACTTGGATGCAAACACTTTGAGTGGCGACAATGATCCTATCGATCAATTGGGGCAGGGTACCAGTGATGCTCAACCTTTGGTAATGGAAGTAAGCACNGCGGTTGGTGACAGTGGNGGTCCTGTCTTTGCGTGGACCAATGGAAATTGGAAGATTCATGGCGTGATTTCCTATGGATCTTATGGAAAAACTGGGGATTCCACCTATGGTGACGTGACNGTACTTACTCGATTGGAAACTCACCTTTCTTGGATTGAGGCNCAACTTCCGGTTTGGCCGAGTAGTCAGTTTTTGGGNGTGGGCAATTGGCTTCGNTCCGTGTGGTTTGGTCCNTTCAAACCCTTTTCCAACGGATGGAACTTTCACGCGTCTNTCGGATGGCTCTATGGTTCGGTCAAAAATGAATCCAGCATCTGGCTNTGGAGGAACCATTTAGGGTGGTTGTGGTTGAATTCCGAGGTCTTCCCTTTCTGCTTTTCCCATTCGGAAAGCGATTGGCTCTACTTGGATCTTGCATCTGGATTTACTGATTCCATTCGGTATTACAGTTACCGAGACAAGGAATGGAAGGCCCACTTGGGAACGGAGTGAGTTACCTGCTCGCTCTTTAAAAGATTTCTCTCTAATTAAGAATTCAATGACCGCCTTGAAAAGTTTGTTTTTAAAGAGGGAGTTGCTGTGGCAGTTTCTTATGCGAAACGTAAAGTCCCGCCATCGCGGGAGTATTCTTGGNGGAATTTGGTTATTGGCGAATCCTTTGCTGATGCTTGGGTTGTACGTATTTGCCTTCGGCGTCGTATTCGGTGGCCGTTTTACCGATTCNCCGAATGAATCGACCNTGGATTTTGCTCTGGGAATTTTTCTNGGGCTTAGTGTTTTGAGNTTAGTTTCTGGGGTGATCGGTTCAGCGCCTTCGGTTATTGTCAGCCAACCTAATTTTGTCAAAAAAGTCGTGTTCCCCTTGGAAATTCTTCCTGCAGCGAGTGTGGGCGCTTTGGCCTATGACCTGCTGATCGGATTAACCCTTTGCCTTCTCGGCGTAGCTTTTGTGGGTCCTGGTTTGACCTGGCAAGCCGTCTACATCCCCTTGATCATTGCCCCCGCTTTTTTTATTGCTCTTGGCTTTGCCTGGTTCTTTTCCGCTTTGGGCGTTTTCGTCCGCGACGTCAGTCAGGTTGGGTCTTTCCTCGGTCTGGCTCTGCTTTATTCGAGCGGGGTATTTTATTCAGCGGAAAAAGCCAAGGCAGCGGCTCCTTCCATTTGGACATTTCTCCAATGGAATCCTCTCCTGCAAATCATAGATTCACTTCGTTTGGTTACTCTATGGGGTGGCAACCCCAATTGGAACGGAATCTTATACGCATGGNTGTTCGGATTGGTCGTGCTTTTTTCGGGAGCCTGGTTTTTCAATCGCCTGAGGCCNGCTTTTGCGGATGTTCTTTAGCTAGATTCATACAGCTTTTCCGCAACCTTTCTCCANGAGTGATGATTCGCCCATTTCTTGCCGTTTTCTCCAAGTTTGGCTCTCAGTTCGCTGTCCCTGACAAGTCTTTCCAGCGAATTGCAAAGATCTGCTTCGGAAAGAGGGTCAACCAGCAAACCGGTTTCCTCATGCCTGACCGCATCTTCCACTCCGCCAATCCGATGGGCTAAAATAGGCAGCCCATGGGANGAAGCTTCCAAATAAACGAAACCAAATCCTTCAATGCTGTCCTTTCTTGGCATGGANGTGAGNCCGAATACATCNGCNCGTTCATATTGCTCGCGCAATTCCCCGTCACTGAGTTCGCCAAGAAACATGATTTCACAGCCNGAACGTTTCGCATCCTGTTCTAGGGATCTGTAAAAGCTTTGATCCACCACCGGGCCTACAAAACAAAGCNGAGTTTTNTTCCTCAAGNGCTCNGGCAACTGATTGACCGCATTGATTAACTTATCCTGTCCCTTNCGTGGGTGGATTCTCCCCACACATAGAATGTTCANGGTTTCTTCCGATTTTTCACCCTGATTCATTGTCGGCAGAACTTTCCGCGCGGGCGCTCCGGGAATCATTTTGATCAAATCCTTGGCCGCCGGACAGAATTGAAGTAAGGACTTGCGATTGAAGGACGAAAGGACATGGATGCTTTTGGATTCTGCTAGAGTTTTCCGAAAGAGACGGCATTCGAATCGATTTCCAGTAAAACGAAGGAGTTCCGAGCCGTGAATGGTGATCAGATAAGGCGGCAATGGTTTGAGGAACCAGCGGAAGCGTAAAAAAGCCCGAAGAGCTCCGGGTTCAGCCACATGCAAGAGGAAAGGAGAGTGAATCTGACTGATACGCTTGCGNNCTTCAAGCATGAGGCGGAAGGAACTGCATAGGCTTTGGGATCCTTTNAAGGGTAGGGGATAATCCTTAAGCTCATCTGATCTGGAGGATTCGAAGGGAGACCAAACTTCAAGATCAAAACCCGCATTTGCAGCCGCAAACCCTAGTTCCTCACAATAGATTCCAGCTCCGCCGCGGGTGGGAGGATACTCGTAGGTGAGAATGATTATTTTTTCGTCATGCATGCTTTTTGTCATACTCGGAAGGTTTTGCTTCGCGGGAAAGCAAAAATTTCATAGGATGANGGATTCATGAAAACGAAAACCGCATTGGTGACTGGTGGGTCAAAGGGAATTGGCAGAGCCTTGTCCGAAATGNTGATCGATCAGGGGATGGTGGTTTATTCGGTTTCAAGATCATCCGATCGGAGTATTGATCACGAAAATTTTCATCCGATTCCCTTGGATCTTTCCGACCTTGGAGCTCTACAGCGCTTTCTTACGGACTTCACTGCCGAAAATCAGGTTCCTGACCTTCTGGTAAATAATGCAGGTTACGGAGCCTTTTTCGAATGGGCGAAATTTTCAGATCAGGACTTGCTTAATCAAACTCAAGTCCTTTTTACTGCACCCTCCTTGCTTTGTAAGGCTTTTGCCCCTTTGATGGCTGAGAGAAAGTCGGGTGTAATNGTAAACCTGTCCTCTCTCGCCGTGCTTTTTCCGCTTCCGTACATGCCCATTTACAACGCCGCGAAGTCAGCGCTCTCCAGTCTCACGCATTCGCTTATGCTTGAATATGACGAATTCCCCAGGTTCATTGATTTCAGGTTGGGAGACGTAAGAACCTCCTTTAATCNATCGAGTCTGAAGCAATCCTCGAAAGATCAGTCGGCGAGGATGAAATCCGCATGGATGCAGATCGAGCGGCAACTCCAAGATTCCCCAAAACCTGAAGTCGCCGCAAAAAAGATTCTGAAATCGATAAATGGAGGTCAAAAAGGCGTTGTTTACGGTGGCGGTTTCTTTCAGGCANANATAGCGCCGCTAGCCGAGCGTCTCTTACCGAAAAGTTTAACCCGAAAAGTCTTGCGCAAGCNCTATTTTTATTGAGACTGAGTCTCACCCCGTTTGAAAAACCATCTCNAAAGTCCCCTGATCAAATTATTCGANTTCCATTTCGCTTTGCCGGCGTTTGTTTTTTCGNTTCTGGTCTTNTNTNCGGCTCTTTTTTCGAGTGCTCNGGCCAATNCTTCCATAAAGGATTTCAAGGGTTTTCAACTTTCCTTTTTCAATGAGCTATCCGGAGATCGGTATCTACGACTCGATTACAATGAGGTCCTGACCGAAAAGCCGAAGATTGGATTTCTAAAATTTGGTTTGCCTTTCCTCAAGGTAAGGGACTTGTCGATTTTTCTCGACTCTCGACATATCGATTCGGGAGGCGTTGCCGAACTTTTCGAGAAAGTTTCCAAATCCAAAGGAATTCGTTACGCCGTCGCTGAATCTATGAGTCTGTCCATTGCCTCGGAGAGGGGACTCATAAGGATCAAGGGCGAAAAGGGAAAATTCGCCCAAGACGGTTCGATCAGTATTTGGGGAGAGGTTGTCCTTGAGCAAATTGTCCTTGAGCAAAAGCAAAACAAGAATTATCGATCTATTGACAAACTTACCATTTCCATCGATCCTTTGTCCAATCGCTTAAGCATCGAATGCCCAAGTGAATTCCCTACCATAACTATCCCCTTCATCCCAAATAGTAGAAAGAATCCCTGATTTAACTATTGCAAGTTACTTGCAACAGGATCATTACAAATCCCCTTATCACTTTTAAATTATGAAGAATCGTACACTCCTCACCCTCCATTCAATGCTTCTTGCCTTCGGATTTCTCTATGCTCCGAAGTTTCTTTCAGCTGACGGTCCAGAGCAGAACGGTTTACAATCTTCCTCTGACGATTCTTCCGTTCAATCTGCTGACCCACAGGACGACCATGGTTCGGTAGGCGAGCCCCACGACGACC
>NZLE01000022.1 GCA_002692605.1 Opitutia bacterium
TAATGTAACTATGAGAAGTGTTTTTTTCATGATAAGATGGTTTGTATTTTAATTTGTATCTCTTCAAACAGTTTGCGTGCCAAAATGGTGATTAATTATAAAGTGTTTATGATTAAGGCTTTGGGAAATATTAATGCACCTTGATTTTTCAAAAATGACTTTCATTGGGAAATATTACCCGGTGAATGTTCGGTGATTGGGGAATAGTTCCCATGTTAGGAGCTTTCACCTTTTTTGAGGCGATAGCGGAGGTAATCTCTGGGGACGCCCAGAAGACGGGCGGCTTCGGAAACGT
Organism: Opitutia bacterium; assembly: GCA_002692605.1. Classification (GTDB taxonomy): domain Bacteria; phylum Verrucomicrobiota; class Verrucomicrobiia; order Opitutales; family Seribacteraceae; genus Seribacter. The sequence goes on from NZLE01000022.1 coordinate 296, forward strand.
TCCCGTTGGCTTGCCGAATTGCCAGATCAATCAACCGGAGCATTTCCTTTTCGAGTTCGAATCCGGTTTCCGGCAAGCGGTAGGATTCGTTCAGCCAGTCTTCCGGGGCCGCTGCCGATGGGGCGTTCGAAGAGGGCTGGATTTCAAGTTCCTTTCCCGGATCACTCATGACCAAGGCTCGCTCCAGTTCGTGAAGAAGTTCGCGAGCGTTTCCCGGCCAAGAGTGATTGGTGAGGTAGGTCTTGCTGACCGGAGAAAGTTTCGGGAAGCTCGTTTTGTACTTTTTTGCCAAAATGGACAGAAAATGCTCGGCCAGGGCAATGATTCCCGAATCGCGAGCGTTAAGGGGAGGAATTTTAATCCTCAACAAATCAAGTCGATGGAAAAGATCTTCGCGAAATTGCCCTTGCCCGATCAAAGTCCGCAGATCCTGATTGGCTGCTGCGATGATCCGGGCATCCACTTTAATTTCCTTGTCTCCGCCAACTCGGCGAATCCTGCCATTTTCGATGGCCAAAAGGAGTTTGGCTTGAGCGGAAGGAGAAAGGCTTACGATTTCATCGAGAAATAAAGTTCCTCCGTCGGCAGCTTCGAAAAGCCCAATACGCGCATTCCGAGCGTCCGTAAAAGCCCCTTTTTCATGACCGAAGAGCTCCGACTCGATTAGGTTTTCGGGTATTGCCGAGCAGTTGACCGCGATGAAGGGGGCATCCGAGCGGGGTCCGTTTTGATGAATCCAACGGGCGTAAGTTGATTTGCCGGAACCGGTCGGGCCATCAATAAGCAAAGGCGGAAGGTTGTGGATCAATCGACGGTCTACGCTGAGAATCTTATTCAGATTTTCTTGGTCCTGCCGAAAGCTTCCATCGAAAAAAAGATTTTCGGTGCGACGTCTTCTTTGTTCCTTCTGGTGTTGGATCAGCCTTTGGTTTTTTCTCAGGTTGTCGGCGTTTCCGAAGATCAGGTGAAGTTCGTCCAAATCAAACGGTTTGTTCAGGTAATCTGCGACTCCGAGCCTAATCGCTTCCACCGCCGAACGGACTCCTCCGTCTCCGGTCATGAGGATGGTCAGGGTGTTTTCGGGAACGAGTGATTCGCGAAACAAATCCAAACTCTCGCCATCGGGAAGGTTGAGATCGAACAAAGCAAATTCAAAACGCATGGAAGCCAATGCGGCGCGGGCTTCCTCGAGAGTTTCGCATGGGGTCACTTCCACCTCCATGTTCTCGAGCTTTGCCTGCAAGCGCTTGCGAAGAAGGAGGTCATCTTCAAGAAGAAGGAGTTCCTTTCCCTTAAAAAAAGAATCGGCGGCGTTGCTCATGTTTATGGATCTTCGTTTCAGGGAGTCCTCGACCAAAAGAAAAGACTTTGCAAATTCTTTTTATCAATGCATCTTCGGGATGGTGTGGTATTTGAGGGCAATTTTCCTACTCGTTCCTCTGATTCAATCGCTTGGAGAGGAGCGGTTGTCGTCTTTGGGAGTTTCTCCCCGATGGGAGGAACTGGATCGTTTTCAGGGCAAGTTCTCTCGCGAACTTTTTGAGTCCAAACTCAGAAAAGTCTATTGCCCGCGTGAATCCTGGTGGTCGCCATGGATAGAAATTGGTGAGACGCAAGCCCGCATTCGCAAGCGAGCCAAGGGGGACGAGGGGTATGTCCTTGGCTTTGCGGATTCGGATTCGAATCAATCAAAGGTATCAAAGGGGAAGCTCAAAGTGGTTCTGGATCCGGGGCATTTGGGGGGGCGCTATTCTGAAATGGAAGGCAGGCACTTTGCCATGGGTTCCGATGATCCCGTGAAGGAAGGCGATTTGTCTTTGTTGGTTGCGGAAAGAGCTCGTCAGTTACTGGAGGAAAAAGGCTTTGAGGTTTTTCTCACTCGTTCCTCAAGAAAACCCGTAACCGAGAAGCGCGAGAATGATTTCAATCACCAAGCGGAAAAATGGTTCGATGATCGGTTTGCCGAAGACAAGAATCCTCCAATAGGGGAGGAAAGGGAGAACTTGATTCGGAAGAGAAGAGAGATGCTTTTTTACCGAGTGAGCGAAATTTATGCCAGAGCCGATCTAATCAACCAAGTCTTCCGTCCGGACCTCTCCGTTTGCATTCACTTCAACGCGGCTCCATGGAAAGACCAGAATCAAACCGAACTCTTGGATAGAAATGACTATCACGTTTTGGTGAATGGTTGCTACATGGGCGGCGAGTTGGCGTATGACAACCAAAGGTTTGAGATGCTTTTTCGTCTTTTGAGCGGATGGGATGAGCTTGAGCGAGAATATGCCGAATGCCTGTCNCGTTCCCTTGCCCGGTCGACCGGTCTGCCCGCATTTGCCTACAAGGGCCCGAACGCNATNAAGATCGGCCCGGTTGAGGGGGTTTGGGCGAGAAACCTTCTTGCCAACCGGCTTTACCGAAGTCCCGTGGTTTTTCTGGAACCGTATATCGCCAACTCCAAGCAAGCGTACGAAAGGATTCGCTTGGGCAATTACGAGGGNCTCATTGAGGTGGATGGGCAGATGCGACTATCTTTGATCGAGGAGTACGCTCAAGCCATTCTTCATGGCATTCTGGCGGGTTTTTCCGAAAGTGGCGGGCAGGCTACTTTTCAAGCGAGCCCTTGACCATCTTCTTGAGGCCATCGGTGTGGGCATCCACGGCNCTCTTGGGACCGGTCATCTTAATGAATACNGCTCCTTCCTTTCCCTCGATGATGGCAGCGACCAAGGCATATCCGGGCTTAGGGGTCTTGGGACCGAAGGGTCGACCGCTAAGAAAGGTTCCGTGAGCTTGCGCATAGGTAACGTTGGTTTCACCAATTTTCACGCTCTCGGTGGACTGATCCTGAGGATCCTCGAATTGTTTCATCCACCGGTCGACGTTTGCTTGCACGCCTCCCGAATTGAGTCCGAAGTGAAAGAATACGATCTCTGCCATATTTCCCGATGAGTCGGTTGCCGAGAACTGAGCCTTTCTCATGTTGGAGGAGGGCGGAGAGGATTTCCATGAGGCGGGGGCCTCGAAGGAAATACCTGCAACCTTGGCAATTTCCGCAGATGCGGNTAAGGCAAGCGCGAGCGTAAGGAAAAGAGATCGTAGGAGTGTAGTCTTCATTCAGTATCCTTAAGGATGTTTTGTTCGGTTAGTCAAATAGACAATTAGATGCGCGAAGAAGTTGCGCGGAAACAATNAAGTTTTGAAAAGGTTCGAAAGAAAAGGGAATCCCGACCCACCGCAGGGGTGGCGTGAGTCAATTCTCCAAGCATAAGCTGTCCGCNTATGGTCATTCCTTCGGAAGAAATGTCCAGAAAAGTTACCACTCCTTCCCTGGAAGTGATCAGAATTTGGTTGGAGACCGCAATCGGGGAAGCGAAGAAGTTGCCGCCCACTCTTTCCATCCATANGAGTGTTCCGGATTTGGCCTCAATGCAGGTCGCAATTCCCGCATCCGTAATCGTAAAGACGAGATCATCGAATGNCAAAGGGGTGGGGACGTAAGGAACGTTTCGAGTAATCTTGTAGGAGATGATGGCTTTTTTTTGGTTCCCGCTGGGAGGTTGNACGGCAAGCATTCGACTTCCCCTTCCACCGGAACCGCAAGATGCGAAAAAGCCACCCGGTGTCAAAAAGGGAGAGGAAACGCTTCTTAAATCCAGTGTGTCGGGTCCCGTTTCCCAAAGGACTTTCCCGGTCCGTCCGTCCAAGGCAAAGCAACCGTGGGATTTGGAGTTGCAGACAAATTGGACTTGTCCGGATTTGGAGAGGTGGGCGACCGGAGTGGATGCGGAGGGTTTGGAACCCTTTCGAGCAGTTTTCCAAAGTGTTTTTCCGGTTTTACGATCCAGGCAATAGACGAAGGATTGCGTCTCGTGATCATGAGTCACCACCACTTTATCTCGAAAAACGATTGGAGAAAAGCCACTTCCGTGCTGGGTCTCGAAGGCGCCGAAGTCCCTCTGCCAGACCTTTTGTCCCAGATGATCCAGGCAGATCAGGTTGTTGGATTCCCGGGTTGTCCAGGATAGGAAGACGAAATCCTGATCCGCGGCAGGGGTTGATGAGGCATGACTGTTGAATTTATGGCGGTGATCGGGGGTTGACTGAATGTCCCGCTTCCAAAGGATTTTGCCGTCATCGGCATCCACGCAAAGAATATTCCTCAGCCCGCTCTCCGGGTTGGCGCAGGTTGTGAAGATTTTATTTTCGAAAAGAACCGGGGAGGAATGGCCGACTCCCGGGAGATCGAGAGTCCAAGAAGNTTTTTGGAGATGAAACTTTTTTGGGAGTTTCAGCCAGTCCGCCTTGCCCTGTCCTCCGGGCCCCCTGAATCTGGACCAATCCGCGCTTTCNCCGAACAACGAGCCAAGAGCGAGAAAGACAACTACGAATCGCTTCAAGATAAAACTAGGCTCCCTTGCGGAAGACCATGNAATGCTGTTGGGGTAAGAGGTCCANGGTCTTCTCNCATTTGAATCCGACTGCCTGCATTTCGGCCTTGGCTTGTTTCTGGGTCATTTTATGAAGGGGTTTGATCATAACGGAGGGGTCCTCCGCCCGATATTCGATCAAAATGAGTCGCCCGTTTTCACTCAAAGCCCGGTTGATCGATTGAGCCATTTCTCGGGGATGAGAAAACTCATGATAAGCATCTACGATTAGAACCACGTCAACGGATTTTTCCTCGAGCATCGTGTTTTTGATGGTGCTTTGCACGGGGATCACGTTGGAAATCTGATTTTGTCGGATTCGGGATCGTACGATGCCAAGCATCTGGGGCGAGATATCAACCGCGTAAACTTTCCCCTGAGGGACCAAGGTGGCCATGCGGAAAGTGAAGTAACCGGAACCTGCGCCGATATCGGCCACCCGGTCTTGAGGTTTCAAGCCCATGCTTTTGATCAGAAGATCGGTACGTTCTTCCTTTTCCCTTTTGGGGCGCTCCAACCAGGATGCCCCCAAATGTCCCATGACCTGAGAAATTTCCCGACCCATGTAAAATTTCCCGATTCCGTCTCTTGAGGCTTTCCCTCGGACGTAGTGCTCGGATTCCGGCGCAGCCTTAGTATCCGCTGTCGCACTTTCTAAAAATGGCAAGCTACCGACCAATATGCATAAGGATTGTATAACTGGANGTGAAGGGGNACGCATGCCCTAGCTATTTCTGAAATCGATCTTTTTGCAAATCTATATTGAATCCATTCCAACATAAGGATAGGAAGGTCGTTTGGAAAAATGAAAGTTATTCGAGCTAAAAGCGCTGGGTTCTGTTGGGGAGTGGAGCGAGCGATTCAAGTTGCCAGAGAGGAAGCTCAGGGTGGAAAAAGAAAAGTCTACACGGACGGCCCGCTGATCCACAATCGTCAAATGATGGAACTGCTGGGTCAGGAGGATATCAATGAGGTGGGCGATTATGAAAGCAAGAAGGAGGTGAGCTTGGAAGAAGACTCCGAAAAGGAATCCGTCATGGTCATTCGGGCGCATGGCATTTCGCCCCAAAGACGAAAGTACCTGAAATCCCTTGGGTTGCCTTTTAAAGACGGCACTTGTCCGGACGTGGGCGTCATAGCCGGTCGGGTTCGNTCCTATTCGGCCAAGGGGTATGACGTAGTGATTTTTGGTGACCCCAATCATCCNGAAGTGATTGGCTTGATGGGCTATGCTGGGGAAAAGGGCTATGTGGTGGCCTCGATTGCTGATATCGAAAACCTGCCACCCTTGTCTGACCAAGTGGCCATGGTTTCCCAATCCACGATGTTTACGCATGAATTCAAAATGCTTTCCGGCATCTTAGCCAAAAAGTATCCCTCTCTCTTGGTTTTTGATACGATTTGCGGAGCCACCAAGGAACGCCAGTCGGATTTGGTTCAACTTGTGGAAGAGGGCGCCGAAGCGATCGTAGTGATTGGGGGTAAGCATTCCGCAAATACCAAAAAACTAGCCAAACTCGCTTCTTCTCATGACCGTCCGACCTTTCACGTTGAAACCGCAGAGGACCTTGATGATAAGGAGTTTGCCGAATTTGAAACGGTGGGTGTCACCGCAGGCGCTTCCACACCGGAATTTATCATTCGTAGCATTTGCGAGAAACTTGAGAAAATGTAAACCTTGTTGAAAAACCATGAATTCTGATCTTCCCAACGTATTGGCCGAAAGGTATGCCTCACCCTCCATGAAAAGCGTGTGGTCCGCCCACGGAAAAATAATTATGGAACGCGAGTTTTGGATTGCCGTTATGCGGGCCCAAAAGGATTTGGGGGTCAAAATCGAAAAAGCGTCCATCGATCGGTCCGAGAAGGTTAAGGCTCTGGTGGACCTCGAATCGATTCGGAAGCGGGAAGTTGTGACCAAGCATGACGTCAAGGCCAGGCTGGAGGAATTTGCCGAGAAAGCGGGCCATCAACATGCCCACAAAGGTATGACCAGTCGTGATCTTACGGAGAACGTCGAACAGCTTCAGGTGCATCGGTCCCTTGGAATTATTTTGGAAAAGGGAATTGCCGCCCTTTTGGCTCTGGCTGAAAAGGCCAAGGAGTACCGAAATCTGCCTGTGACCGCTCGATCGCACAACGTGCCCGCTCAACTGACCACCTTGGGTAAACGCATGGCCAATTGGGGCGAGGAATTGGAGCGGAGTTTGGAATCTCTCACGCGAATGTGCGCAACCTATCCCTACCGTGGACTGAAAGGAGCGGTAGGAACGCGTTTGGATCAGGTCACTCTTTTTGGAAGCGCCGGCAAAGCTCGGAAACTCGATCAAAAGGTCATGGAGCATCTGGGGGCTCCCGCGAACTGGGAAAACGTCGGACAGGTTTATCCGCGAAGTTTGGATTTTGAGGTGGTTTCGCTTCTTGTCCGCATCTCTTCCGCACCAGCTAGTTTTGCCAAGACTTTACGCATTATGGCCGGGCATGAACTTTTGGGGGAAGGGTTTGCAAAGGGTCAAACCGGTTCCTCGGCCATGCCTCATAAGATGAATAGCCGCAGCTGCGAGCGGATCAATGGCTTTCATGCCATCCTCAATGGCCATTTGACGATGGTTTCGCAATTGTCGGGCGATCAGTGGAATGAGGGAGACGTTTCATGTTCCGTGGTCCGAAGAATCGCTTTGCCTGATGCCTTTTTCGCATTGGATGGACTTTTGGACACTTTTCTCACCGTTTTGAGGCAAATGGAGGTTTTTCCTGCGGTCATCAAGTCCGAGCGCGAACGGTATCTGCCCTTTTTGCTTACGACCACCATCATGATGGAAGCGGTCAAGGGAGGAGCGGGAAGAGAAGACGCCCATGAAGCGATCAAGCAACATGCGGTTGCGGCGGTCAAGGATTTGCGAAAAGGCAAATCGAAGGAAAATGACCTGATTGCCCGTTTGGCCAAGGATAAGCGAATTGGGATGAAAATTCGGTCCTTGCAGGCATTGGTCAAGGAGGGAGAAGCAAGATTGGGAGCTTCGTCGGAGCAGGTCGATCATTTTGTGAAAAGGGCCCATTCGTGGGGTGAACGCCATCCGGATGCCAAAAGCTACTCGCCCCCTCAAATCCTCTAGAAACCCTTTGTAAATTGGCTTCATTGCCGGTTTGCGATTTTTGCGATTGCCAATCGGGCTCTTCCCCTGTGGACTGATAGGTTTTCTACCTATTTACAACTAGACATGTCTGAGGAACTAATTGGAAATTGTTTGGTCGCCCAATCGGGTGGGCCAACTGCCGTCATTAACGCGAGCGTTGCCGGAGTCGTTTCGGAAGCCCTGAATCATCCCTGCATCGAAGAGGTTTATGGGGGCATGAACGGAGTGCTTGGTATCCTCAAGGAAGAACTGATCGATTTGGCCGAGGAGTCCCAGCAGAACATTCGCGGACTCCGCTACACTCCCGCCTCCGCCCTTGGCACTTGTCGCTTCAAGTTAAAGCGCGACGAGGAGTACGAGAGAATCCTACAGGTTTTCGAAGCCCACAACATCCGTTATTTCTTCTACTGCGGAGGCAACGATTCCCAAGATACCGCTGACAAGATTTCCAAACTAGCTCAATCCAAGGGATACCAACTTCGCGTCATTGGCGTTCCCAAAACCATTGATAACGATCTGGTCACAACCGATCATTGTCCGGGATACGGCAGCGTCGTAAAGTACATCTGCACCGTCATTCGCGAAACCGCTTTGGATCACGAGGCCATGGGGCAACACGATTTGGTTTCCATCATCGAGGTGATGGGGCGAAATGCCGGGTGGATTGCCGCGGGAAGCACCTTGGCCAAGGGCAGAGAGAACAACGACGATGCTCCCCACTTGATTTACCTGCCCGAACTGCCTTTTTCCAAAGAAAAGTTCGTGGATGACGTTCAACGAGTTTTGAAGAAGAACCGCTATTGCCTTGTCGTCGTCGGAGAAGGACTCATCGATAAGGATGGCAATTACGTCGCCAATTCCGCTACCGGACAGGATGCCTTCGGGCACCAGCAACTTGGAGGGGTGGGGGACTTTCTGGCAAACCTTGTTGAGGAAAACCTTGCGGTGAAGGCACGCTCTTCCAAATTGGGGACGGGGCAACGAGCGGCTGTCCACTGCTCATCCCAAACCGACAACGACGAAGCCTTTATGGCCGGACAAGCTGCAGTGAAGGCCGCGATCGATGGGGAAACCGATAAAATGGTCATTTTGGTTCGAGCCGAAGAGGAGGGGTACCGTTGCGAAACCGGTCTTGCCCCATTGTCTGAAATCGCCAACGGCGTGAAGGAAATTCCCGAGGATTGGATTGCCGAGGACGGAGTCAGTATGACTGCGAAGTTCATCAAATATTGCCAGCCTTTGATTCAAGGCGAAGTGGAAGTACCCTACGAAAATGGCGTTCCTTCCTTCGTCCGTTTGTCAAAGAGGCGTATTCGCAAGGTGTTGGATCCTCACGAGTTCGAGTAAGCGTACTTTTGATTCGGCTTTCAAGCGTTGGGGCCGATACGCGAAGAACTAAACTTTCTTTAGGGATTCGTCGAGCGTTTGGATAATTTCCTCCGGACTTTCCAAACCTACCGAAAGCCTGCAAAGATGAGGAGAGATTCCCGCTCGTGCGAGCGTTTCCAAACCTTCCTTGCTCTTGGTCAATCGGTAATGGGCAAGGAACACATAGGGGCAACAAAGAGTGAATTCGGTTCCGAAACTGGGACTTTTAAGCATCCTCAGGTGATTATAGAAAGTTTCGAAATCCCCCGTTGTTTCGAAGCTCAATACGCATCCCGGACTTTCTTCTCCGGCGATGGAGCGGTAAAGGTTCCCGTTGGCGGGTTGGTAGGCCCAATGAATCCGCTTGATCTTATCATGCCCCAAGAGAAAGTCGGCAACCTGCATCAGGTTGGCATTGGTTTTTTCGATAAAACTCGAATAGAAGGGGATTTGTTCGGCCATCCTGAGGAGATCTCTACTGAAGGGTGGTGTTCGTGTCTGGGCAACCCGGGTCATCAGAATTCGTCCTTTTTCGCTGGATTCCGGAAAAACCAAACTGCCCATCATAACATCCCCTTCCCAATTCGCATATTTGGTGAGACTATTCACCACCACGTCCGCATGGTTTGACACTTTGGCGTTTTTAGGTGAGACCATGGTCGGGTCCACTACCAGGAGCGATCCGTACTGGTTGCACAGGGCTTTCAGCTTTTCCAAATCACAACACTGAAGCAAAGGGTTGGTTGGAAATTCCGTGATCACACCGGCGATGCGAGTCCCATGCTCCTTGAAGATGTCTTCCACTTCGGAGAACTCTTTCCAACAGTTAAGGGTCAAGACCGTTTCATCCTTGTTTTTTAAAAGTTCCATCACCTCGATGGTGTCGATGTAGAGCCAACCCAAGCGGATCCATACTGATCTCTTTTCTTTCCGGGCTTGCTGAGTGGCTACGCGGAAAAGGCTGTAAAATGCATTGGCTCCCGAAGAAGTTAAAAGAACGTCCTCTCGTCGGACGTTCGGTCCGTGAGCTTCGGCAATGGTCTGGGTGATTTCCTCATAGGCGCAATCATTTTCGTTCAGCGATTCCCGATGTGGGAGCAATCCCTTTTTGAAAAGAATGTCTTCTGCAAAACGGGAAGAAATTCCACAACCCGAATGCTGGAAGAAAGCTTCGAGCGATTGGGCATCTTTCGATCCCCTGGCAATTTGTACCCGAACGACTTCATCGATCTCATCCACGCTCGCGTTTTGAAGACCAAGAAGATCCAAGGCGAAGTCACAATCCGATTTCTTGTTGAAAAGAAATCCTTCTCTTTCGTCATGAAACTTCTTTGTTCCGAGCGTATCGATCAATTCGGTTATTCGGTGATGCCGGACGAAACGGGGGTAACCGGATTTGATGGCCGATAGAGTGACCTGCTTTTTCTCCTCGTACCCGATGAGGTCTTTAACTGTTGGCAAGCTTACGCAAACGGAATGGTCTCGGTTGGGTACCGCTTGGCCAAGGGGAAATGATTTTAAACCAGTTACCTTCAAGGCACGACTTCGTTTTCAACCATTTGTTCGAAAGTCTGTCGTTTGCGAATAACGGCGATAATGCCATCCTGCTTTTTGAGAATTTCCGCGGCTTCGGGAAAGGAATTGTAATTCTTGGCAGACATCGATGAGCAATAGGCTCCCACACTTTCAATGACGCAAAAATCACCCACTTCCCCACGAGGAAGATTCCTTGGAGCCAAGGCTTCGGGCTCTCCTGGAGATGGAGTGAGCAGGTCGCCTGATTCGCAGCAGTGTCCCACCACCACTTGGTCCATTTTCTCCCTAAATCGTTCCTGTCCGGCTTCAGGGACAACCACAATCGGATGCTGCGCTCCATAAAGACTCGGGCGGAGAATTTCCGTCATGCCTCCATCAAGTTTGAGAAATCGATAGCCTTCCTGACCGGTAGAGGTAATGTCCTGAATCGAGGTGACTAAGCTACAGGCATGAGCCAAGAGAAAGGTTCCAGGTTCGATCTCAAGTTTCAATTCCCTGCCGGTTTCTTCGGCAAACTGCTGAAAGAGTTCCTTCACCGGTTGCCCGATTTCCTTCAGGTCGGTCGCGACTTCGTTTTCCATGCGAGCGACCTTATATCCGCCACCCAAATTAAGGGTCTTCACCGAAGGAAAGGCTCTGACCAGATCCAAGCTCATGTTGGCAACCTTTTTCCAAACTTCGGGGTCGGAACCGGAACCGATATGGGTATGGATTCTTTCCACCTCAAGGCCATAATTCTTGCACAGGGATTTCGCTTCCTCCAAGTCCCCTTTCCAAATGCCGAAACTGCTGGCCGGACCTCCGACGTTGGTTCTGTTCGTCCCACCTGACCCCATTCCGGGGTTAAAGCGTAATCCCACGGGTTCCCTTTTGCCCCACTTCGCGAATTTATGAATTTGATGAAGGGAACATAGATTTACCTTCACTCCATCCTGTAACCAATAACGGAAATCATCGGAGAGTTCCTGTGAACTCAAAGAGATTGATTCGGTTCCGAATCCGGACCGTACGGCCCGCTCGACCTCATGTACGGAACTGGCATCGATCCCAAGTCCTTCACTATTGAAAATTCGTAGAATTGCCGCGGTCGGGGCCGCCTTCATTGCATAGCGAGCAAATAGACCGAACGCGTGCGGAAATTCCTTAACAGCCTGAGCATTGGCTCGTAGCGTGGCTTCGTCATAGACAAAGGATGGAGTGCCAAAATCCATGCGAATTTGGTCCAGGTCTTCCGTGGTTAAGAATCGAAGGGAGTCCATGAGAAAAGTATCGTGAGAATAAGAGGTTGATGAAAAGAGGCAAGCTTTGGGAATCCCAAATCCGCCGAAAAAGTTTATTTTCCAAGAATCAGGAACTCGAGCTTATGGGAACCGCAGATCACTGATTTCCTTGAGAGCTCGCGGGTGAAGAATTTTTCCCAGGGAGGAAAGTGAACGTCCCCATCGAAAGCCGCATCGATGGCGGTCAAATAAAGATGATCCGCCAAGGGCATGGCTTCCTGATAAATCTTTTCGCCTCCGCAGATCCAAGTCGTCTTGCCTGAATTTCTGGTGATTTCCAGGGCCTGCTTCAAGCTGCTCGCCTTCTTTGCGTGAGGAAAATCGACGGTCGGATCTCTGGACAGGGCAATGACTTCGCGCGACTTGGCGTAGGGCAGAAAATCCTCGAAGCATTTTCTTCCCATAATCAAAATGCCGTTTTGGGTCGTATCGAGAAAATAGTCCCAGTCCGCTTGGATTTTCCAGGGCAGTCGGCCTTCCCGACCGATCACTCGGTTCGTACCGCAGGCAACGATAATATTGATTTCGCTCATCGCAAGAGCGGGAAAAAATTACTCGATTCGTACCTTTTCATCGATTTATTCTCATACATCGTTATGGAATGGATATGCGGGACAAATGCAAACCAACGTCAATCAATTTGGAGAAGTCTTGTCTTTGCCGGACCTTTGGCAAAGGCAGGCGCTGAACTTTTTGCGAGAAGGACAGGACGTTGTCTTGCACGCTCCTACGGGAGCTGGCAAAACGTTCGTGTTCGAAAAACTGATTGAGTCGGGATGGAAGGGTAAGGCCGTTTATACGGTTCCAACTCGGGCGTTGGCCAATGACAAATTTCGGGATTGGCGGGATCGTGGATGGGACGTCGGATTGGTCACCGGGGATCTGCGCCACAACCCCGAGGCCCGGGTCGTTGTGGCCACTTTGGAAACCCAAAGGGGGAACGCGGTCAAGGGAACCTTGCCTGATTTGCTGGTGGTGGACGAATACCAACTCCTGGGAGATTCAAAGCGCGGTCCGGCTTACGAGGTGACTTTGGCCATGGCTCCAAACTCGGTTCGGCTCCTGCTTATGAGTGGAAGCGTGGCGAACCCTGAAGAGGTGGCCGGATGGTTGAGAAGCCAAGGACGCGGGGTTGCCTTGGTTTCCGAAAAAAGGAGGCCGGTTCCGTTGGATGAGGTGTTTGCGGAGACTTTGCTGAAAAGTCCCTTCCACGGTCGCAAAATAAGAGGTCATTGGCCCAGGTTGGTCGCCGCCGCCTTACGTTCCGGTTTGGGGCCGATTCTGGTCTTTGCCCCCCGTCGAAAAGCCGCGGAGGAGCTCGCTTACGAACTTGGCCAGGAACTTCCCGAAGTCGAGGCCTTGGAACTCACTTCAGAACAGAAAAAGATTGCCGGAAAGGAATTGGCGAGCTTGCTCAGGAGACGTGTCTCCTATCACCATAGCGGGTTGGATTACATGCAAAGAGCGGGTGTCATCGAACCGCTTGCGAAAAACGGACAGTTGCAGGTGGTGGTTGCTACGACCGGCTTGGGAGCGGGAGTCAATTTCTCGATGCGTTCCGTTTTGGTGACGGATCGGGAATACCGGGTAGAGGAGAATTTGTTCGTTCTCCGACACGACGAACTTTTGCAAATGTTTGGCCGCGCTGGTCGACGTGGCTTTGATGACCGTGGGTACGTCATCGTTGCACCCAAGCAAGCCCGTATGTCCGATGCTCGGCCTTTGAAGTTAAAGCGCTCCGAGACTATCGACTGGCCAACCGTTCTGAGGGTCATGTCCGATGCTCGTTCACGGGGGGAGGATCATCTGAAAGCCGTACGATGGCTGGCGGAAAGATTATTTTCAGAAGATCGGGTGAAGTTGGGGTTCCGGGATTCCCTGGAGGGTTTTTCCGCCTATTGGAAAGGGGAGAAGGAACGCGAGGATGCCTTGAGCGAATCTCTTGGCGAAAGGGATCAAGTCATTGAGATGCGCAATTCGGTAGGCTTGTGGGAAAGAAGGGGAGGCCAATCACAGGCGAGTTTGGGAGAGGCTTGGATCTTGGAGAAAGGGGAATGGGTTCGGGCTCTGACTTTGCCTGAAACTCTCAGTAAGGTGAAGGTTGGAAACCCTTGCAGGTTCGGCAAGCGCAAGAACCCGATTTACGGTCGGGAAATTCCCGTGGGCGTGTATGATTCGGAGGACGAAAAGGAGAAGGTGATTTTGATCAAGTCCTTTAGAAAAAAGCTCAGGGAGGCAGTGAAGGAAAAACCCGCCAAAATCCGAAAGTCCTTTTCCCGGAAGGTTTGGAGGCGTGGGGGCTTGGAAAAGGTCTTGAGAGATTTCTTTCCCAATCTCTCCCAGGGCGGAGAATTCTTTGAGTTCGTGGATCGGGGAAAAGTTCTTCGGGCCCGTTTGAGGTATGAGGGGGCGCGGGTTCTGGGGTGGCGCGATTCCAGGGGCCGAATTTTGCTTAACCCTCCCATGCGAAAAGTGACTCGCTTGTACGAATCTCCATTCCGTGATCAGGGGAAAGGAGGGAGGCGGAATCTGAACGATCTGACTCCGGCTGAAGTCTGGGTTGCGCTTAAGCTTATTGACGAGGAAGGGGTCCCTACGGCAAGGGGAGAAGTTTTTTCACTCTTTTCCGGAGGCGAAGGTCTCGCGGTCGCGGTTGCCTTGGAGGATGAGGCATATCCCTTGGATGAGTTGGTTTATGACCTTGCCAATTTGAGAAGCGGTCACCGCTTTAAGTCCGTCTCCGTTTCCGAAGCCCGATTGGCCGCGGTCTGCAGGGAGGCATTTGGCTTTCAGGATTGCGAGGGTTACCTGAAGGGGGGACTGCCCGTCGAGTATGGGGAAGGAGCGGTGGAGGTTCTGCGCAACCGCAAGGACTTGCTTGCCAGTGAGGATTCCGAAAGAGACTTCAGTTCGGGTGACCTCGAGCGCCTGAGTGTGGAATGGAAAAGTCTTTTGGCCCTCATCGCTTATGGACCCAAGTTGAAGAATGATCGTTGGATGGCCTTGCAAAAGGAGGCCCATAGGGTCATTGGTCCTAACGAATTTAATCGGGAATTACCGATTTTACCCGCTATGCCTGGCCGTCAAAGGGGACGATTCGAAAGCCACCGTATCGGTTATTTCCCAAAGGCCTAGGATTCCGAGATGGCGTTGAGGGCCTCTTGGTTCTCTTGGAGTTTGGATTGGTTTTCAATCAGTTGGTTTCTGGCTCCTTCGACCACTTGAGGCGGGGCCTGGGAAACGAAAGCTTGGTTCGATAACTTGATTTCGATGGACCGAATGATTTTCTCCAAGTTTTCGATTTCCTTGGATAACCTTTCCTTTTCCGCAGAGAGATCAACCCCCACCGTCAAATCGAGAAAAAAGGAGCCCAGAGGAGTCACCAGGGCGGGGATCCCTTGCGGTGCTTCCTCAACGCGGTTCACGGCGGAAGCTCCCGCAGTTGAAAGAATGGAGGTCAGGTTTCTGCTTACCGCTTCGGCCTTCTCATTATTGGCGACGAAGGAAAAAGCGATGTTTCGATTGTTGGAAAGGTTTCTCTCCGCCTTAAGCGCTCGCAGTTGAGTGACTAATTCTCTCACCTCCTGCATTTCCTTCAAAGCCGACGGATCAAGAGTGACGCCACCGGTTTGCAAGGCTTCGATCAACTCGTTTCCATCCCCTGGTTTTTCACCTTCTATGGATTCTGCGGAGGAAAAGCATAAGGTTCTCCAAAGCTCTTCGGTAATGAAGGGGATAAAGGGGTGGAGCATAAGAAGAATCTGGCGAAGGCAAATGTCCTGAACCGCAAGGCAGGTACCCTTTTGGGCTTCTTCTTTGATTCTATTTTTGGAAACTTCAATGTACCAATCGCAAAAATCCGTCCAGAACAATCGATAAATTGCCTGAAGAACGGAATTGAATTCATACTCTTGGTAAAACTTTTCCACTTGGTCCAAGGTTTCCGCCAACCTCAGAAGCATAGCCTGATCGTCCTTGTTGACCTGTTCCGATTCAATTCTCAGGCAAATGAGCTCAATCATCGAATTGTCTTCCATGGGACTTGCGCTTTGACGAAACCTACAGACGTTCCAAAGCTTGTTGCAAAAATTTCTTCCCTGTTCGATCCTTTCTTCGGAAAAACGAATGTCCTGACCTTTGGGAGCAATGCTCATGATTCCATGGCGCAAACCATCCGCTCCGTACTTCTCGATCAAATCCAAGGGGTCCGGAGAATTCCCCAAGGATTTCGACATTTTTCGGCCTTCCGCATCGCGAATGATTCCCGTGAAGTAAACGTGCTTGAAAGGAATCCGTTCCGGTAATTCGGAGGCATGAATCCTTTGTTCGGGTTTGTAACTTCGACCCTTGAATTCCAAGCCAGCCATGATCATCCGCGCGACCCAAAAGAAAATGATGTCCGGGCCCGTAACCAATGCCGAGGTGGGGTAGAAGTGATCGAACCCTTTCTCTTCCATGGCCTCTTCGTCCGGCCAACCGAGTGTGGCTAGTGGCCAAAGCCAGGAGGAAGCCCAGGTATCGAGCACATCCTCATCCTGTTCCCAGTTTTCAGGGTCGGACGGGCCTTTTGCGGATACGTGCCAATTGGATGGATCGGATTTGATTTTACCCTTGCGGTACCAGACCGGAATGCGATGCCCCCACCAGAGTTGCCGGCTGATGCACCAATCCTGGATGTTGTCCAACCAATGGAGATAGGTCTTTGCCCATCGTTTGGGAAAGAATTCGATCATCCCGTCCTTCACGACTTGTTTGGCTTCCTCGACTCTTGGGTATTTGAGAAACCATTGCTCCGACAACCTTGGTTCGATCGGAACGTCCGCCCGTTCGGAAAAACCGACGTTGTTTTCGTATTCCTTCCGTTCGACCAACAACCCGTCGTCTTCGAGCTTCTTGGCGATGATTTTACGAGCCGAAAATCTTTCCATTCCCTGATAGTCCGCTCCCGCTTGGCTGTTGAGGCTTCCATCCGGACCCAAAATTTCCAACATCGGCAAATTGTGTCTTTGGGCAATTTCAAAGTCCAGTTTATCGTGGGCGGGAGTGATCTTGAGTATGCCCGTACCGAAAGCCCTTTGCACCGCCTCGTCCGCAACGATGGGAAGAGCCATCGGGTTGATCGGTCTCATGACGTGAAGACCCTGGAGGTTTTTCCATCGCGGGTCCTCGGGGTGGATGGCCAGGGCAACGTCTCCCACGATGGTTTCGGGTCGGGTTGTGGAGACTTCCACATAGGTTCCCGGGGACTCAACGACGTTGTACCTGATTTTGTAAAGCACGCTTTTTTGAGGTTTCATGATCACCTCTTCGTCCGACAAGGCGGTTTTGCTGGAGGGACACCAATTGACCATTCTTTGTCCGCGGTATACGTAGCCTTTCTTGAAAAGCTTGACGAATGCCTCAATCACGGCGCTCGAGTAGTCCGCGTCCAGTGTGTGAACCGTACGATCCCAATCGCAGGAGCAACCGAGTTTCTTAAGTTGGTTGAGGATGATTCCCCCATGCTTGTCCCTCCAAAGAGCCGCATGATCCAAGAAGTTTTCGCGACCGAGTTCCTCCCGGGTTCGACCCTCTTCCCTGAGAGCCTGCTCCACTTTGGTTTGTGTGGCAATGCCCGCATGATCGGTGCCGGGTAACCAAAGAACCGAGTGTCCGTTTTGTCTCGCCCGACGAACCAAAATGTCCTGGATGGTGTTGTTGAGAACGTGTCCTATGGTCAATACTCCGGTCACGTTGGGAGGTGGAATTACAATCGAATAGGAGGTTTTTTCGGAATCCGGCTTACCTTTGAAGCAATCGCTCTTCAACCACTTTTCATAAAGGTGGTCCTCGACTTCTTTGGGTGAATAAACTTTTTCCATGGTGTAAGTGACAAGTCCGCTTATTATCAACGAATCCTTCTGGTATTGCGAGCAAAAGCGCGAGAATGTCCTTTTTGGAAAAAACGAACCTCTTTCCTCTTAAGTAAGGGAACGAGGAGGATGCCGCTGACGAATCCGCCCAAATGCGCGGCAATGGCCACGCCACCCGCGGCTCTCATGGATTCGGGGAGGGCGATGATTTGCTCGAAAACCCAAAACCCCAAAACCAAGTAGGCGGGCAGGTAAATGGTTCCGATGAATAGGAAAAGCCAGTAGAAGACCCGAACGTTGGCTCTCGGATAGAGCAGAAGATATCCGGCTATGACTCCGGAGATGGCGCCGGACGCGCCGACCATCGGGACTTGGGAGTCGGGGTTGGTCAGGGCTTGTGTGATTGCGCCGCCCAGTCCGCATAGGAGATAAAAGAGCAGATACCTGACTTTGCCAAGGGCATCCTCGACATTGTCTCCATAAAGATAAAGGAAAAGCAAATTCCCGAAGAGATGCAGAATTCCTCCGTGACTGAACATCGAGGTCAGAGCGGTGGCCCATTCCCACGCCGCAAAAGTTGGTTCAAAAGGGGAGAATTGGGCGAAGAAACTTGCCGGAATGAATCCGAATGCCGAGTAATAGGCTAGTTGTTGTTTTTCAGTAAGCGGAAATTGATAGGCAAAAAAGACCCACAGGTTGGCGGCGATCAGGCACCAATTGATCAGGGCGAATTTCCTCGTCGGGTTGTCGTCGCGGTAAGGAAGCAAAAGAAACATCGATTTTAGGATAAGTTCTTTCCTGAAGTTGGGCAACTGAGATGAAGAATCTTGTGTCCGAGGTCCAAAAATACGAAAACCAAGTGAAAGGATGCCCGACTTTCATCAACGGCTTGCTGTTTTCCGAAGCGATTCGGGGATTACCCTGTCTTTTGGGGATAAGACTTATTACGTCGATGCAAGCGACCCATTTCACAACATTGCCTGCAAATCCCTTGATCAGGACGATTATCTGCCATTTTACGTCGAAATTGCAAAACGCGAGGGCCTGGGTCCCGAATTCAGGGACGCCTTGTTTCGGATGATCGAGGACTTGGAGGAAAACTAAGCGGTCGAAGGGGGACTTTTAGTCATCCAAGGCCTGCACCTTGTACAGGACCGGGTTGTTCGGGGAAAAACTGGATTCGGATTCGGTGGAAACGTACCTTGCCCCCGGGCCGATGGTACGCGAATGAATCCCGAGAATTTCGAGCTTGTCATCATCTTTTGCGTACATGACCCGGAGCTTGAACTTCTTTTCCTCCGGTCCCCAGAAAACCAAAGCATCGACCGCTTCTCCGCGCAGAGAAGCCTTTTCGTAAGAGCCGTTGAGGGGTTCCGGCCAGTACCCACGGAGTTCGACCTGACCATCATCCGAAAAGACCAGGGAAACCTCCATCTTGTCGCCGATTCTTCCGGCGTATTCGCCATCAAGCCCGCTTCCCCCGCAACCCAGTGTGGCGAGGACAAGAAAAAGAGTGACAATTCCCCTAAACGTCGATGACGTCATCATCCTTTTTCTTGAAGTTCGAGCCATGCGCCTGAAAGCCTGAAGTCGAGGTTCGGACGAAGGAAGAGCCAAAACCACGTTTTAATCTTTCGGCGAAGGACTTGCGAAATTTAGGAATCATCAGGGCAAAGCCGAAAAGGTCGGTCAGAATCCCCGGAGTCAGCAAAACGATTCCTCCTACGACGATAAGCGCTCCTTCCACCATTTCCATGGCCGGAGGACGTCCGGATTTCAATTCATTTTGGATTTTTGCCAAAGCGGAAAGGCCTTGCTGCCGCGCCAAGGTGGCTCCGAGCGCCCCAGTGAGGACAATCAAACCAAGAGTGGGCATAAACCCTATGCGGGCACCCAACTGTAGCAACAAATAGAGCTCGATGATTGGGATCAGGACGAACAGCAAGAGAAGACGGCCAAACATATTTCTAGTACTATGGCGCAGGACACTGCCGGACACAAGGAAGGAAGCTTGGTTTCGAGAGGTTTTGGAGAGGCGGAAAAAGAGTGACGACCTGCGTTACTTCTCTTATGTTGTTAGTTCCAAATTTCAAAACATGCATAAACTCGTATTACTTCGTCATGGCGAAAGCCAATGGAATCAGGAAAATCGCTTCACCGGTTGGCACGACGTCAACCTGACCGAGCAGGGAGAACGCGAAGGCAAGGAAGCCGGACGTTTGCTCAAGGAGCAGGGCTTCGCCTTTGACGTTGCCTACACCTCGGTACTCACCCGCGCCATTCGGACTCTGTGGTTGGCCCTCACCGAAATGGAACAGGTCTGGATCCCGGTNCATCGTGAATGGCGGCTCAATGAACGGCACTATGGTTCCCTGCAAGGGCTCAACAAAGCGGAAACTGCTGAAAAGCACGGAGATGAACAGGTTTTGGTCTGGCGACGGAGTTACGATATCCCTCCACCCGCAATGAGTAAGGAGGATGAAGGATATGCCGGAAAAGACAGACGATACGCCAGCCTNAATGAATCCGACCTTCCTTTGACCGAGTGNCTGAAGGACACCGTAGCCCGTTTTTTGCCCCTCTGGGAGGAAACCATCGCNCCTCAAATCCANGCGGGNAAGAATGTCCTCATCGCAGCTCATGGCAATTCTCTACGGGCTTTGATCAAATACCTCGATGGCGTTTCCGAAGAGGAGATCATTGGCATGAACGTACCCACGGGTATGCCTTTGGTTTATGAATTGGATGAAAACCTGAAACCCTTGAACCGCCAATACCTGGGTGATCCGGAAAAAGTGGCCAAAGCCATGGAAGCCGTGGCTAACCAAGGAAAGGCGAAGTGAGTCAAGGTCAACGCAGTTTGCCTCTTTCAAACTTTTGCGAAACATTGTTAGATTATGGACGCACCGAGCAAAAAGCCAAAACCTCTTAAGAGAGAATACGACAAAACCTTTGTCGTAACCCCGGAATACCGCGCATCCCTGCCGGATGTGCAAAATTCCGGTGGCAAGGAAATGGAGGGAGCCCGCGTGCCCATTCTGCAAGTTGGAATCTCCGGTTTTCGTCTGCCTCTCCGNTTTGTCGGACCCGATGGAGAAGATTTGGCTGTGGAAACGAAAGTNACCGGAACCGTNAGCTTGGATGCGGACAAAAAGGGTATCAACATGTCTCGCATCATTCGTATCTTTTACGAATACAAGGAGGAAACCTTCTCACCCGAAATTCTCGCCAAAATCCTCAGGCATTACAAAAGCAAGTTGGATTCCAAGGAAGCTCGCATCAAAGCGGACTTCTCCTATCCTATGATTCAGCAAAGCTTGCGCAGTGGGTTGGAGGGTTACCAATACTACGGATGCAGTTTCGAAGGAATCATTGACCGAGCCGACCGGGTTCGGAAAATCATTCACTTCGACTTCGTTTACTCTTCGGCTTGCCCCTGNGCATCCGAGTTGTCTGAGCATGCTCGGGAAAAAAGAGGGCTGCTGGCCATCCCTCATTCCCAGCGCAGCAAGGCTCGGGTAAGTGTGGAGGTTCACCCGGATCGTGAGTTGTCTCTGCTTGAATTGCGTGACATGTGCGTCAACGGATTGAGCACCGAAACCCAAGTCATGGTTCGCCGGGAGGACGAACAGGCTTTTGCGGAAATGAATGGTGCGAACATCAAATTCGTTGAGGATGCGGCCCGCTTGCTTTACGCGCAACTCATCGAGGACAGCCGAATCATTGATTTTCGGGTGGTTTGTTCCCATTTCGAGTCACTTCATTCGCACGACGCAATCGCGGTCTTGTGTAGGGGGGTCGACGGAGGGTTCCGAGCGGAGTATGAGGACTTTGCCAACCTGATTGTCTGAATTCCAGGTTCCGAATCTCTGGAAGTTCAGGCTGNCTTCATTCATAGATTTCTCAATGAAGGTGGTGTGCAAAACGGAACATTGTCTTGATGCCTTGCTCGAGGAAAAAGGAAAGTTGGAAGATTTGGAAAAAAGATCGATTTGGAAGAACCCTTATTTTTCACCGGAGTGGCTCGAGGCATGGCTAAAAAGGCAACCCGATGGGGTGAAACCGGTTTTGTTGATCGCCCGAACCGATACCGGTTCGCTGGAAGGTTTTTGGCCTTTCGTGGAAAGACCCGGCTTGCTTGGTTCGAAAGGGTTGTGGCCCTTCGTCTATGACGAAGCGAATTACTTTGACCCCTGGAGCTCGGAATTGGCAGTCCATGGGCTGGTCGAAGGTTTGAGGAATCTGATGAAGGAATTCACCTTTTCGTGGATTCCCTTGGCGCGTAATGCATTCTGGGAAAAAGTCTTGGAACCCGAGAGCCTGAAATGCAAATTACCCAGTATCTCCAGAGTCCCTCGCAAGACCTCTTTGCTATCTCCTGAATCCGGCATGAGTTTTGATGAGTTTTGGTCGCTGGGCATGGGGCCGAAGAGTCGAAAATCCTTTCGTTACGACACCCGCAGGCTCGAGGAGAAGGGAGATGTTCGCATCGAATGCCTGGAGACTTTCGAGGAAGTCCGGTCGGTGATGCCCACAACCTGCATGGTCGAGGTCGAATCGTGGAAGTCAAGCGAAGGCGCCGGTTTGTATTCGATACGAGGCAAAAGAGGATTCTTTTTCGAACTGCTCCCCGAGTTGGCCAAAGAGGGGAGGGCCCGTATTCACGTGCTCCGCGTGAACGATGAGCCCATTGCCTGGGAATTGGATCTTTTGAGTCAGGGTTTTATGGGCGTCCATCACCTTTCCTTCCACCAGGAGTGGAAAAAATATTCGCCGGGTAAGCAACTACTTCATCACTCATTGAGGAAAGCGTGGGAGGAAGGCAGAACCATCGATTTTCTGCCGGGTAACTTGGATTACAANGAGAAACTTTCCACTACCGTCGAACCAGTGCGCGAATTTCATTGGTTTCGGCGTAGTTTGCGAGGAGCTTTGGCACGCCGTCTGATCCTTTGGAATATGAAAGCGAGAAAGAAAATTCGCCAGGCCTCGAAGAGAACAAAGTCTTCNGAAAACTTTTGGCGGGCGGTGGAGAGTTGATTATTCTTTGCCGTCAAAGATTTCTTGGATAGGATAGNTTCCCCGATGAATTCGATTTCAGATAAGCTCCATGGTCTGCGCGAGAATTACGACAGNGCTCCTTTGCGTAAGTCGGACATGAGCCTTTGTCCCGTGGAGCAGTTCTCCCTTTGGCTGGAGGATGCGGTGAACGCTCGGGTCTATGACCCGAATGCCTGCACCTTGTCTACGGTTGACTCCTCGGGTCATCCCGTTGCCCGGGCCGTCTTGCTCAAAGGTATCGATGATGGAGATTTTGTCTTTTACACCAACTTCAACAGTCGCAAGGCGTCGCATTTGAAAGGGAACCCGAATGCCTGTTTGCATTTTCCTTGGTTTGCTCTTCAACGTCAGGCGGTGGTCACCGGAGCGGTTGAAANAGTCGAGGACGGACTTGCCGAGGAATACTTTCGCTCCCGACCACTCTCGAGCAAACTGGGAGCATGGGCATCCGAGCAAAGCCAAGAGCTGGATTCTCGAGAAACCTTGGAAACCGCTTTCCTTGAAGCGAAGGAACGGTGGGGAGACGATCCGCCCAAACCCCCCCATTGGGGAGGTTTCCGTTTGCGCGCGGCTTCCATTGAGTTTTGGCAAGGGGGACCCAGTCGCTTGCACGATCGTTTTTTCTATGAAAGACAGGTCGATGGATGGAAGATGAAAAGGCTGAATCCGTAATGAAAGAACCATCGAACCAAAAGAAGGGAAAAGGGATTGATGATCTTTTGTCCATGCGTGGAAAACCGTTTGAGGACTGGAAGGAAGAGAAGAAGTATCTGCAGGATAAGTGGGGTGCTCAAGGAAGAAAAATGGAGCTTNCTTCCCNAGAAAATGAGCAAGCCGAAAACGAAAGCCAAGGAAAGCNAAACGAATCAACATGAATTGGGAAGCAACCGGTAATTTTCAGGACATCCTCTATCACAAGGCAGACGGGGTCGCCAAAGTGACCATCAATCGACCGCACAAGCGCAATGCCTTTCGGCCGCAAACGGTCAGTGAGATGTATCAAGCCTTTCTCGATGCTCGCGAAGACTCTTCNATCGGGGTGGTTTTGCTAACTGGGGCCGGTCCTCACACGGATGGCAAGTACGCCTTTTGTTCGGGAGGCGATCAAAGCGTTCGTGGAGATGCGGGTTACGTGGATGAGGACGGAGTTCCCCGCCTCAACGTTCTGGATCTCCAGAAACTTATACGTAGCATGCCCAAGGTCGTGATTGCCCTAGTTGCCGGTTATGCAATCGGAGGTGGGCACGTATTGCATGTGGTCTGCGATCTGACCATTGCCGCCGAAAATGCGATTTTCGGACAGACCGGTCCAAAGGTCGGTAGCTTTGACGGAGGCTTCGGGTCCAGTTACCTTGCCCGAATCGTCGGGCAAAAGAAGGCAAGGGAGATTTGGTATCTCTGCCGTCAGTACGACGCGAAGGAAGCCATGGAAATGGGTTTGGTGAACAAGGTCGTTCCCGTCGATGAACTTGAGGGGGAAGGTTTGCAGTGGGCGAGCGAGGTCATGGAAAAGAGTCCGCTCGCGATCCGATGTCTCAAATCCGCTTTCAACGCGGACTTGGATGGTCAGGCCGGGATTCAGGAATTGGCCGGTAACGCGACCCTGCTTTACTATCTTTCGGAAGAAGGATCGGAAGGGAAAAAGGCCTTTCTGGAAAAGAGAAAACCGAACTTTGGCAAATACCCCTGGTTACCTTGAGGTTCCTTTTTCGAAAAGTCTACCTTCTGCTTGTGGGGAAATTGACTCGTTGTCCCCTGCATCCCAAGTCAAGCTCGCCCGAACGGTAGGCTACTTGTCCGGAAACGACGGTGAAGTCGATACGGTTGGAAAACACCTCTTTGGAAAAGGGTGACCATCCGCACTTTGAAAAAAGTTGGGAATCCCCAACGACGGTCTGGCTTTCCGGATCGACCACTACGAGATCCGCCCAGTAACCCTCACGGAGGTATCCGCGATCCAAGACTTGAAACAAGCGGGCAGGAGCATGGCAGGCCCTTTCCACTACGGTCTCCAAGGAAAAGCATCCTTGTTTGACCATTTCCATCATTATCAGCAGCGAGTGCTGGATCAGCGGAAGACCTGCTGGGGCATTGAAATAGGAATTTTGCTTTTCTTCCCAGGTGTGTGGGGCATGATCCGTGGCCAAAACCGAAATCCGACCCTCTTTCACGGCTTCTCGAATGGCTGTGCGATCCTTCTCCGTTTTGATCGCCGGGTTGCATTTGATTTGCGAACCCAGTTCTTCATAACCGGATTCCTCGAACCACAAGTGATGTACGCAAGCCTCCGCAGTGATTCGCGAATCTCCCGGAGCGAAAAGTCCAAGTTCCTCCTTCGTGGTGATGTGTAGAACGTGGAGTTTCGCATTTTCTCGCCTCGCCAGTTCAACGGCCATGCTTGAGGATTTCAAGCAGGCTTCGCGGGACCGGATGATTCCATGCTCGGAAAAGGGAACTTCCCCACCGAACTGCATGCGAGCCTGTTTTTCGTTCGCTAGAATCATCGGGGTATCCTCACAATGAGTTGCGATGATGGTGGGAGCGTTGCGGAAAATTCCTTCGAGCACAGTCTCCTCATCGACCAACATGTTTCCGGTCGAAGAGCCCATGAATATCTTTACGCCCGCGATTCTGCTTGGGTCCGCCGATTTGACCGCTTCCAGGTTTTCATTGCTCGCACCCAGAAAAAAGGCGTAATTGGCAAGGGAATCCCTTTGGGCGATGGAGCATTTTTCCTCGATTCGCTCCATATCCAGGGTGGGCGGAGACACGTTGGGCATTTCGAAAAAGGTGGTTACTCCCCCTGCCACCGCGGCTTGAGACTCGGTGTGAATGCAAGCTTTGTGAGTCAGGCCCGGTTCACGAAAATGGACCTGGTCGTCGATCAGGCCCGGTAGGACAAGTTTGCCCTCGGCATTGAGGATCTCGGTTCCGGAAGGTGGCGAAATCGAATCTTCGATTCGTTCGATTCTGCCGCTCTTAATCAACAGGTCCTTTTCCGAGAGGGTTCCTTCGTTGACGAGCTTTCCACCCGTGATCAGTAAGCGCGTCATGCGGGTTTGGAGCTTACTTCCACTGGCCTTGGCCAATGATTTGGTACTTGTAGGTGCAAAGTTCCTCAAGTCCCATGGGACCGCGGGCGTGCAGACGATCGGTGGAAATACCGATTTCCGCTCCCAGTCCGAATTCGAAGCCATCGGTGAAACGGGTGCTTGCATTCCAGTAGATCGAGGAGGCGTCGACTTGGTTGAGAAAGCGTTCGGCCCGCGAACGGTCCTCGGTCAGGATTGCCTCGCTGTGTCCGCTGCCGAACCGGTTGACGAAGTCGATGGCTTGTTCCACCGAATCGACCACGGCAATGGACAGGCGAAGGTCAAGGAATTCCTCCTGAAACTCGTCTTTTCCCGCCGGACTTACCTCAAAGTCCTCAAGAAGCAAACGGGCTCGCTCGTCTCCGAGAAGGACGCACCCTTTCTCAGTCAAGGCCTTGGCGCAGGAAGGGAGGAAAGCTTCGGCGACTGACTTCTCGACGATCAGGTTCTCAATCGCATTGCAGACGCCGGGTCTTCCGCATTTGGAGGAGACTGCGATTTCCATCGCCATATTCAAGTCCGCGCCGGCATCGACGTAAAGGTTGCAGACCCCTTTGTAGTGCTTGATTACGGGAATGCGGCTGTTTTCAGCCACGAAGCGGATCAGACCCTCGCCTCCCCGTGGAATGATGCAGTGGATATATTCGTCCAAGGTCAGCAAATGATTCAAGGCTTCCCGTTCGACCGTAGGAATGAGTTGCACCGCATCATCGGGCAGGGGAGATGCGGCGAGAGCTTCGGAAATGATCCTGGCCAGAGCTTGGTTGGAGTGCAACGCTTCCTTCCCTCCTCGGAGTATCGAAGCGTTTCCCGATTTCAGGCAGAGTCCGGCGCAGTCGATGGTGACGTTGGGCCGTGATTCGTAAATGATCCCGATGACCCCGATGGGCACTCGGACCTTTCGTATTTCCAAGCCGTTTGGACGAATCTTCTTTTCCATGACTGCACCCACCGGATCGGGCAGGTCGATCAGTTGCCTCAAGCCTTGGGCCATAGCGTCAATGCGCTCATGAGTCAGGCGGAGGCGATCGATCATGGAGTCGGGCAAACCGTTTTTCTCCGCGGCGGTCAAATCCTTTTGGTTTTCCTCGAGGAGGAGCTTGCGGTTTGATTCCAACCCTCGGGCAATGGCCTGCAGAGCGTCGTTTTTCTCTTCGGCGGTGGCGCCGTTCAGAGCAAGTGAAGCCTTCCGGGCGTTTTGGGCCAGGGATTCTATCAGGGTAGGTAGGTCAGATGACATGTCGCAAGCATAGGGAATTAGAGCATTGGGGTGAAGAGTATTCGATTCCGTTTTTTTGAAATCACAAAAAAAGAGCCCCGCGCACGGGGCTCTTTGTGATTAAAATATGAATGAAATTAGGCTTGGGTCTTCTTTTTCTTATCCTCGCCTTTCTTTCCCTTGCCTTCTTTCTTCTTTCCTTTTCCATCTTCGGGTTTCTTATCCTTCCCTTCAGGCTTTTTCCCCCCACCTGGCTTGGGGCGGGACGCCATGGCAGCTCTACGCTCTTCGGGGTTAAGCTTGCCGTCTCCATCCTTGTCGAACTTTTCCATCACTTCCTTCCGGCGGGCTTCCATGGCTTTGCGGGCATCCGCTCTTTCCTCTTCGTTGAGCTTGCCGTCTCCATCCTTATCGAACTTTTCCATGAGATGAGGGGGTAACTTACGACCTCGGGAAGCCATGGCTTTGCGCAATTCTCCCTTTTCCTCTTCGCTGAGTTTTCCATCTCCGTCCTTATCGAACTTCTTGAGCACTTCCTCTCTCGAGGGTCGTCCGTCGGGGCCGCCTTTTTTGCCTTTCTTCTCAGGTTCTGCTGAAACTCCGCAGCAGAGGGAAAGGGCGAGAATGATTGTAGATATGATTTTCATTTTATCTTGGGTTATTGGGTTGAAAAGGTTGGTTGCCGATCGCTTAAACGGGTCATTGCATAAAAAGTTTCGCTTTCCTTTAGGAGACCTCTTCCAGTTTCAGGAAATCCTTGGCGTTATCGAAGCAAATTCTCTTCGCCAGATCGCCGATCAGTTCGAAGTCATCCGGTACGAATCCCTCTTTCATCCATTCGCCCAGAAGATTGCAGAGAATTCTTCTGAAGTATTCGTGCCTCGGAAAAGAAAGAAAGGATCTCGAATCCGTAAGCATGCCTACGAACCTCGAAAGCAAACCGACGTTGGCCAAAGTCTTCATTTGCTCAGCCATGCCATCTCTTTGATCCAAGTGCCACCAACCCGAACCGAATTGCATTTTGCCGGGGCAATCCCGTTGGAAGTTTCCAAGCATGGTGGCTACGGTGAAGTTATCGGCGGGGTTGACGTTGTAGACGATGGTTTTGGGCAGAGAGTTTTCCCGATCAAGTTTGTCGAGAAACTTGGACATTCTTTCCGCTTGCGGACGATCCCCGATGGAGTCGGTTCCCGCATCCGGTCCGAATTCCCTGAGTAAACGGCTCGAATTGTTTCTCAAAGGTCCCAGGTGCCCCTGCATGGTCCATCCTTTGGATGCGTAAAGTCGGCACAGATAGAGCATGACGAAAGATCCGAAAACTTCTTCCTCCTCGACCGATGCGTCCTTTCCGGCCAAAGCCTGCTCGAACAGCCTTCGGGCCTCCTCCTCAGTTGGGAAATCGGAAAGGAAATGAGGGAAACTGTGATCCGAAAGCCGCGAGCCCAAATCGTGGAAGTGATTCACCCGTTTGGCCATGGCTTCCAGAAAATCCTCAAGACGTTCGATTTCCTTGTCGGTTTCCCGTTCCAGCCCGGTCAGCCAATCCAGAAATGGCTCCGCCTTGGAGATGCCCCAGGACTTATCGGGACGAAAGGTAGGGTAAACTCTTGTGTTCAGGTTTGGGTCATCGAGGATCTTGCGGTGATCCGCGGTCGAGTCCGCGGGATCGTCCGTGGTGCATAGGGCTTTCACTTTGAATCGCCGAAGCATTCCACGGGCGGAAAAGGAAGGGTCCCCAAGTTGGGCGTTGGCCAAATCCCAAATTTCTTCCGCGGTATCGGGACCGAGGAGCAAATCAATCCCAAAGCAACGCTTGAGTTCGAGGTGCGTCCAGTGATAAAGCGGATTACCCAAGGCATGGGGGATGGTTTCCGCCCACGCCAGGTATTTTTCCTTCGGGTCAGCTTTTCCGGTGATCAATTCCTCCCGGATCCCGTTGGCCCGCATCGCCCGCCACTTGTAATGGTCCGCTTCCAGCCAGGCTTCGGCCAAGTTTTCGAACCTTCGGTCGTTTGCGATTTCGTGTGGGGGCAAGTGGTTGTGAAAATCGAAAATGGGTTCGTCTCGAGCGTATTCGTGATACAGGCGAATGGCCTGTTCATTTCCCAAAAGAAAATTGTCGTGAATAAAGCTCATCCGAAGGTTAGTTGATTTTAATTCTTACCTTCTTGATCTCGCCGTCAAACGCGAAGGACTGCCTGTCCTCTCCAACCGTTCCGCCCTCATCCCGTCCGACCTGCAAGCCATCGGCGGGCATTTCCTTGACCAAACCAGTCACTTTCCCGCTTCCGAGTTTCCGATCTTCCGAATACAGATTGACCTCTCCCCTGGAATCCAACTTTGCGGAAAGTCTCCATTCCTTGGCCCCCAGCTTCTCGCTGGCCCTGACTGTCTCGACTTTCCCACCCAAGCGAATGGTGAAGTGAACCATTCCCTCATGCATGAACAAATTCCAACCATGAGCATCTCCGCCCTGCGCGACGAGAATCCCATCACCCTGCTTTTCAAGGTGGACTTCCACCTCGAACGCTTTCTTTGCGATCATGGGAGCAACCACCATGGGGAGGTTCGCATCGGATTTTAGGTTGAAGACTTTCTTTTTGCTGAAGTTGCTCTTCTTCCGGTTCCATGGCCAAGGTTTTGCCTTGGCCTCGATGGCCCACGCTTCCCAACGGTCGGCCATTTCCTTGGTCCGCTGCGGATATTTTTCGGAAAGATCATTCAGCTCCGAACGGTCCGCATTTAAATCGTACAACTCCCAGGCTCCATTGGCTCCCTTGGCCACCAGTTTCCATTTTCCGATGCGGATCGCCCGGTTCCCCTCATGTTCCCAAAAGATTGGGTTTTCGCGCCCGAGCCTCTTACCTGAAAATGCGGGTTTCAAGGAGACTCCTTGCATCGGCACGATCTTTTGCCCATTCGCTACCTTGGGGTACTCCGCTCGGCCCAGATCCACGCAGGTTGCCATTAAATCGATCAGGTGAGCGGGTTGATGCTCAAACTTTCCTCGAAGTTGAGGAGCGATTCCCTTGGGCCAATGAGCGACCAAAGGCGTTCCGATTCCCCCCTCGTGGACCCAATGCTTGTATTCCCGAAAGGGCGTGTTGCTGACGTTGGCCCAAGCCCGTCCGTATCCATGATAGGTGTCGGCGCCGCCCGGCATAACCTGGGTGCCTTGCTTCATAACCACCCCCTCGCGGGTTCTCTTGGGGATCATGTCCATTTGCAAATCAGTCGCCTTCATGGGCTTGAGAACCTCGGGATCCGAATCCTTGTACTGAATGCCTTCCTTTCGTCCCATGCCCTCGGCGCATCCGCCGTTATCGGCAATGAACAGAATCAGGGTATTGTCCATCATCTTTCTTTTTTCCAGGGCTTCAATCACTCGGCCAAGGCCCTGATCCAAGCGGTCGACCATCGCCGCATACACCTCCATCA
Source organism: Opitutia bacterium (assembly GCA_002692605.1). Classification (GTDB taxonomy): domain Bacteria; phylum Verrucomicrobiota; class Verrucomicrobiia; order Opitutales; family Seribacteraceae; genus Seribacter. Next base: position 30,706 of record NZLE01000022.1, read on the forward strand.
GGCGGATTTCCCACTCCTTGTTCCTGGCCTCGCTCCAAGGCTCCGCATCCCTTGGGGAGAGCTTCCACTTCGGGTCGATCAGCCCCATCTCCAGTTGCCTTTTGTAGCGGGCCGCTCGGATCACTTCCCAACCCTCGTCGTAGCGTCCCTTGTATTTTTCAATATCCTCGGGCAAGGCATGCATCGGCCAGTGAGGAGCGGTGTGAGCGATATACAGAAAGAAGGGGTTGTTGCCTTTGTGTTCGTTAATGAACCGGGTCGCGTGATCATTGATCGCATCGGTGTAGAAGAACTCCTCGGGTTGGTATTCGGGGTCGGCGTAGGGGGAGATCAAGGTATTCTGCCTAGTCAGGGAATTCGGGTCGAAGAAACTGCCCGCTCCGTGAATCGTACCGTAGAACCGGTCGAAACCCCGTTGCCTCGGCCAATTGTGCTGGGAGGAACCGGGATGAATCTTCGGGGTCACGTGCCATTTCCCGGAAAGATAAGTCGAATACTTCGCGGGCTTCAGAACCTCGGCGATAGTTTGCACATCGCTTCCGAGATCGCCCTTGTATCCGGGGAGTCCGGTGTCGTTCATCATATGTCCGATTCCCGCCTGATGTGGGTAAGTTCCGGTCAGTAGACTTGCCCGGGTGGGGCAGCATCGTCCGGTATTGTAGAACTGAGTGAATCGCAGACCGTTCTTGGCCAAACGGTCGAGGTTGGGAGTTTCGATCTCGCTGCCGTAGCATCCGATGTCGGACCAACCCATATCGTCTGCCATCACGATGATGACGTTTGGTCGGCTTTGACCGTAGGCGGAAGCGCAGAAAAGAAGAGTAAGAAGGAGTGTTGGGGTTTTCATGTAATGATCGGGGCAATAGGCTTTTTGCTTGCTCGAAGGGGTGGAAGTCAATACTTAACAAGGGTTTTGGAGAACGGCGCGGTAGCCAAGTGGTAAGGCCGGGGACTGCAAATCCTCTATTCGCCGGTTCGATTCCGGCCCGCGCCTCCATCCCTCACTCTGGCAAATCCGTTCCCAATTCTTCATGCATCATTGGTTGAGAATTCCGCAAGGTTCGGCTTAAATGACTGATATGGACTTACAGTTGAAAAATCGCCTGAAGGGAATGGTTCTCGGTCAGTTTCTCGGAGACGCCGCTTCTCTCGGCGTACATTGGATTTACAACACCAAGGATATCGAAGACGCCCATCCCGAGGGATTGCAGGGCTTCGAAGTGCCTGCGGAAGGACATTATCATGCGGGAAAGTTCGCCGGTGACTTCACCCATTACGGCGATGCCGCGGGGGTGCTCTTGGATGCGCTTGCCGAGCAAGCGACTTTCGATGCGGCTTCGTTTGGGGGTGCCTTCGTCGAGAAAATGGATCCCGGCAAGGGCTACACCGGCTATTTTGATGCAGCGACTCGTGGGACACTGGAAAACTTCAAGAATCATCTCGAGGTTTCGAATGAACCTTATGACTTTCAGGGGGGAGCCGATGATGATCAGTTGGCGACCATTTCTTCCCTGGCGGTTCTTGTCGCCTTTTACGTCGCTCGTAACAACGGTTTGCCGGACGATCGTTCGGAAATCTTAAAGCAGGTGGAAACGCTCACCCGCGTCCGTCAAAACAATGACCGGGCGATAGCCTACTGCAAGACTCACACTCGCTTACTGCTGGAGCTGCTCGCGGGTCGCGATATCCATAGCGCGTTCCATCACCTCGAGGAACAACTTGATACGGATTCCACCCTCGACCTTGAAGTGCGTCGTAAGCTCAAGGAAGCCTTTCAACTCAAACACAAAAGCACCTTGGAGGCGACGGAACTCCTTGGCCAAAGCTGCCCTCTCATTTGCAGCTTCCCCTCTGCGGTACAGGCAACCGTGAAACACAACGAAGACTTTCCAAAAGCCATCCTTGAATCCGCCAAA
>NZLE01000023.1 GCA_002692605.1 Opitutia bacterium
TTGGAAACGCAATTGCGTAACAAAAGATATTCCGTTGCTTCTACGGGTGATTTAAAGGGTGCTCGCAAGATATTGTCGAGAGATTCTTTCGACTTGGTGTTCCTTGACCTTCGATTGCCGGATGGTGAGGGAACGGACCTTCTTGAAGAAATCATGGCCAAGACCGATGGTCCGATGGTAGTAATGATGACCGGATACGGATCCGTTGAGTCGGCGGTCTCGTGTATGCAGATGGGTGCTTTTGATTACGTCGTCAAACCTTTCTCCTTCGATCAGATTGAAGTCGTTGTGGAGAAAGTCGCTTCTTTTGACAAAATGCGGCGAGTGACCAAATATTACGTTGAGGAGAGTGATTCCCAATCTTCCGACATTGTGGGCGAAAGCGAACCGATCAAGAAACTGAAGAGTTTGGTGGACAAAGTTGCGAAGACCGAAGCGAGTGTGCTGATAACNGGAGAGAATGGCACGGGTAAGGAGTTGGTGGCCAGGGAACTTTACAGGAATAGTATGTTGGCGAANGAACCGTACATCCGGGTGAATTGCGCCGCGGTTACGGAAACTTTGATGGAAAGCGAATTCTTCGGTCATGAAAAGGGGGCTTTTACCGGAGCCACGGAACGTAGGGAAGGTCGATTTGAGTTGGCGGATGGCGGAACCCTATTGCTTGATGAAATAAGCGAAATCGCTCCTGCCCTACAAGCGAAGNTGCTGCGAGTTTTGCAGGAAAAGGAATTCGANAGGGTGGGGGGNAACAAAACCATTCAGGTGAAAGTTCGGGTTTTGGCAACGACCAACAGGGACTTGATTAAAGAAGTGGAAAAAGGGAATTTTCGAGAGGATTTGTATTACAGGCTGAATGTCTTTCCGATTGCAGTTCCTCCTCTGCGTGAGCGNGGAGATGATTTATTGCTTTTGGCTAACGTTTTTTTGGATCGTCACGCTCGCCGTCATGGAATTGACAAAATCAAATTTTCCAAGAATTGCGAAAATGCGATCAAGATTCATACTTGGCCAGGTAATGTCCGAGAGTTGGAGAATGCCGTGGAAAGAGCAGTCATTTTGGCGGAAACGGGTAAGGCNATTGAGGCGGATTTACTTGGTCTGGGAAATCTGAGCGTTGCAAAAACAANAGCTTCCAAGAGCATAAAGGANAGTTTTTCCATGGAACCGGGAGCGGAAGAATCGATGGAGGAGGTCGAGAAAAGGCATATTTTGAAAGTATTGGGCGCTTGCGAGGGGAATCGAACTCACGCGGCCGAAAAACTTGGACTGAACGTACGCACCTTGCGCAATAAGATCAAACAATATGGTTTGGAGCTGTGAGCGTTTTTTAGACCAGCCNACTTTNAAATCCAAGCTACCGCNCGGCAAGTCACTTTTCAAAAGACGAAGAACCGAAGGATTTGACCATAAGATCAATGAGAAGATGTTCATTATAAAGCACTTGNTGTGCCAATGAACGCTCCTNGGNCGANCAATTTTCAATCCGAGAAAAGTAGGTTGACCATGTCTTCGTCTTCCGAAAGGTCAATCACTTNAGTTGGGTCGAAAGGTTTTCCGTTTTTGATTGTGAAAGCAACGAGAGTGCCTCGGTCGAATTCCGACTCTTCCCAAAGGTTACCATCCTCGTCCCACTTGGAAATCGTACCATGGTATTTACCTTTTGAGAATCTTAACATCGCTTCCTTGTTCCCCTTGTCGTCCAATGCGGTGATGGTGCCGGAATAGGATTCCTCGGTTTCTCTGATATAAAGAACTCCACCTCTTTTGGGGTCTCCGGCNAATTTGTGATAAAAATCGATGCCTTTGCCTTCCCATTCCTCCAATTCGATGGCAGCTAGGCTTTTGCCTGACTCGGATGCGCCATCATCTTCGAATTTTGAGAAGTCCTCCAAATCATTTTGGTAATACTTGCGGGAGTAAACGATTCCGGTGTTCGTCCAAATGAAGAAGTAACCGTGCCTCATTCCATTCTTATATTGGAATTTTGATTTCAATTTCCCATTGTCATGCCATTCGAAGAAATCTCCATGCATCAAACCCTCCGTATAACTGCTCAAGGATGCGATCGTTCCTTTTCTGGAACGTACTTTTATTACTCCGCTAAAGGGATTTTCGGATTCGGCTTTGCAGAAGATACCGTCGTCGTTGGTGAAGAATCTTTCTTTGTACTCGAGAGCGTTTCCTTCCCAAAATTCCTCATCTTGGAGNAGCTGGGAGAGCGTTAGCTGCTTTTCCTGATTCTGAGATATCTGATCTTGCTGACTACATCCAGTATAAAAGGTAGACAGCAAAAGCCAAACGCTTAATCCACCTATGTTTTTTAAGAGCACCTTATTCATGAGAAGACGATCAATCCTAGCGCCAATAATGCTTGTTAAGCAATGAATAAGATTCAGACCTAAAATAAAGGTAAGGCAATGGGTGAGATTTTGCTGGGTTCATGCAAAAAGACTGTTTGCCTTGAACGCAAGTCCATGAAAAGGAAGTAGGGAATGATTATTCCAAAAGGCAACAGACTTTCGCAAGATCAACTAAAGGAAGTCGAAAGAGTCGCAGCTGATTTCGATTGTTCGATTCTTGAAATCCACGGACGCAACCGATGTGTCTATGCGATTCTCGGAGATGAGACTCATGCAGTTATGTTCAAGAGGATTGCTGGTCTTTCCTTCATTCGCAAAGTGGACATGATCGAATCCAGTTACAAGCTAATGGATCGTCGCTCTGGTTTGGCGGATCACATTGTCCGCATGGGGAAAACTGAAGTCGGGGTCGATGCCCCTTACATAATCGGTGGGCCTTGCACCATTGATCCTGCGAATCCCTCCCTTTATCTGGAGACAGCGCATGCGTTGAAAGAGGCCGGCGTCAACGCCTTGCGTGGCGGAGTTTGGAAACCACGCACAAATCCCTATTCCTACCAAGGGGATGACAATGCCTTGAGCATTATCCTTCAGGCTCGGGAGGAAACCGGTTTGCCCATAGACGTTGAGGTGATGGACTCGGAACAGCTCAGGCTTGCCCTTGAAGCCCAAGTCGACGTGCTTCAGGTGGGCACCCGAAATGCCCTTAATTATTCATTGCTCAAGCAGATCGGTAGGGAATCGGCGGAAACGAATTCCGCCGTCCTGCTTAAGCGCGGACGGCATGTGGCTTCCCCGGATGAGTTCATTGCCGCTGCCGAATATATTGTAGCCGAAGGCAACCCTGACGTCATGCTTTGCCCACGTGGAACTACACCCGCTTTGGATGGCTACAGGAATCACCCGGATGAATCCGTCACCCCATTGCTCAAGAACAAAACCTGGGCGCCAGTTGTGGTCGACCCTTCCCATAGTGTTGGGCATTCCGACTATGTGCTCGCATGTTCCTTGGCCGCCGTCGCCTATGGCGCGGACGGGCTTTGCATCGAATCGCACGTTGATCCGCAGCGGGGAATCGGCGACGATCCTAAGCAGGCAATTACTCCGGAGAAGATGAAAGATCTCATTCGAGCCTGCCAGAATGCATTCCCAAACCGTTACAAGATCGAGTGAATCGGGTTTTCAGCAACCTAGCCTTAGGTCGGGCGCCAAATAGGCCGTGACGTAGTCTCGCACCGCTTCCTCAAGTGAAAACATCTCATCCCGATATCCACACTGTCGAAGCTTTTCGATTTTAGCCTGAGTGAAATACTGATACTTTTCCCTGAGGATTTCGGGCATTTCCACGAAACGAATCCGAGGCTCCTTGCCAAGAGCGGCAAAAATAGCCTTACCCAGATCGAGCCAAGTCCGGGCCACTCCATTTCCCAAGTTGAAAAGACCTTTTGACTCTAGATTCTGAGCGAGCCAAATGGTCATGTTAACCGCATCCTTTACATAGAGGAAATCTCTCCTTTGCTCTCCGTCCCTATACTCGGAACGATGGCTTTTAAAAAGAGTCATTTGTCCTGAATTTGAAATTTGCTCGAAGGATTTGCTTACAACCGAGCGCATAAATTCCTTGTGTTCCTCATTCGGTCCGAAAACATTGAAATATTTGAGTCCTACGATTTGATCGAGAACGCCCTGCTCCTTCGCCCAAAGGTCGAATTTGTGCTTGGACCAACCGTATGGATTCAGGGGCTCAAGTCTGCTCAAATCTTCATCCAGATCATCCATCCCCGCGGACCCATCACCATAGGTTGCCGCGGAGGAGGCGTAAACGAACCTCGCTTGGTTTCCCAAGGACCATTCGCAGAGTTCCCTGGTGTAGAGAAAATTATTGTCATGCAGGAAATCTTCGTCTTTTTCGGTGGTACTCGAGCAAGCTCCCAAATGAATAACCGTGCGAATGGCCGAACAGTCCTCGTCATTGGTTCGAATCATTTCACGAAACCCATCTACTCCTATGGTTCTATCGTAGGACAAACCTTCCACGTTTCTTGCTTTGAGCGAGGACTTCGTCCAATCGTCCACTAACCAGACATTTGTAAGGTTGCGGTTGTTCAGACCCCAAACGACGGCGCTTCCGATCAGACCGGCTCCTCCGGTCACTACGACCGCGCCATCGCTCATCTCATGCATTGGAGAGCTCAATGGACCTATTTTTGGCTGCCATCGCGGCTTTGGTCACGATTTCCCTAAGTTGGCTGGAGGAAAAGCTTTCCAATGCAGCTTGCGTGGTCCCATTCGGGGACGTCACCTGATTTCTGAGTTCTTCAGGATGAAGACCGCTGCTTTCGATGAGTTTGGCCGCCCCAACGATGGTTTGCCTTGAAAGTTTTTCAGCCACGCCCGGGTCTAATCCGATATCAATCGCGGCTTTTTCCAAAGCGCACGCAAATTCAAAAAGATAGGCGGGTCCACTGCCGCTGATGGCAGTTACTCGGTCAATGTCGCTCTCAATTCCAACGACGTAAGCATCGCCGAGAGATGACAAGACTTTCTCTATAAGTTGGGCATCCTCTGGGAGGGGCGATTGGGCGAACAAATATCCGGTCACACCCTCACCGATTTGACCGGGCGTATTGGGCATGGATCGTACGAGATTTCGGGCCTTGGGAAAAACCGCTTCCAACCTTTCCAAAGTTATGCCAGCCATGATCGAAAGGATCATCATACCGGCGGTGGCATCGGACGCATGGAGCGGCAATTCCGCAAGCTGTTGCGGCTTACACCCGAGAACCAAAAGTTCGGGTGAGGTCTCAAGCATTTCCTCAAGGCAATCGGCCCTTTGGATTCCAGTTTCCTCGGACAACTTTTCGGAGGTGCCGTCATTGGCCGAACAGCAAATCAGTTCGTTTTTCCGAAACGATGACGAATGCAGCAGAGATTTGACGATCGCAGAGACCATCTTTCCAGCGCCCACGAAACCGACTCCATTCATGTCTTTGATTCCTCTCCCTTTTCATTGGGAATGGCGAGTATGCAATTCGAGCCTGACAACAAGTCGTGCAAGGATCTTCTCTCCTTGCTGAAGAGTAGACAGGCAAAGTTTGCGAAACCGAGAAGAGCGAAACTGCATGACAATCCTTTAATCAGGGAGCGTAGGACTGCCTGACCGGGGGGTAGGGGTACTCCGTTTTTACGAAAGTTATTGGATTTTATGCAAAGGGTCGATTTACCGATCGATTTTCCATTGAAGAAGAATTCTCCAAAAAAGAAATAGGCAACGAAGACCAAGGTCACGACAAACTCGTAATGAATTTTTGAGGAAAATTCCGAAAATTCCATCATCACTCGTTGAACGTGTTCTTGGTCCGGTTCCGGTTGTTCGAACGCTTCGATGAGCTTGCCCGATAAGCGACTGAATTCATCGGCAGTCTGTTTGCCGAGGAGTTCCGGCAAATAAAACAAAATTAGAATGGCAACGAAGGTTAAGAGAATGAAATCCATGGCAAAGGCAATCATTCTTCTTCCGATGCCAGCAGATTGCGGCAACGCCAATTGGTTGTCTTCGCGCTCCTCGCTCAAGGTCATTTCCTTGCTTGCTCAAAGGCTTTCACCGTATTGGACATGAGCATGGCTACGGTCATTGGACCCACTCCTCCCGGAACGGGCGTGATGTAGGAAGTTTTCGGAGCAACTTTTTCAAAATCAACGTCACCGACCAACCGATATCCGCTTTTTTTCGTTTCGTCGGAAATTCGGTTTATGCCAACGTCAATGATCACGGCTCCTTCCTTCACCATGTCCGCTTGAACAAAAAGGGGTTTGCCGATGGCTGCGATAATCAGATCGGCTCGCTTGACGAAATCCTTAAGGTTGGCAGTTCGGGAGTGGCAAAAGGTAACGGTCGCATTGCCGGGAAAGCCTTTTCGTAGAAAAAGCATCCCAGCCGGTTTGCCAACGATCAGACTTCGTCCGAGCACCACGACATGCTTGCCGTCGGTTTCGATCCCTGTCCTTTTGATGATTTCCACAATGCCCGCTGGAGTGCAGGAAATAAACGCATCCTCTTGTTCTTGGCAAAGCTTTCCCAAATTAGTCGCATTGAATCCGTCCACGTCTTTGCTTGGATGAACACGGTTGAAAACGGTTCGTTCGTCCATGTGCTCGGGTAGGGGGGCTTGCACTAGGATGCCATGCACCTCAGGGTCGGAGTTGAGTTTATCAATTTCGCCCAAGAGGTCTTCTTGGCTCATCTCGACCGGGAAAACCTTTAGCTGGCTTAGGATTCCAACTTCATTAGCTGTCTTTTCCTTCTTGCGGAGATAGGAAATCGAAGCGGGATCATCTCCTACTCTTATAAATGTAACGCAGGGCTTTTTCTCTCCAAAAGTGGAAATTCGATCGGTCAGACCCCGAAGTACGCTGGAAGCAATTTCATTGCCGTCAATGATTTCCATCTTGGCAGACGCTTTGCTCGTGATCCTCCGAAAACAGAAAGGGAAACTAATCGATGGGGCGAAGCAGTCGGGCTCGGATAACCAAGTCCTTCGAGCCTTCCTCAAGCGGTTCGAGTTTACCCAATAGATTGACCTTTCGGTCCTTGAATTCGACTGGATCAACGATTTTCAGGCCTTCAGTGTCAACGTAGGCCAATCGGCGACCACGGGCGTTCTCTAGCTGAAATGGAAATTCGCGTTGCAGTCCCAGTTTTCGGGGTTTGAGGACAAGCGTACCCTCGAAATTCCTGTGAAGACTGACTGCAGGAGCGGGTGAAGGAGGTTGTAAGGGCAAGGACGAACCATCCAACTGGGCCTGCTTGGTTTCCAACGCGTCCAACTGATCAATGGGGGTTGCGTCGAGAGTAGAGTCAGAGTTGACGAGAACTTGATCGAGGTCCGATGGTTTCTGATCTGAGGGAGGTTCGCTCCATTGCTTCCTCCCCACCACGATTGGTTCCACTTCCTCTTGTGACGCCGGAGCATCGAATTCGGCTTCCGCCGGTTGGTTGGCAAAGGCATCCTCTAGCTTCGGAGGGGCCGGGTTTTCTTCCTTTGCCAAACCCGAAAAGGTGAAAAATAATGTGATCGCTCCTATGCGAATGGAGCCCGCCAATGATTCGAATAAACTGTTTCCCATGACGACACTTTAGAAAAGTTATTTGGGAAAGAGCAAATCAATTTCTTTGTTTTCAAGCTCTCGGTAATGACCAAGGGGAGTTTTCCCCAAGGACAACCCTCCGATTGCGATTCTACGGAGCTTACGGATGCGGTATCTGAAAAAACCAAAGGCTCTGCGAATTTCTCTTTTCTTCCCATGTCCTAGAATAATCTCCAATTTGCTCGAACCGATTGGATTTCCGCTTTTTGCCCGAATTTCATCCAAGCGAATGAATTCACCCCCTTCTTCGATACCTTCCAATAGTTTGTAAAAGTGTTCCTGTTCCAGGGGTTGATTGATTTCAACTTGATACTTTTTGCGAACTCCTTGAGAAGGATGGGTCAAGCGATGAGCCAAGTTTCCGTCGTTGGTGAGAATCACCATGCCCTGGCTTTCGAGATCCAACCTTCCGGCGCAAAAGAGTCGGTATTTCCTGTGTTTTGCCTCCAATAATTCGAAGATCAGTCTATCCGCATGCTCGTCGCTGTTCGAACAGGTAAAGCCTTTTGGTTTGTTCACCAAAAGAGTCAGCGTTTCCTGTCTGAAGGCTTGAATCCTTTTCCCGTTCAGCTTGACAATGTCCTTGTTCGGATCAACCCGAACGCCAAGGCTTGCAATCTCTCCGTTGATCGTAACTTCGGCATTGCCGATCATCTCTTCCCCTTTTCTTCGAGAGCAAACTCCGCAATCCGCCAAAAACTTTTGCAGTTTTGGTTTAGTTGAATTTTCCGAATTTTTCTTCTTTGTGGCACTCATTTGAACTTGTGGGTTGCTTTAAGAGCAGGATTCGAGCATTTGTCAAACGAAGATCATTTTTCAAACGAATAGATTGCCGGTAAATTTTATGAGTGAAGAACCTAAACAAACAAAGATTGCCTTGGTGACGGGAGCGGGTCGTGGAATTGGCCGTGCCATTGCCGAAGCTTTGGCAAGAGACGGCATGCATGTGGTTTGCGTCAGCAAATCAGAGAGCTCTTGCGGATCGGCTGCGGAAGCGATTGCGGAGGTCGGTGGAAGTGCCACGGCCAAACCCGTTGACGTCTCGTCCGGAGAGGAAATTCGAAAAGCTTGCGAGGACTTGTTGGCAGAGCATGAATGCATTGACGTGTTGGTCAACAATGCGGGCATTACAAGGGACAACCTCTTGTTTCGCATGGAGGAGAATGATTGGGAAGACGTCATAAGCACCAACCTGACCAGTTGCTTTCATTGGATTAAAAGTCTTGGTCGTCCCATGACCCGAAAAAGATGGGGTCGGATTGTCAACGTTTCGTCCGTAGTCGGTTTGACCGGAAATGCCGGTCAGGCCAATTATTCGGCAGCCAAGGCGGGCATGATTGGTTTGACGAAAAGCCTGGCTCGCGAATTTGCCGCCCGCTCAGTAACCGTGAATGCCATCGCCCCGGGTTTTATCGATACCGACATGACCTCATCCCTGGATGAGAGAGTCAAGGAAGTCGCTCTTGGGGCTGTTCCATTAAAGAGATTTGGCTCCGTTTCCGACATTGCCGAAATGGCCTCGTATTTGTGTTCAGACAAAGCGTCCTACGTGACCGGACAAGTTTTTACGGTTGACGGAGGCATGGTGATGTGAACAAGAGATCATAACAATATTAACCATATTCATTAATTATGTCAGACAACAACGCCGATCGCGTAAAGAAAATCATCGTTAGCCAACTTAACGTTAGCGAAGAACAAGTAACACCTGAAGCCAATTTCATCGATGATCTTGGAGCCGATTCCTTGGACCAAGTCGAACTGGTTATGGCTTTGGAAGAGGAATTCGGAACCGAGATTCCCGAAGAAGAGGCTGAAAAGCTTCAAACCGTGGGATCCGTCATCGAATATGTGGAGAAAAATCTCTCTTCCTGAAATAACGGGAATTGAAGTTTGAGAGTGGATGGGGAAATGCACTCAATGACTTGAAAGGATTACATCTGAAATGAAACAAGTCGTCATTACGGGCATGGGTGCACTCACTTCCGTCGGCAATGGAATTGAGGATTTTTGGAGTGGGCTGAAGTCAGGAAAGTCCGGAATCACCGCGGTTTCACGTTTTGATGACGAAGGCATCGCCAGTAAGGTGGCATCGGAAATCAATGATTTCAACCCCGAGGATTTCATGGACCCCAAGGAAGCTCGAAGGAATGATCGATACGCTCAGCTTGCCTTGGCCGCAACTCATTATGCCTTAGCCGACTCAGGGCTTTCTCGGGATGAACTTGTTCCCGACCGTACGGGAGTCATCGTGGGTTCGGGCATCGGGGGAATGGAAACAATCGAGAAGCAAATGACGACATTGATCGAGCGTGGGCCTCGCCGTGTTTCACCCTTCATGATTCCGTCCCTGATCGCGAATATCGCGGGAGGCATTATTGCCATTGACCTCGGGGCTACGGGTCCGAATTTCTCAACCGTGAGCGCTTGCGCTTCCGGTTCCCATGCGATTGGCGAAGCGTTTGAAATGATACGTCGAGGAGTCGCTGACGTTATCTTTGCCGGGGGAAGCGAAGCTGCGGTTACCAGAATTGGTTTTGCGGGCTTTTCTTCAATGAAGGCAATGAGCACCAATTTTAACGACGATCCATCTCGTGCATCCCGACCCTTTGATCAAAACCGTGATGGTTTCGTAATGGGGGAGGGTGCCGGCGTTTTGGTTATGGAGACTATGGAAAACGCGCAAAAGCGCGGAGCCAGGATTTATGCTGAAGTAATCGGCTATTCGGCGACCTGCGATGCGTTTCACGTTACTACTCCCGATGGAGAAAGCAAGGCTCTCACCAGATGCATGAAGCTTGCCTTGGAACAGGCTTCGGTGCCTGTTCAGCAAGTCGATTACGTTAATGCCCATGGCACCTCCACCCCTTACAACGACCGATCCGAAACGACTGCCCTTAAGAACGTCTTTGGTGATTATGCCAAGTCCGGTCTGATGGTCAGTTCGACCAAGTCCATGACCGGACATCTTTTGGGAGCGGCCGGAGCCATAGAGGCCGCCGCCGTTTGCAAGGCCATTCAGGAGAATGTCATTCCGCCGACCATCAATTATGAGGAACCCGATCCTGATTGCGATTTGGATTACGTGCCCAATGAATCAAGGGATGCGGAAGTGAAACTTGCCATGAGCAATAATTCCGGATTTGGTGGGCACAACGCCTCTTTGGTGTTTCGAAAATTGTAGTGCCCAAAGCCCTTCACCCACAAGCTTTGTGCTTGCGACAATGGTTTCAAAGTTTAGTTTATGAAATCTTGCACCCGTAGCTCAATTGGATAGAGCGCCTGACTACGGATCAGGAGGTTGGGAGTTCGACTCTCTCCGGGTGTGCCACTTTGCAAAGCTTTTTTAGGGATTGCCCTGAACTCCCAAAAGCTTCAAGGAAAGACATTTAGGGCATCAGGAAGGAGAATCTTTGGATGATTCGTCTTCCTCGGAATCACCGGACCGCTCCTTCGGTTCTTTTTCTTCCCTTTCCGGTTGTTCCTCGGAACTTCTAATATTCTCCTCTGATTTCTTTTCTAAAGGTTCTTCATGCTTGGTAGTTTGAGCATCTGATTTGGAGTCATCCTCTTCGGCTGAATCCTGCACCGTTGTCGGTTCGTCCAACTTGGCTTGGGCCTCCTGAGAATCTTCATCATCTTTGTTCTCCTCGTCGGCCTGCTGATCATTGCCTTTCGGTTCGTCCTCCGAATTCTCAACCTTCTTTTCCTTGGAAGGCTCTTCCTTCTCTTCGCCCGCTTTTTTCTTTGCTTCGGCAGAGGCCTTATTCTTATCTTTTACGGCATCCAACTTTTCTTGAGCTGCCTTTTCCTTGCGGGCTTCGATAAATGAAAGAACACACAGGACTACGAAAATGGCAAGCAAACCAGTAGATAGAAGCATCGAAACGGATTTAAGCATGGAGGCGTGGATGATTCCATAAGGTTCATCCTTCAACCAAAACATTTCCCCCACCGCACCACCAATCATTTTTCCCACTACGAGCAAGCAGACGAAACCTAGTGCTACGGCCAAATGCATGATGTGTTTGCGTGCGTTTGGTAGCTTTTCACCTGCCTGAGCCAATGCAATGAGAAGCAAACCAATGATTCCTGGAATAAAGGCGGTCCAACTTTTTTTGAAAGTCAGAACTTCATCTGGCTTAACCTCGCGATTCTTATACTCCGCATTTGTCCAATTGTTGGACGTCAAAGTTACATTGCCATCATTATCTCCCACTTTTTTGTATACGATCCGGAGATTGGAGGAATTGGCATCGATGGAGCTCCAGTTAATGGCAATGGGTTCACCGGATCCAGCATTGTTATAATTTTCGGACTCTTGAAGCATTCCCTTTAGAGTAGCGCCTCTGGAGGAGGCATACCAAAAGGATTTTGCCTCTTCGGGACGACCCGTTTGTTCAGCAACATAGTTTCCTTGGGAAGCGTCGCGGGCATGCTCTTCATTGAGTTTGTGCACGATCCACCAAACGTTTTCACCGGCAGAACCCGTTGTAGGAATGAAATCCATTTCATGTCTTTCCTTACCGTCCGAGAGAACGAAAATCGCATCATCGGCCAACGGGCCCTTAATCTTAAGAGACAAGGCGAGATCTTGAAAAAGGTAACCTGCGGCACCCGTGAGAACAAGTAATCCGCCAATTATGAACGTTTGAATTCTGAGCATTGGATCAGATAATTGTTTTTGTGCCCTTCAGGCAAGCATGGAAAACCATAAAATAGCTTGAAATGTTAAAAAAATACCAATTTTTAAATTCGGAATTCAGGCTAACTTTGCTAGTCTGTATGTTATGTCATTTTCTTCCTTACCCGTTCCCGTGGAAGTGGAGCAAACCAAGAGCGAATCATCTTTGGAAAAACCATGGAAAGTGATTGTGTTGAATGACCCCGTCAACCTCATGAATTACGTGGTGATGGTCTTTCGCAAGGTCTTCGGTTACGAGGAGGCTAAGGCTACCAAGCACATGAGGGAAGTCCACGAATTGGGGAAATCTGTTCTTTGGGTTGGTGAAAGAGAACAGGCAGAGAACTTTGCATACCAACTTCAACGTTGGCGCCTGCAAACCATTTTGGAAGAGGATGATTGAATTTCAGCTCAATGTGGATGCAAGGTTGCTGCAATCGCTTTTGCCTGAAATCGAGAAAACCTTTGCCCAGTCCTACAAAAACAAAAGACATCTTTTCAAGTGTCCCATTCCGGATGACGAGGACTTGATCCATGCCTGGGAGCAAGGTTTGGCGGATGACTCTCTGGAGGACCGTCTTGCTCTGGCCAAAATTTTCAAAAGTCCAAAGTTCAAATACGGTTATGTGGAATTAGAGGAAAGCGATGCGGAGGCGGCTTTGCGCAGCCTTACCGAACTGCGCTTGTCCTTGAGGGAAAATGCTCTTTCGGAAGTCAGTGACTCTGAGCTGGAGAGTGGGAATCTTTCCCTGTCCCGAAGGCAGTCCTCCGTTAAAGTCGCCTATTTTACCTACCTTATTTTAGCCGAGATTCAGGAATCCCTCCTTGCTAGCGAATAAGAATCTGATTGTTGGCTACGGCGATACCTCCAAGCATTGCTCCGACTATGCCCACATAACCCTGGTCGGTGCCGGCGAGAAACAAGTTTTTATAGCGGGTCGACCCGTCACGAGACTTGGAGGGTGATCCGTATAGAGTCCCGTTCAAGTGGCTGGTGAAGCGC
>NZLE01000024.1 GCA_002692605.1 Opitutia bacterium
AACTGGAACTACGACTGGTCGGCCTTCGCTCCCGCTCCGCCTCCTCCGGATGCAAATTACACCACCCCGGACGCCGGTCATCACAGTCCCGATGATTCCTACCAAACCCCGGATATGGGCCAAGGCACGCCGGACGACGGGTACGGTTCGCCGGATGCAAATTACACCACACCGAACGATGGTCACTACAGTCCCGACGATTCCTACCAAACTCCGGATATGGGCCAGGGTACACCGGACGCCGGGTACGGTTCGCCGGATGCAAATTACACCTCACCGGATTACGGACACCACAGTCCGGACTTCGGCTATCATACGCCGGACCAAGGCTTCCATTCACCCGACGGCAATTTCAGTTCGCCCGACTTTGGCTACCACACCCCCGATTACGGACACCACAGTCCAGACTTCGGCTACCATACTCCTGATATGGGCCAAGGCACACCGGACGCCGGGTACGGTTCGCCGGATGCAAACTACACCTCACCCGACGGCAATTTCAGTTCCCCCGACTTTGGCTTCCAGACACCGGACTACGGACACCACAGTCCGGACTACGGTTATCATACGCCGGACCATGGATTCATGAGCCCGGACGACCACTTCAGTTCACCGGATTTCGTCTATCAGACTCCGGAGGCTCCGATGCCGGATCCGCAATACGTTCCGATCATTCGCACACTCGATGCGGAATTCTCCGACGATGGGGTTTTGCGCTTGGGTGGCCGGGTGATGGCGGACGGTGGTTCGGAGATCATCGAGGTGGGAGTGATCCTCAGCGAATCCAGGGAGAGTCAGGAAATCCGCATGGTTGCGGAATTGGATGGGACGGAATTCTTCGTCCGTCTCGAGGACTTGGCTCCCGGACGGTACGCGTACCGGGCCTACGGGTTCAATGGGGTGGGTGAAACCATTGGGGCTCTTCGTCACTTCGAGCAGGCGGATGAGGACATACCCGGGGAATCCGCCTTGCAGGGTGCGGAGACGGCGGACGGATGGATGCGTTCGCCTTGGTTCGGAGCCTACCGGGAGTACGGGGACGGTTGGATCTTTCATGCCCGGTTGGGTTGGCTCTACCTGTCCGAGGACGGGCAGGGAGGAGCATGGCTCTGGATGGAGTCCGAAGGTTGGCTCTGGACTGAGGCCGAGGTCTGGCCTTTCCTCTGGAAGGACCGCAGCCAAGGCTGGCTCTACCTGATCGAGACGTCCGACGGACGCCGGATGATCTTCGATTATTCCAGCGGACGGATTCAGCCCATCCGCTGAGCGTAAGGCCAACCGGCGTCGAAACCTATTCCGGCAAGGTTCCGCTTAGACGCGGTACCACTTCTTGCGGCGTTTGCGGTCGGTCAGTTTGTTGGCTTCCTTGTCCCCGACGAAGACTTCCTTCTTGGGATCCCAGGTAAGCTCGCGCCGGAGTTCGTATCCGATGTTGCAAAGCTGGCAGATGGAGGCGGTGCGGTGACCGGCTTCGGCGTGGGCCATGGGCATTTCGCCGGAGTGAATGCAATCCAGCCAGTCTTCGTGGTGATTCCTCGGTTGGCGCAAGGTCACCGATGCCTTGTACTCTTTGATCAGGCTTTCCGGATCGGATTTCCAAGGCCCGCGGTCCACCCAGATGGTGCCTTCGGTGCCGTAAAAGATGGTGCCGCCTTTCCATTCGGGGTCGCGACCGTGAATCACTTCCACGCCGTTGGCGTAAATCAGCTTCAGCTCACTCTCTCCTTCCTCGGGGGGAAGGATTTTGACCGGTCCGGTGTCGTCGGCATCCATCGCCCATTGGCCGATGTCGAAGTGATGAGCTCCGATATCCGCAAGTGGTCCGTTGCAGTATTCGCGATAGTTTCTCCAGGCGGGAAAGTGGTTGTGTACGTCGTCGGGGCAAAGAATTTTGTTGAAGCCTCGCTTCGGGGCGGGCCCGAGCCAGGCATCCCAGTCGATGCCCTCGGGAATGGGTTCGGTGGGGAGGTCGCAGGTTTTGGGAGGGGCGCCCACGCAGACGCGGATTTTTTTAAGTTCGCCGATCGCTCCGCTTCTCACCAGTTCGACGGTGCGGCGGAATTTGCCCCCGTATTCGGTGCGTTGCTGGCTGCCGGTCTGAAAGACGATTTTGTTCTCCTTCACCGCGTTGACCATGGCCCGTCCTTCGCGAATGGTGAGGGAGACGGGTTTCTCGCAATAGACGTGCTTGCCGGCCCGGGCCGCCCGGATGGTGGGTTCCCCATGCCAATGATCGGGGGTGGCAATAAGCACGGCATCGAGGGACTTGTCTTCGAGGAGTTCCAGGTAGTCCCTGGTGATATTCAATCCGTTCCAGGTCCCGGAAGGGGTGTACTTGGCATAATGCTTCTCGATGAGTTCCTTGGTGTGCTGGGTGCGAACGTCGGCGATTTCAGCGAAACCGGTGACTTGGGCCCGGGGGTTGCGAATCAGCTTGTGGGCATGTCCGCGACCCATTTTACCGGGTCCGATGATGGCCACGTTGATCCGGTTATTGGGGGCTTCGTCGCCTTTGGCGGCCCAGACGTGGGAGGGAAGAATGAAGGGAGCGGAAGCCAGGGAGGCTTGTTTGAGGAAAGATCTGCGGGTGGTCATGGCGAGGAGTTGGGTTGTCGGGTGAAGTTGATGATTCCAACTGAGATACTTGAGCGAATTGCCCGGCAAGGTCAAACGTCACCTTTCCCACCGAAGAAAGTTTTGTGAGGGAGTGGGGCGCCCGCGCCGGAACGGTCTCAGTTTGGCTGGGGCAGTTTTTCGGGGTCGAGGTGTTCGGCGTCCTTCCAGAGGTGTTCGAGGGCGTAGTTTTCGCGTTGTTCCCGGGAAAAGAGGTGAACCACGAAGTCGATGGCATCGAGAACGAGCCAGCCACTCGGTTGAAAGCGGTCACGGGAGTAAATCTCGATCTTGTGATCCTTGAGGGTTTTTTCCAGTGTGTCCCGGAGGGCCTTGAGGTGAGGATCGGAGGTGCCGGTGGCGATGACGAAACAGTCGGTCAGGGGAGAGGAATCCCCAAAATAGAGAAGTTTGAGATCCTCGGCCTTCTTGTCGAGGAGGGCCTCGCAGGCAATGCCCAGGTTTTTAAGAAGTTCGGTATTTTCCTCGGTGGCGGTCTGGGTCATAGGGACGTGGTTTGTTCGAATGTCATGGTTTTGAGTTTTTCATGAATGACGGGGGGGACGAGTTCGGAAACGGACTGGCCGGCAAGGAGGCGCCGGCGGATCTCGGTCGAGGAGATGGGAACCAAGGGATTGTTCATCACGGTGTGGGGCAGGGGATCGATCCCCAACGGAGGAACCGGTTCGGTCCGGTCCCGTGAGAAAACCAGCAAATGAGCGATTTGCAGAAGTTCGCGATTGAATTTCCATTGATCGAGCTTTTGAAACTGATCGTTTCCAATGAGCAGATGGAGCCGGGCCCCGGGGTGAATCCTTCGGACTTCAAGCAGTGTCTCGTAGGTGTAGCAGGTCCGGGCTTGCCGGATTTCGTAGTCGAACCCTTCGAGTTCGGGGAGTTCCGCGCAAAGGGAACGGACCATTTCAAGTCGTTGTTCCCCGGAAAGCAGGGGCTTTTCCGATCGAAGAGGAGCGTGAAAGGCGGGGCAGAGCAAGAGTTTGTCCAGTTTACCCGACCGCAGGGCCTCGTCCACGAGCATGAGGTGTCCGTTGTGGAGGGGATCGAAACTGCCCCCGAAAAATCCAATGCGGAGCGGGTGGTTCTCGGAAGCCATTTCAGAGTCACAAGGCCCGGCCTTCCGACTTTTCGAAGAGGGTGAACATGCGGCCCTTGCGGAAGTAGGTGACCTGTCCGGAGGAGGACACCACCAAAGCCAGCGAATCGGTGGCGTGGGTGATGGCGGCGGCGGCGGCATGCCGGGTGCCCAGTCCACCGGGTAGTTCGACTTCGTCGGCCCGGGCCTGAATCAGGCAACCGGCGGATTCCACCACGCCGTCCCCCCGAACGATGAAGGCGCCGTCGATCAGGGCGAGCTCCTTGATGGTCTCGTCCATGAAGGGGTTGAGGATGCTGCGGTCTTCCGCTCCGTATCCGTGAAAGGGGTTGAGCACCAACTGTTTGGATCTTTTGATGACTTCCTCGTGATCACCGAGAATGAACATCGCCCCGATGGATTTTCCTTCGCGGCCCGCAGTGGCCAGGTCGGTGGCGATGGCAGTGAGCCGTTCGAGCGCTTCCGCAGCCACGCCAGGAGGAAGCATCTCGTCTCCTTGGCCGATGACGGACTCGAATTCCTCGTCCACGTCCACCACCAGTACGGTGTCGAACTGGCCGCTTCCGGGGATGCCCCCGACGCAACAGACCCGGTCCTGGAAACCGAAGATGCCACGGGTCAGCCCAAGGAGAATGGCGGCCCGGAGTTGGGAGAGGCGGGAGCGGGAGAGCGTACGCACCGCAAGGGTGGCGTCCGCCCGGTGGTGGTCGCGATCCTCGTCGCTTACGCTTTCTCCGGCAAGCACCACTTTGAACCCGGGGAAGGTCATTCTGGGAGCAAGGGTCGGGGGAAAGACGTCGGTGAAGACGAGGATGGTCGAACATTCCGCGGCTTTGGCGATTTTGGACGCTTCGTCGGTGAGCAACTTGTTGAATTTGGTGCGGCGGCGGGCGGGTCGGTCGTCCGCTCCCACGAAGGCCTTGCGAACGGAATCCTTGAATTCCTTGTTGTCCCGGGCCATCCACAACTGGTCCATGACCGAGCTGTCCTGAAAGGCTCGGGCAAGAGATGCCAGAAAGGAGAGGTAGTTCTTGGCTTTTTCACTGGCTAGGAGAAGAAAGACGAAACGGATGTCCTCGTAGCTGTCCTTGCCTTCGAAGGCAAGCCCGGCCGGGCATCGACCCACGGCCAGGGCGTAGGGCCTTTTCATCTTCACCCGGGCATGGGGCAGGGCGACTCCCTCGCCTATGTAACTGGTCAGGGATTTTTCACGCTCCACCAGTTCGTTGAGAATCTTTTTGCGCTGAGCGGGGGAGCCGATCAGGGGCTGAAAGGTGGCGAGCATCTCCGAATAGGCCGAAACCAAATCCTTGGAGGACAAATCGATGATCCGGTTGGACGAGATGTAGCGGTCAATGCGCATGACTTATCCGGAGAGTACCAGACGGGTCGGAACCGCTGGCGGAATGTTCGAATCGAGGATTACTTCTCCCACTCCAATGCACCGCTTTTCAGTTCGTAAATTAACCCGGCAACGAGGATGAAGGTGAAGAAGAGCATGGGGCCGAGGATGGGTATGCCGGCGGCCACCAGATCCCGGTGAGTCAGAACCCAAGGGATGAGAAAGACGACGTCGATGTCAAAGAGGATGAAGAGCATCGCGGTGACGTAGAATTTGACGGAGTAGCGGGTTTCCCCCTTCACTTCGGTGGCCAATCCGCACTCGTAGGGAGAATCCTTGATCTTTCCACCGACCGAGCGTTGTCCGAAAATGTGACTGGCGACCAAAATTCCCACACCCATGCCAACAGCGAGAAAAATCTGAATGAGAACGGGTAAATATTCGAATAAAGTCACATAAATTCGATAAATCCATTCCCGGGAAGAGGCAAGTTCAAATGTTGGCGAAACTTTTTGCGTAACCGATTCGAAAACCTCGCCGTTTACTTCTGTGCGCTTGCCAATTGGGCGGATACGTTCTTATATTGTTCAATCTTACGCATTCGTTCACCCAAGACTCAGAAAACCCATTGATCCAACTGAAAAAATGAATCCTGAATCCGAATCCTCGAAAATCCGAATTTCCGAACTTAAGAAAACCACCCGTGGTTTCACTTTGGTTGAAATCCTCATCGTGCTTGCTCTGATCGGAATTGTGGCCGGTTTGGCAATGTCCAACCTCGGAGAGATTTTCGGAGGAGGGAAGGTAAAAGCCGCTCAAACCTGGGTGACCAGCACGGGAGAGGCTTACGTAAACAGCTACTTTGCCTTAGTGGGGAATTACCCCAAGAGTCTGGCCGATTTGAAGTCTCCGCCCGATGGCATTCCCGCTTTCGTCAAGCGGGCCGCGGATCTGCAGGATCCGTGGGGAAATGATTACGTCTACCAATACCCGGGGACCCGAAACCCGGGGAGTTTCGATTTGTCGACCACCACTCCGGACGGACAGGTGATCGGCAATTGGGACGGCAATTGATTTGATCCCTGAGCGCCGAGGCGGAAGTTCCCGGGCGTTCAGCCTGATTGAGGTCCTGCTTGTCCTCGCATTGGTTGGCATTCTCGCGGGCATTGTGGCGGGAAATGCGGGAGCCTTTATCACAGGTTCGAATTTCGAACCGCCGGAGAGGGTTCTCAAACGGGCGGTGTTGGATGCGGTGTATTTCTCAAGTGAAAGAAAGCGGGCTTCCTATCTGACTTATCTCGAGCAAAATGCGACTTTTGCGGTGACGGATTTGGGAGGAAACGTGCTGGCGATGCATAAGGTGTACGAAAAATTCGACAAGAGCATCCGCGAGGATGAGAATTTGGTTCCAAAGGTGACCTTCCGGGCCGTAGGCCCTTTGGCCGGGGCGGATGGCGGATCAACGGAGTATGATGAGGAACATCTCGAACTTACCCGGGTCGCCTTTCATGCGGGTTGTTCGATCCCTTTCGAAGCGAGGATCGGATTTCGGGGGGAAGTCACGGAAATGAGCTTTGATCCCTTTTCGGGATACGTTCTCAAGGACGAAGACGAATGAGGGCGAGAACGCAGGTTGCCAACTCTGCCGTCCAGTCGGGTTTCATGCTGATCGAGGTTCTGATCGCACTGGCGATTTTCGGCTTGGCGGCGGTTTATCTGGTGGATGGAGCCTTCGTGGCTTCTCGAACCATCCGCGTGATGAAGGATACAAGGGAGATGGAGCAGGATTTGCTCTGGGTCAGAAGTCAGGTTTTTCAGGAGGCGGATTATGAGAAGATGGAGGAGGGGGGAGACATTCAGGCCTTGAGCATGGGCGAAGTGAAATGGGAGACGGAGATTGATATGACCGAGGTCCTGGATCTTTATAAGGTCCGTCTGACGCTCGATTACGATGGGAACGATGAACTGGGAATCGAACCGGGTCAACGGGTGTCCCAGATGCTGGTGTACCGACCGGCGTGGGGGAGGAATTCCGATTTCGCCACCGAGAGAAGTCGTTTGTTGGAGGACAAGAGGGACAAAATTCGAGAAATCAGGGAGGCTCGCAGAAACCCATGAGGAGGATCAGAGGATTTACCATGGTAGAGGTCCTGCTGGCCATGGCTCTGGGCGGACTGGTTTTGGCGGCGGCCAGCGCCTTGCTGGTCACTCTGGCTCAGGCCTGGGCCAATCGTCCGGCAACCCGAGATGCGTTTGATGCGCACGTCAATGGGGTGGCCCACTTCCTGACCGCGGTCCTGGAGGAAGCCACGCTGCCTGCGGTGACCAAGCAGGGAGATCAGGCGGTGGACTTGCAGAGACCGGTGGGTTTTTCGGAGTCCGACTCCCCTTTGGTTCACTTTTATCTTCGGGAGGCGCCACCCCTTTTCGTATGGCCCAAGGGAGTGGCGACAAGGGCTCACGTCTACCTGTATTTCGACGATCGGGAGGGCTTGAGCTTTCTTTGGTTTTCGGAGTTGCAGGAATTGGAAAAGAATGACGAGGGCCGACTGGAACCGGAGGACGAGGACGAACTCAAGAAGACTTTGATCAGTCCGTTCTGCAGTGAAATCTATTACTGCTACTACGGAGAGGAGGATGATGGCCCGGATGACATCAAGGAATGGGAAATCATGGAGGATTTGGACGAGAACGTGCAGACGGGAAAATACCGGGTGCCCGCCTTCGTGAAACTGGTCTTTCGCTGGGAGGAGGAGGACTTGGTGCGCACCGTATCCCTGGCTATCGAAAAACTCGCCCCCACGGGCCTGGAGGAGGAACCTTTTTGAGCAAATTCCGCAAATCCAAGGGATCAATCCTCGTTTTCGTCCTCGCTCTGATTGTGCTGCTCGGGGTGCTTTCCCTCCGTCTGATGAAGGAAACGGTCCAGGAACTGAGGCACGTCAGCCAATTTCACAAGCGGGATGATTTGCGCACTTACGCCTACTCCGCGCTGGATCTGGCGGTTGGCGTGCTCAACGAATTCAAGATGATTGAGGGTACCCTCCACGCTCCTGGGCAAGGGTGGGGCAATCCGATCGAATATTCCGGAATCGATACCGGAAAACTGATGGTTTCCGACGATTTTGGNGACGAGGAGAGGCAATCGCCGGTGAAGTGGTCGATTCAACTGATCGACGAATCCGCCAAGGTCCCTTTCTCCAAGACCAACCAAAAGGATTTGGTAGCCCTGTTTTCGGTGATGCGGGCGGAAGAGGATTCGCTGGTCGATGAGGATGACGGCCAGCCTTTCTACGATGCTCTGATGGATTGGCAGGATGCGGACGACGAGGACCGGGACGAGGGAGCGGAAGACGANTACTACGAAGATCTCGATCCTCCCTATTTCACGCCCGGTAAGAAAATCGAGAATTTTGAGGAATTCCGCATGATCAAAGGCTTCGCCTATGATGAGGACGACCCCGATTATTCGGGAATCTTTTACGATTCGTTGGGAAGTGAGACCCAGAACCTGCAAAACTTCCGGGATTCCTTTTCCTTCTTCAACCGAGACACGGTCAACGTCAATGGGTTGAGTCCATTCCTGATNAAGTTCCTTTGCGGAGATGACGAACGCCTTTACGAAGAAATCATGGAAGGTCCAGGCAACTCATCCACCGATCCGTACTACACCTCTCTGAACGATCCGAAACTCCGCCAACTTGCGGAAAGGCGGGGAATCAACCTGAGCGCAACCGCGACCATGTTCCGGGTTCTGATCACGGTTTCCAAAGGCAAGGCGAACTTTCAATTGCATGCCGTGTTGGGTCTGGAAGGAAAAGGACCGCGACCGGGGAGCAACATTCCCAAAACTCCAAGCAAAGCGAGGAGCAAGCAGAACCAAAAAATCCAATACCCCTTCCGCGTCCTGTCCTTGCGAGAAAACGAAAATTTGATCGACTGAAGCATGGAATTGAACTACTTTTTGATGATTACNGGAGAGAAGGGTGGAGACATTCGCCGTTCCCGCCGTGAACTACCCATCATGACCTTTACCATGCGAACCATACGCAGAACCGGAGCCTGCCCGAATGGCCGATAGTTCCGAAGAGTCTCCGGATTTGCCGGTGGGAGTTCTGCGTGAGGTTACCTTGCGCATTCCCGGAGAGCATTTCTTTTGCGAAACCATTCCTTTGCCCGCTCAGGCCAAAGAGGAGGATTTTTATGAGATTGCCCAGNTCGCCTTGAGTGAGGAAAGGTTCTCTCCTTATCCGGTGGATCAATTGGCATGGGGCTTTCACGCCTCGCTGGANGCCGAGAAGATGCTTCTTTTCGCTTGTCCCTTCTCCAAATTGAGGCAACTGGGTTGGCAAAACCTGGAAATGTTCAGGCGGGTCTTTCCCTCCTTCGTNTCTTTGTTCGGCAAGGAATTCGAGGTCCCCACGGTGGCCTTTCTGATCCATGAGGATACCCTGACCGCGGCATCCTTCGAAGCGGGCGTGGGTGTCCCTGATTTCGTTTTCTCCCTTCCCATCGAGATGGAGGATGAGGAATCGGTGGAGCAGGCAAGGGGGAAACTTCTTTCCCTGATGGATTTGGAAAGATACGAGGTGTCTCCGGATATTTTGGTCACGGGNGAGGTCAGTCGGATGAAGGACGGTTTCTTCCACTTCGAGCATCAGTGGTTGGAAGGCAAGGATCCCACCCTGGAACTGGAGCAGGAAACGACGATTTCCGGAGCATCTCTTTGGGACGTGGATCTGCGCCCGCCCNCCTACAAGTTTTACGAACGCAAGAGGCGGCGGCAGGCCCGCATGCGCTGGAANGGGGTTCTCGGTTGGACCCTGGGTATGGCGGCTTTGGTCATCCTTTTTCTTGGAGTTAAGATTGCGGAGGTTAAATTGGACGACAAGAAAACCGTCGCTCAACGAATGGCGGCGGAAGTCCCCTTGGTGATCGAATCCCAGAAGCTTCTCGAAAAGCTCAAGCAGAACAAGCTTGGCGGGATTGATCCGTTCGGGGCTTTGGGACGTGTTGCGGTTCATCGGGGAGGGAGCGGAGATCAGCCCGCCCTGTGGTTCACCAAGGCTCACTTCGAAAGCCGAAATGAAATNACCCTGGAAGGTTCCGCGCAGACCGTCGAAGCGGTCAACACCTTCGTGGAGAAGCTAAAGCTCAATGAGGTGGCCGAGGTCGTAAAGGACGGGAAGAAAAGCGCCGCCGGAAAAACCACTTTCGATCTTGAATTGGAGCTCATCGAGTTACAAGCAAAGCCGGAAGCCGAACAAGCCGAATTGGAAACTTCGGAGGAGGAAAGCGAGCCCGGATGAAGAACTTGGAAAAACTGTTTTTCCGTCTCAACGATCGAGAGCAGATNCTCTTGGTNGCCGCCGTTTGGGTGGTTCTTTTGGTCGCAGCCTTCAAGACTCTGCAAAGCGCCGTGATGATTTCCGAGGAATGGAGCCTGACTTCCCAATCCATTGCCAGCCAGGAGACCGTGATCGGATTGAAGCCTGCCATCGACGCAGCCTTGGAATTGCAAAAGCAGGAGCAGCAAAACAAAAGCTATGACAAAAAGAATTTGAGCAACCGGGCTTCGAGCCTCGCGGACAAGGTTTTCCCTCAGCGAGATTACCGGGAATTGGATACCGACGTTCGGGATCGGTATTCCCAACACCGGGTGAGAATCACCTTTGACCGGGCAAGTTATGAGGACGTAAACGAATTCGCGCTCTTGATCAGGCAGGAGAGTCCCTACATGTTTTTAAGCGAAGTGAAGATCGAACCGAAATATCCGCCCAAGAACCGGCCCTATGACCCGACGACCTATGACGCGACTTTTGAAGTCAGTTCGGTCGAATTTATAAAACAATGAAAATCTCTTTCAAACTATTCCTCGTTCCTTTCCTTTGGCTGATTCCCCATTCGGTTTCTGCTCAAGTGCCCGTCACCGAAGGCGTCGAACCTCCGGCTCCGGTCAGCCCGGTCGGCGGCCTGACCGAAGATCAGGATTTGCCTTTCAGCACCCTTTCGGATCCCCTGGAATTGTCCTTGATCGAAGGCTTGGACGATCCGCTCGAGCGTTTGCGTTTGAGGGATCAGGATACCAACATGATTCTGGATATGATTCAGGTCATCACCGGTCGGTACATTCTCAGACCTCAGAATTTGCCTGCGGTGAAGATTAATTTCGATAGCCGTGACGTACTCACCAAGAGAGAAACCTTGCGGGCGCTGGAGAGTTTGTTGGCGATGAACGGAATCGGCATCAGCCGGATTGACGAAAAGTTCTTCAAGGCGGTTCCCGCGACCGGCATCAACGTGCATGTTCCGATTTGGCTGGAAGGTCCCGCGTCCGCAATCAAGCCGAGCCAGCGCATTTACGTGAAAATGTTTCATCTGGAATACGCTCCGGCCATTGAGGTCAGGGAGCAGCTGAACCCCTTTTCCACTCCCAATGTTGGGAGTCTGATCGTTTTCGAAAAGGCAAACAGCATTCTGGCAACGGATTCGCTACTCAATCTGCAGAGAATGGAAAAACTTCTCACTACCATCGACCGGTCGATCAGCAAGGATGACTTGGGCATGGAATGGATCGTTTGGTCGACCGAGCACGCCGGAGCCAGAGAACTGGAAACCAAGCTGAAGGCCATGATCGAAGGCAGTTTCAAACCTTTTCTCGGAGGCACCACTCAAGTCGATTCGGACGAAAGAACGGGGAAGTTGATCATCGTCACGCGCAAGGACAACATCGAAACCCTGAAGTTCATTCTCGAGACTTATGACGCTCCGGTGAAAATGAAAACCACGAGCAAACTCTTCAAGCTCCAGCATGCCGAATCCAAGGAGATTCAAGCCATTCTGGATGAGGTCATTAAAAATCAGCAACGGATCAAGCAACAGGTGCAGGGTCGAAAGACAACCGCCCGCCCCACCAGCGCATCGACGGCCAAAACCCCCACGCCCGCCGCCAACGCGAACGCCACGCCGAGCGCTTCCTCGGCCGATGGTGGAACGGGGGATGGCGCTCATGAGTTCAGCGACTTCATCACCATCTCCTCGGACGAGAGGAGCAATGCGATCCTGGTGTATGGAACCAAGGCCGACATTGATGAGATTGGTCGCATGATCGAATCGCTTGATCAACCGCTTCCGCTTGCTCGGATCGATACCATTTTTGTGATGGTCGACCTGACGGAGCAAAACCAACGGGGCATTGACGCGCTGTTCGGTAGCTTGGAGTGGTCGAAATTCGCTCGAGGACCGAGAAGTGACGGACTCTTCGGAGAACCGGCGGCACAGACCACCCAGGTTGAAATAGCCAACGCGGATGGGACACCCAGCGGACAGTTCAGAACCGTAACCAATAACGTTGCCCAGAATACTTTTCAGGGAATTGTCGGTTTGCCCGGTTTGAACACAAGCTTGCCTTTCCAAATGCAGGATTGGGAATTGACGGGCATTCGATGGGATCAGATATTTGCCCTCTCTTCCGAAAGGAATGACGTACGCATCTTCTCCCCCCCCTCGCTGATGGTGTCGCACAACGCGCCCGAAGTGCATATTCTGATCGAGGACGAACGAAACATC
>NZLE01000025.1 GCA_002692605.1 Opitutia bacterium
ATGGAGTTAAAACCGACTGGCATAATCTTTCCCACCATGGAAAGGATGAGAATAAGATTGATGAATTGGAAATCATAGAAAAAGAGGAATTTTCACTCTTTGCCAAGTTTCTTGGGGATTTGCAAAGCCATCAGGAAAGCGACTCTTCACTTCTCACAAATACGGCCGTTCTTTTTGGATCTAATCTTGGGAATGCGTCCTCTCACGACTGGCGAAATTTACCCATCATTTTGGCTGGCGGTGGATACAGGCACGGTTCCTATGTTGCTCATGATTCTCAGGACAACACACCACTGAGTAATCTTTTCGTACCGTTGGCTAAGCGTATGGGCGTATCAATTGATCGATTCGGAAAAAGTACCAAGTCTTCCATCCGTGGACTCGAAAGTTAGTATTCGGCGACCTAAAAGGAGTTTTGTCGGCTCCATAAAGGCACGACTTTCTGCGAGGACAAAACTAAATTTTTCCCTTTTTTGTCTCGACCCCTACGGTTCCGGTTTTAGTAGAGTGTAGTGATGTCGGTTTCCATAGGCACTCCCTTCAGTTCCAAGTCAACGAAAGTTCTGCTTTGCGGGTCGGGAGAGCTGGGCAAGGAGGTGGTTGTCGAACTTCAAAGATATGGAGTGGAGGTCATTGCAGTCGATGCGTATGCGAACGCGCCTGCCATGCAAGTCGCCGATCGGGCTCGCGTACTTTCGATGTTGGACGGAGAAGCTCTTCGCAAGGTTATCTTGGAGGAACAACCCGACTGGGTGGTTCCGGAGGTCGAGGCGATCGCCACCGAAGCGCTGGTCGAACTGGAAGAGTCCGGAGCGGTTGCGGTTATTCCCAATGCTCGCGCCACTCGGTTGACCATGAACCGTGAAGGCATACGCAGGCTTGCCGCGGAGGAACTTGGCTTGAAGACTTCACCCTTCCGCTTTGCCTCGGATCGTGACGAATTCGACGAGGCGGTCAGGGAGATTGGAATGCCTTGCGTGGTCAAACCGATCATGAGTTCTTCGGGCAAGGGGCAAAGTACGATACGCGCGCCGGAAGAAGTCAAGCAAGCGTGGGAATACGCTCAACTGGGCGGGCGGGCCGGGCAAGGCAAGGTGATTGTGGAGGGATTTGTGGATTTCGACTATGAGATTACCCAACTGACAGTCCGACACTCTCAGGGCACCTCCTTTTGCGAACCCATCGGTCACCTCCAGGTGGACGGAGATTACCGGGAATCCTGGCAACCTCATCCCATGTCTGGACGGGCTCTGGCGGAGGCCCGAACCTACGCCAAGAGCATTACCGATGCCCTCGGTGGGCGTGGTGTTTTTGGAGTGGAACTTTTCGTGAAAGGGGATGAGGTGCTTTTCAGCGAGGTATCTCCTCGCCCGCATGATACGGGCATGGTCACCATGATCTCTCAGGATCTTTCGCAATTTGCTCTTCATGCGCGAGCCATTCTTGATTTGCCGGTTCCGGCCATTCGTCAATTCGGTCCCTCTGCATCGAGCGTGGTTTTGGTTCGAGGAGAGTCGAACAGTCCTTCCTTCGGGAATCTTGGCGTCGCTCTGAACCGACCGGATACGCAATTGCGTTTGTTCGGAAAGCCCGAAGTAAGCGGACAGCGCCGCATGGGCGTGGCCCTTGCCCGGGGAGGTTCTCTTGAGGAAGCTCGTCATCGAGCGAACCAAGTCGTTGCTGATCTGGAGGTTTCGCTTTGAGTGAGTTTAAGGAGTTGCACGATCTGCTCGTTCAGTTCCGTGACGAGCGGGATTGGGAACAATTCCATGACTCCAAGAACCTGGCGTTGGCTCTTTCCATAGAGGCGGCCGAATTGAATGAATTGTTTCTCTGGAAAAAGGATCGGGATGCCGAACGGGTTGACCGTCAGAGGTTGCGGGAGGAATTGGCTGACGTCTTTGCCTATGCGATCATGCTGGCGGGCCGCCACGGCTTGGACGTTTCGCAAATCGTGAGGGAGAAGGTCGAGGCCAATGCCCGCAAATACCCTGTGGAAAAGGCAAAGGGAAGCTCTTCCAAATACAAGGATCTTTAAAGAAACCAATATTCGTTTTGGCAATGCGTTCTTGCCACCGTCCTTCCAAAAAACTATCTCTTCGGCCATGATCGACACGATAACCAACGCCCATGGTGAAATCCTTGATTTCAGTTTTCACGAAGGAGCCGAAGGGTCACGCAATTTGTTTCTGATTGGTCATGGAGTGACTGGAAACAAGAATCGGCCCCTGATCTTGGCGCTCGCTCATGCGTTGTCGGAAGAGGGGATGCCCGTACTGCGATTCTCCTTCTCCGGCAACGGAGCTTCGGGCGGGAATTTCAGGGATTCCACCATTTCAAAGGAAATCGGCGATCTGAAGGCGGTTCTCTCCGCAGCCGAGACTTTCGGCTATCGGGTCTTTTATGCGGGTCATAGCATGGGCGGAGCAGTGGGCGTAATGACTGCCGCCATTGATTCGAGGATCAAGTTTTTAGTTTCGCTTGCGGGGATGGTCGATACGAAGGGCTTTTACGAACGCGAGTTCGGTCAGGAAAAAACCGGTTCGGGATGCATGTGGGAAGATCCCAGTTGTCCGTTGTCGGAAACCTTCAAGGAGGATATGTATCAAATCGGTTCCACGAGTTCTTGCGCCGAGTCCGTGCGTGTGCCATGGTTGCTGGTCCATGGGACGGCTGATGACGTGGTGCCGCTTGAGGATTCCAAGATGATTTTCTCCCTTGCGAACGAGCCCAAGCATTTGGTTGAGATTCCCGATGCGGATCATCTTTTTTCCGGCAATGCTCTGGGGATGGTGGTGGAAACCGTTCTTGATTGGATTGGGGACTGTCTGCAGGGGCCGGAACCTGAGACGGACTCCTAAGCTTTTGTTTGCGCTTGAAGCCCCTTTGGGATGGAAGGATGACAAAGTCAGGTTGACTTAGCCGGAATCGAAATTCATTTCTACTAGCATGAAAAAAAACCCTCTCACCAATCGCATTCTCTTTGTGGATGACGAGGAATCCATTCTCCAGGGGTTCAAATTGACGTTGGGTCGGAAATACGAGATTTCCGTGGCATCCTCGGGCAAGGAAGGGCTTGAGATCTATGACCGCGATGGACCGTTTGCGGTGGTGGTTTCGGACTTTTCCATGCCGGAAATGAATGGAGCCGAGTTTCTGGGAGAGTTGCGCCAAAGAGGCTCTTCCGCCGTTACCATATTGCTTACCGGAGTGGCAAACTTCGAGGAAGTCTCGGAGGTCGTTTCCTCCGGGGGAATCTTTCGCTTGCTCAACAAACCCTGCTCCTCCGAAAAGCTCAAGGAGAACCTCGAGCAGGCTCTCAGGCAGTACAACCTGATCCGAGCCGAGAAAGAATTGCTTGAAGAAACGCTCAATGGCTCCGTTTCCGCTTTGATCTCTCTTTTCTCGGCTTCCAAACCCCTCTTTTTCGGTCGGGCTCAGAGGGTCAAGAAGTTGGCCGTCAAACTTGCCGATAGATTGGGAATGGACGACATTTGGCGGATCGAATTGGCCACCGTTTTTTCCTACTTGGGCTATCTGACTCTCCCCGATAACGAACTGGAAAAGATTTNCAACGGAGANGAGGTTTCCCCGGAAGTCCAAATGATCATGAGTGGATTTCCCGCATTTGTGGAGGATATCCTTTCCCGTATTCCTCGGATCAAGAGAGTGTCCAAGATTGTTTCTCTTTTGGCCGAAGATGAATTCATGGCAGGTCGTGAAAAACAGGCCGAAGGCTTGGCCGCTTCCGTAATCCGCTTGGCTCAAACCTACGAAAATTGCTTGAGCAGAGGAATGGGAAAAAAAGAGATTTTAGATGGAATCAGGGAACAAACCGAACGCTATTCAACGGAAATTCTGCAAACCCTCGCNGAAGTTCTCGAGCAATCNCAAACTTCAACCGAAAAGCTTAGGGTCGAATGCAGTGACCTCAAGGAAGGCATGCGCTTGCAGGAGGAACTTCGTTTGCCAAATGGAACTTTGGTGGCCCCCAANGGAATGGAAGTGACTCACCACTTNATCCGAATGATCGACAATTACGTCATNTCCTACTTCGGCAATCCNTTTCCCAATAAGATCGAAGTTTCCAATTCCGTCTGAGGATCTCGTTTCGCTCCTCGTAGAATACCTTCTGCGAAAATGGATCGTTAGGTAGGGGTGNTGGCAATCAGAGACCAAACGGTGACTAGGCGAAGGCTCTAATCAGAACGCCTCATCCTCGTGACCGTCATCGTACTCGTCGAAGGTGTCGTAGGATGAACTGTCAGGCTCGATGCTCTCTGCGTTTCCGCCCTCGATTGCGACCTTATAACCGCTGATGGAGGTGAACCATTTGGTCACTCCGTCTTTTCCTTGCCATTCGCGCCCATTGACCCGAGCTTCNATGGATACCTTGTCTCCNGTCTTCAGGTCTTTGCTTTTTTCGATGGCATCCTTGATGAATTCAACGGGGATGGGGTTGTCCCAACGTCCGTCTCCGGTTTCCACCACAACCTGATGCTTCTTGAACCCATTTGCCCCATATTCTCGGATTTCATCCACGAATTTCACTTCTCCCTTAATTGTTACTTCATTCATTGCACTTCCTGTACTAACAGTCCCAACGGAATCCTCAACGGCAATCTTATCTTTTGACCCTAAAGAGGAAAAAATCACTCCAGGCAGCTGTTTTATTTGTTAATGAATCCGATTAGAAAAGTTCATTTGACTATTAAATTTAGTCTATGCGATTATGGAAGAACCGTGGAATCTATTTGCCGGGAGGGCTGGAGGCNCTGAGTAAGATTCGCAACTACGCCGACGGAGGTCCTCAGGTGCAGTCAATTGAATTGACCGANCTTCGACAGGGGATGCGAATTCAGGAAGATTTGAGGCTCAACAATGGTNCTCTGGTTGCTCNGAAAGGGTCGATCGTCAATAACCACTTCATTTCCATTCTGCAAAACTATCGGAAATCCTATCATTCCGATCCCTTGCCTCCCAAGATCGAGGTTATCATGGGTTCGAGCTTTGCCGAGGAGAAGTCTTCCTGAACCTATTCGGAACTTCCGGAGATTCAGCTCTCTCGGCTACTCTTTGAAATGAATCGGCGCTTTGCCTACAGGGATTGGTTNCACAGTAAAAAAAAGCGCCGCAATTGAAATGCGGCNCTTTTGGCTTTTGAAACACAAACTAAAACTGAAACAAAATTATGGTCTTCGTAAGGTAAGACTCCGTTCCCATCAAAACGTTCAAAAAGGAGAGAAAATCGTCAAAAAATTCAACTCCACTCGAGCATTCGTTCGATGGGAAGTTTGGCTTTTCGGATCAATTCGGCATCCATTTCAATGGAGGGCCTTCCGNCCTTCAGGCATTCCAACAGNTTGGGTATGGTATTCATTTTCATGAAGCGACAATCATTGCAGGCGCAATGTCCGGTAGGACCAGCGACGAATGATTTTTCCGGAAGTTCGCGAATCAAGCGNTGCATCATTCCCGTTTCCGTAAGAATGATAAAGGTTTCGGCCGGATTGTCCCGGCAGAAGGAAACCATCTTTTCGGTGCTGCATACTTCGTCGGCAAGATCTCGGACCGAATCCATGCATTCCGGATGAGCGACGACCGGGGCATCGGGGTATTCAAGTCGGCATCTTTCCACGGATTCCTTGGTGAACAGAACGTGAGCGTAGCAACTGCCCGGCCAAAGTTTCATCATTCGATTGGTTTGACCCATGACCCATTGACCTAAATTCTGATCCGGAACGAAGAGAATTTCTCGGTTTGAGGGTACGCGGTTGACGATTTGAACCGCGTTTCCGCTCGTGCAGATCACGTCGCTCAAGGCTTTTACCTCAGCGGAACAATTGACGTAGGCTACGACGTAGACGTCAGGGTTCTTTTCTCGATANANAGAGAGTTTTTCAGCTGGACAGGAATCCGAAAGGGAGCAACCCGCGTCCATGTCCGGAAGTAATACCGTTTTCTCGGGGTTAAGAATTTTCGCCGTTTCAGCCATGAAATGAACTCCGCAAAAAACGATGANNTCCGCATCGGTTTCCGCCGCTTGTCTAGCCAAGCCAAGGGAGTCTCCGACATAGTCCGAGATTTGNTGNATGGCNTTTACCTGATAGTTATGGCAAAGAAGAATGGCATTTTTCTCTTCTTTCAGNCGAAGGATTTCATTCTGTTCGAAAGAGAGAGGTTTCNCTTCACCGGCNCNNGCGAAGACTTGCAATGATGGCCCTTCTGCGAGCTTAGGCATGCGAGTGGATTTATTTCGTATCCGAACAAGNGCCGGATTTNCCGTAATTCGGGCACTTGGCGTGAACTTGCAGGCGCTGGTCNTNCGCGTGCAGGCCTAACTTTTCCGAAACGTTCTTGCCGTACCACTCCATGAATGGCGCGTCTACGTCGAAGATGCGGTCGCAGTCCTCGCAAATGACCTGGGCCTTGAAAGTCTCCGTCGTGTCATTAAGAGCGTAAAATTTGTTGTCATGCCCAACGTCCACCTTGCGGACGACACCACTTTCCACAAGCAGGGGCAAGCAACGGTAGATGGTGGCTCTGGATACCGTTTCATCCAAACTCTGCGCTTCCATGAGCAGTTGCTCCGCGGTGAAGTGACCACTTTGCTTGAACAAGGCTTCGAATACTCCGCGGCGTTGGTCGGTCATCCTCAAACCTTGACCAGCAAGGTATTCGCAAAAGCTGTCTAAGGTATCGTTTCGGGTGGAATTCATCAATTCGTTCTANATTACAATTTGCGCGTAACNTCCCAAAGGTCAATTTCATTGAGCAAGATTGAGATGAATCTTCTTCGAAGCGACTTGCAGGACACCCNGGTTGGATTTATGAGTGGGAAATGTCCGTTAAAGTAAACGAAAATACCATCCCTGATTGGGCGATCGGTAGGCANGCCGAAGCCTTGTTCGAAAGCGTAGCCCGAGGCATGCCGGGCAAACCGCGAGAGGTCATCGAATTGGCGGCCTTTGACTTGGCGAAGGAAAGAATGATTGATCAGGCCTTGATGGCTCAGGAAAGCAAGAGGAGGAACTATCAGATCGATCCTGCGGAGGTCGCTAAGGGCATGAAGCAATGGCTAAGGCAAAACGGTGGAAAAAAGGCCTTTCAAAAACAAAAGCACCCTGTGATCAAGGATCAGGAAGATCTGAAAAAGGAAATCACCAGCCAAATCCAGTTCAACCGATTGCTTGAGGAGGAATCCGCGTGCGAACCCGTTTCCGAAAAGGATGCCTTGGAGTATTACGAGTCGCGCCCGGACCTTTTCCGGACGGAAGAGACTTTGACGGCTTCTCATTTGCTCAAGAAGGCAAGTTCGGAGCAGGAGTTCGAGCAGCAGGAACAGGCGGTCAAAGTTCTACGAGAGAAGATTGAAAAAGGGATGGACTTTNCGGATGCCGTACGCTTGGAGTCCGACGATGCNGGGAACGACGGAAANTTGGGCACTTTCGGAAAGGGGAGGATGGTTCCGGAGTTCGAGCAAGCTGCCTTCTCTCTGGCGGAGGGAGAGTTGAGCCAACCCGTTAGAACCCAATTCGGTTGGCATTTGATTCTTCTTCGGGAGCGGAATCCATCCAAGGTCACTCCCTTTGATGAGGTTCTGGATAAAATTATCGAATATTTGACGGAGAGAAGGAAGGATAAGGTTTTCGAGGAATTTCTCGATCGCCTGAAATCGGCTGCAAGCATTGAGGAGGTTTCGGGAATTTGAACGGTTCGCCCGGCATGATGGTAATTATATTGGCATTATCCGGAAATTCATTTGTTTCATTTGTTCGGACTGCGCGAAAAGCATATTAACGCTTGATTTCAGCGCTCTGCCCATAGCCACGAAACCATGAGGTTCAATTGCCGTCTCCTTGCCGAATCTGGAGTTTCAAGAGCCCAGAGACAATCCTTCGAGAATCGCCAAGGTGCTTTTGGATTTGTTCAAAGCATAAAGGTGAAAGCCGGGGCCGTTTTCCCGTAAGAGTTCGGAAACTTGGTTCAAAGTCCACTTCGATCCGATTTCCGGATGTTTTTGCGGATCGGTTGCTTCAAGCTGCTTTTCGAGCTCCGGAGGGAGGAAGGCCTGGCACATCTTACAGAATCTTTGAACCTGCCCCAAAGACAACGCCGGAAGTAATCCGGGTAGGATGGGTATTAAAATACCTGCCTTCCGGCAATTTTCGACAAAACTAAAATAGGCTTGGTTATCAAAAAAGAGCTGTGTGGTTATGAAATCAGCCCCAGCGTCCGTTTTGGTTTTGAGGTTTTTCATATCAGTTTCGAAATCCGGAGCCTCCGGATGCTTTTCCGGGTAACCTCCGACTCCAATGCCGAACTCCGGAAAATGATCGCGTATCAAGGCAACGAGTTCGGAGGCGTATCGCAAGCCTCCCTCCGTAACCCTGAACTCGCTTTCGCCTTGGGGCGGGTCTCCCCGCAAGGCCATGACGTTGCGAAAGCCTGCTTCTGCGAAACCTTCGAGTATTTCCAAAAGTTCATCTTTGGAGTGCCCCACGCATGTCAGGTGAGGCATGACCTCGAAGCCATGTTCTTCCTTGAGGATTTTCGCATACCTCATGGTGGTTTTTCTGGTCCCTCCGCCCGCTCCGTAGGTGATGGAAACGAAGTCCGGTCGATGAGGTTGCAGGGCAGTTGCGGTTCGGATCATTCGCTCTCCTCCCTCTTCGTTTTTTGGAGGAAAGAATTCAACCGAAAACAGAGGTCGTTCCTCCTCGAAAAGTCCTCTTATGGAAGTACCTGAATTCATTTAACGCATCAACATATCATGATGCGTTGATGCGTGCAAGTTAATTGGGCGGATGGGGAATCGAAAAAATCACTCCACGATGGTCATCCAGGATTGGGTCTGAAAGTGATAGAATCGAGGGGGGGCGCTCCCTTCTTCGAAAAACATCCAAGAGCCTTCTTGGGTCGTGGAGGGGGCTTGGTAAAAATATGGGAAAGCGGAAGCATTCGTCCAAACCCATCCGAGTTGCTCCAAGTACAACCAACCCGGTGTGTAGGGAGTTGCGGAGGAGGCGTTTTCATCATCAGTCCAGGTGATCCCCCAACGAATGCCATTGTCCTTGGTCGCAGACGAAGTCGCCGGGTCGGTGATCAATTCGTTGAGGTAGGAGAAGCCCAATTCGAAGGCATTTTCCTGGACTCGTTGTTTCATGGTTTGGTTGAAGTCAGAGAGACCGATTAGTTCATATTCGCCAGGAGATTGAGTAACCATCAGCTTGCCTTGTTCAATTGCGGAGAGGACGGAGGAACCGTACTGGGCTTCGGAATAGAGGTTGTAGGTTTCCAAATTCGCAAGTACGTAAGCGATGCCTTCGTTTACCCCCAAATTGTAATTTGTGCGACCGGGGTCATCCGTGGTGGCGCTGTAATTTGCATCCAGATGAAAGACGTCCTCGACTTCATTCAGAGAAGCGCTGGAAAACCGAGCGGTTGCATAGGAGTCGGTCGGAGTATCGCTGCTCTGAAGTTGAATTTTGAGAAAAAGCTGACTGCCATCCATGAGAGAGTCGGGTAACTGTTCATCGAAAACAACCAAAGCGGACTCTCCCGAAGGAGTTGGGTTGTTGGAGATTCGGCTCCATTCGGATCCGTCCTTGGATGCCCATAGGGAAGAGAATCCGGAACCCGAGTAATTGGAGTTCGATGAGTAATTGAGAGAGGTGGTGGCAATCCGAGCGCGCGCAGATTTGAGCGTGCCATTGAAATCAAAACGGTAAGTGAGATTGGCTACGACACCATTCTCACTGGGGCCCCAATAGGAAATAAGGGCGTCTTCGGGATCGATGAATTTTTTGACCATGTTACTCTCGGTCAGATAAGTCTCGGCATCATGCTCCTCTATGGTTTTGAAACCCCACGAAAAGTTAATCAAACCATTGGGCAGAGGAGTTTCCGCAGGCTGTTCGGTTCCCGTTGACGGGGCGGATGAGGGTAGGTCGTTTGGCGGGGAGTCGGGATCTTCGTCCTCCAGTTTTTGCCAATAGAGATCGTTGGTCAGTTCCACTCCTGAAGGAACTTGAGTATGGGCGAGATAAAGCTCTTCGGAATGAATGACAACGACTCCCCGATCGTAAGACTTCGATTGATCCCACTCGGTGCTTACCTGCGCATGCAGGGAGAGCGCAAGAGTCAGAAACGCAAGAACGGGACGAAGTGGGCTAGGCAAGGAAACCATGTTTTGAAGCTAAGGTACGAAAACACGATAGCAAGTTTTTCCGACGAGGTCAAAAGCGTATCCTCGAGCTTGCCAGGAGGTTATTGATCGATTTGAGGTATTTGGCTACTCTCGGTTGAGGATCTATGGATTGGGCCCGTTCGAGCAGAGAAGAGGCCTTTTCGTATTGGTTCTTGGAAACCATCATTCGGGCGTGCTCGATAAGAGCCCGCACTTCATGCTCGGAATCCTTGGCGGCTCGTTCGAATCTCAAACTGGCTTCCGCGTAGTCCTTTTGCTTCCACGCCAATTGACCTAGGATTAACAGGGCTTCTCCTTCCAGGGGATGCTTACGTACGATTTCCTCTAAAATTTTACGGGCGGACTGATCTTTGCCCGTTGCCCGCAAAACCTCGGCTTGGAGGAGTCGGATTTTCTTTTCGTCTTCCTCCGAATACCCTTTTCCGAAAATGCTTTCGATCTGATCCAGGTAGGAAAACCCTTCCTGGTAGGATCCTCTGCCAATGAGAATCCGGGCAACCCGAATGTATTGTTCGAGGCTGAGCTTCTCCTTTTGGCGAAGAGCTTCCTCGTAAATACCGAAGGATTTCTCGAAAAGGGAGAGGTTGTGATAGAGATCGCCCAAGACCATGTAATCGGAAGCCTTCAGCTTTTTCATTCTTTTTAGAGTTTCCAAGGCAACGGCTGCGTTCTTGTCTTGTCCCATCTGTTGTAAAACCGAGGCTCGAGCTCGATGGCAAAAGGTGTCGTGTGCATCCTTTTCCAACATTTCGTCGAGCAGAGCCAAGGCCTGAGGGTATCTTTCCGTGAAAAGAAAGCAATTGACCAAACCGTTTCGCGCATCCTTGCTCTCGGGCAAAAGCAAGAGTCCCATGCGGTAAGCGTTTTCCGCGGAAAGGTATCGTTCCAAACTTAATTGGCAAAAGCCGAGAGCGACGTAAGTCACTCCGTCCGCATCCCCCAAGCTGATCGCCTTGGTCAGATGAAGAGACGCGTTTTCGTAATCATTCAGATTAAGGTTTACGAAACCAAGATTCTTATGAGCTCGTAAAAACGCAGGAAATTTTTTGATCGCCTGCAAGTAGGTCTTTCGGGCGGAGGTGAGCCGGCTTGCCTGATAGTACATGGTTGCCAAGGCGAAATCAAGAGCGGCGCTGTTGTCGGAATCGATTTCTGCCTCCAAATACGCAATCGCCTCAAGCAGTTGGTTTTCGGCTTTGGCCACGACTTGCCTGAGTACCTCTTGTTCGGATCGGCTGATTTTGGGCTCGATTTCGCTTCTGAATCCATATTCCCCCATAAAGCTACGAACGAAACTTGGGTTATTCCAAAAATCGCGGGTCAATTCGGGTTTTGGAGCCATTCCCGCAAGAAGGCTTGGGAAGAGAAGAAAAAATTGAATTGCACGGTTCATTATTTGAGCAAACTGAAACGGACCGGCAGGTAAAATTGAACCTTGACCGGAACACCGTTTCTTTTGGGTGATTCGTAGATGGAGCCCTCCGCGGCTTCGCGGGAGGGTTTGATGAAATCGGGATGGGTGCTGGAAACGACTTCCGCCACCTGGACTCTTCCTTTCTCGTCGATTTGAATAAGCAACTTAACTTCTCCTTCCAGTCCTTTTCTCTTGAGATGAGCCGGATAGCGAAGAACTCCTTGCCTGATTATGGACGGATTGCGATCCAACTCATGGAGAGCAAAGACCAATTCCTGTTCGAGACCCTTTACGTTGGGATTAAAGCTAACGAGTGAGAAGGCAGACTTGAAATCGCCTGGGCCCACTTCCAAGGTGGCATCCAAAGCCAAGGTGTCGAGCTGAAGGGGAGCTTTTTCAAGGAGCTTGGGGACCGGTTTGGGGCGAAGCAAATCCTTTTCCAATTTTTCCTCCATCTTAGATTTGGGGGGTGGGGGAGGAGAGAACGTAGGAGCATCGACGGAACGAACCAGCCAATCGTCCTGACGAATGAATTCGGATAGGGGGAGCAGACAAAACAACGCTATTGAAATGAAAAGGGAGAAAATTACGCTCAGTCTTTTCGAACCACGGACTCGTTCCGTTTCGACTCCCGGGATCCCATCATAGGAATGTTTCTTCGGCTTCATTTTGCCAGGGGACTAAGTTTGACTGCCTCGGCTCCGCCGAGGATTGCCTGATCCATCACTTGCGTTGCCAATCCGGCCTTGGATCCAGGTGACACTTGTATGAGGATCAAAGATTTACTTTTCCCCTTCGCGTTTCGCACGATTGGGGCGATCTCCTCCAGGCCGACAACCGATCCATTTTGCATAAGCTGACCGGAAGAGGGCAATTGAAAGGAGAGGGGAGGTTGGTCGGAAAGTGAGTTTTTTGCGGTATCCCTGTACTTGGAAGTAAGACCTGTTTCATTGATGAACGAGGTCGCCACAATAAAAAAGATCAGGAGGATGAAAACCATGTCAATGAGTGGGGAGACGTTGATTTCAACTTCGTCCGTGGGCAAACTTTTTGGCAACCGTTTCATTTGGGTTTTCTCGTTGCAATGGAAACGGATGGAGCTTTGCGTCTTGCTTCCAGGATGACTTTGGCCAGTAGAGCCGCATCGGCCCATTCGTCGGATTGGATGACCACTGGTTTCTTTCGGTCTTTGCTCGCCAGTTCAATCAAGGATGGGATCTGCTTCAGACCGATTTCCTCACCTGCGTGAAAAATTCGATTCTCTTGGGAAAGGGCAAAAAGGATCGAGTTTTTTTCGAGAGACTCCGCGGTTTGAGTCTTCGGACGGGAGACTTCAATCCCTGGTAGGCTTACGAAAGTTGCGGATACGATGAAGAAAATGAGCAAAATGAAAACCACGTCGATCAATGGAGAAACGTTGATCGCTCCAACTTCGTTTTCCTCATAGGCACGCGCTCTACCGTACAATCTCATAGCTGCGAAGGTCTGACTTGGCGGATCGACAGGCTTTCCAGGCGGTTGATGCAATGCAACCAGTCCTTTCTCCTTCTTTGTAAGAGATGAATGAATGCCAATGCGGGAATGGCTACGAGCAGACCGGCTTGAGTGGTGACAAGAGCTTGGGAGATTCCACTGGCAACCTGATTCATCTTATAACTGTCCTGCATGCTCAGCCCATCGAAGGTTTGCAGCATGCCGATCACCGTACCAAGTAGCCCAATCAGGGGAGCGGCGCTGGCCAGAACCAAAAGAAAGCGAATGCGGCGACGTAAATAAGAGGAGTCCGCGATCCGAATTTGCTCAAAACGCCTACGAGTCTCTT
This sequence comes from Opitutia bacterium, assembly GCA_002692605.1. Taxonomy (GTDB): domain Bacteria; phylum Verrucomicrobiota; class Verrucomicrobiia; order Opitutales; family Seribacteraceae; genus Seribacter. The sequence continues at coordinate 13,447 of NZLE01000025.1, forward strand.
TGGGATCCTTGTGATCGGCAAGACAGTGCCGTAAAATGCGGTCTACCCTTCCACCTCCTTCGAAGGCTCCCCATTTTTCCCGTGGGAAGGCCTTCAAATCCTTGGGAATCACGGTTCTCAGACGTAACCAAAGGTCAAAGGCAAGGCAGTAAGTGTAAAAGGATAGAAGACCAATGATGGGCATGAGGGAGCCACCCTTTTCCCAAACGTTGTTGGCGCTTTGGAGAAATTCAATCAGCGGATGCATCATTCTTCCCTTCGGTCTCGGGCGTGGAAACGGATCCTCTTTTGAGGTGGACCAAGCGGGCCGAAAAGGCTTCGAGTTTGGAAATCACCCCTTGGACTCTTCGAGAGAGAAGGGCGTGAGCGATGAGAGATGGAATGGCTGTGATCAAACCAAACTTCGTTGTTACCAAAGCTTCGGAGATGCCTCGGGCCAATTCACTGTTTTCTGGGTTGGCGAAATTGGTGATCTGACGAAAGACGTCAATCATGCCAGTGACCGTTCCAAGGAGTCCAAGGAGGGGAGCGGTGGCCGCGGTTACGGCAATCAAGGGAAGGGCCTTCTCAAGCTTAACTTGGAAATCGATTATAATCTCATAGAGAATTTCCTCCAAAATCTCAGGATCTTTACCTTGATACGCTTTCGCGGTTTTACGCAAGGTCTCGAAAGGGCCTCCGAAGGCGCCCTCCAAAGAAGCCAGTTCCATGGGAGACGGAATGCTCAGAATCTGGAAAGCCTTGTAGAGAGCGATAAGCAGGGAAAGTCCGGCAAAGAACAAGATGGGATAAATCCAGATACCTCCCTTTTGCAGTTCTTCGACAAAAGTGACTTCCCCCCCCTCCATGACGTATGCTTTCCCCATCGTCGGATCAAGTGGCATGGTTACTAGTCCACCCGCCGGTTCATTGATCGCCTGAGCAATGGTCTTTGAAGTCATTTCGGAAGTTTGAAGGAGACGCGAGGGTTGGACCCTCAGAACGGATTCCGGGGTCAAGTCCAAGGACGCAAACCGATCGGAGTCGTAGGACTTTTCCAACAAACCGGCGCTTCCTTCCGATCCCGAAAAGAAGAGCGCCGGTCCCAAGGAGAGGAAATGCCCTTTCTCACGGACACCCTCCGGAGGAACGATTGCCTCACCCGCGAAGATGAAGCCACCCGCTTGCTTAAAGACCGCATCCATGGAAAGGCTCAGAATCTTCAAATGAGCATTAAGGGAAGAATCCAACTCTTCTCCTCGGGAGCTAAGGTGTGTTGCCATTTGCTTGGCCCAAAGGTTCTGTTCGGCGGAAGGAGTGCTCTGTCGCCAACTGCCGGCGTAATCCTTAAGCAAACCGAGGGAAACTTCCAACGCCCGCTCGCTGTCCTCGACCTCTTCGCGCAGTTGCACAAGGTTGGCGTCACGGTTATCACGGAGCCGGAGCCGACGGTCCAGCTCATTTCTTTTCCTCGCGGTTTCCCTTTCGAGTTGTTCCACCTTACCGACTAAGGGAATCTTTTCCTTTTCGATCCGATTGCGGAGGTCATCCAGTTTCTGCACCGCATTTTGCAGATCCCTACGAGCCGCAACCCTAACGTCTTGAATACTTTCAGCCGTTAGGCAGGCTGGGGCGAGCCAGACCAAGAGAGCGCTCAGAATCCGAATTGCGTTCATGGCTGTATTTTCGAAGGTTGGGGAAGAGGAAGTTGCAGAAACCGAGGCATCGTTCGATTCTTAAGCATTTGTACTCCAGTCATCACTTCCTTTGCGATCTCATCCATGCGAGTCCATGCCCATCCATTGCTTGTGGGAATTCCGTAACCGGATACGGTGCCGGATTCATTGACGAAGTATGCCGCGCCCAATCCAAAGTAGATCACCTGAAACTCTCTGGACCGTTCGTCGTTGAGAGTGAATTCCTGACGCTCGAGAAGAACGGAACGTTGAAAGATATGGATCGATTGCATCAGAGAGATCGTGGTCTCAACTCTTTCCCTAAGAGGCATTCTTCGATTTTCGGGGTCGGTTTTTAACTTTTCCCAAAAAGGGGATAACCTTTCCGCAAGGGGACTTGGCAACAAGGGATGGAGATCTTCCAAACGACTTTGGATAGTTCCCAAACCTTGAAAAAGGGTTTGCATGGCCTTCTCCGCCTTTTCTTTTCTGTCGTTCAGTTCCGTTCGTTGTTTTATGGCTCCGGATTCCTCCTCCTCAGAAATCTTGAGTTTTTCATCCAAGGTAAGAGTGTCTTTTTCCAAGGCTTCAAGCAGATCGCTTAAGGAAGCCTGTTCGCTTGCCCAGGTCGATGCTTCCTCGGAGATGAGAGTCTCAACCTCGATCCACTCTTCGATGATCTTATGGGTTTCCTTGATTTCGGCTGCCGTATGCGAGGCGAAACAAAGAAAGGCAAAGCCAGAAAAGAGGGTAATTGGATTTGGGAATTTTCGCATAAAGGAGGTCACTAGATCATACAACTTCGCGAACGCATTTGAAAGGTTTTTTTGAGACCCGATCTCAACAAGGTGGGGGTTTCTCAAAATCAGAGATTCACGACGGGAACTTCTCATTGAGCAAGGAGGCGCCGGAGGGTTTCATCGACCACTTTGGGGTTGGCCTGTCCCCGGGTGGCTTTCATTACCACTCCCTTCAGGGCATTTATCGCCCCTTCCTTCCCACCTCTGAATTTTTCAGCGGCATCGGAGTCGGAAGCAATCGCTTGGGCGCAGAGAGATTCGATTTCGTCCCCATCCGATTGCATTTCCAAACCTTTTTCCGCAATGATCTCTTTGGCGGTCCTACCGGAAGCGAACATTTCCGGAAAAATTTCCTTGGCCACATTGTTGGAAATCACCGCATCTTCGATGAGGTTCACCAGGTCGGCGAGCATATTCGGAGTCACTTTGCATCGTTGCGGCAAAGATGCGTTTTCTTCATCTTCCTCGGAATTAGTCTGTCCCAATTCCCTAAGCAAATCGTTGACCACCCAGTTCGCCACTTTCGCAGGAACGTCAGTCAGGGCAGCGGCGGTTTCGAAGAATTCACAGAGCAACCGGTCTCCGCATAGGGCGGATGTCGAGGAGTAGGGCAAGTTCATTTCGTCTCGGTATCGCCTTTGTTTGTCGAAGGGCTTTTCCGGCAGTTGGTCTCGAATCTTATCCACCCAGTCATCCGAGATTTGCACGGGCATCAGGTCCGGGTCCGGAAAGTAGCGGTAATCGTGAGCCATTTCCTTTGACCGCATCGGAGTGGTGTACTTTTGCTCGGGGTTCCAGCGTCGGGTTTCCTGAAAGATTTCCCCTCCTTCGTCCAACACCTTCGTCTGTCTGCGGATTTCGTATTCTACCCCGTTTCTGACTCCTGAAATGGTGTTGAGATTTTTGAGTTCGACCTTGGTTCCGAGGGTCTCCGAGCCCACCGGACGGATACTTACGTTTGCGTCGCAACGGAGCTGGCCTTTTTCCATGTCGCAAGGCGAGATAGCTGCAGAGACCAAAGAGTTTCGAAGGGAAGTCAAGTAGGCGAAGACTTCGTCGGGAGAGAAGAGGTCGGGTTCGCTGACAATCTCAAGAAGGGGACTTCCCGCTCGGTTGTAGTCCACCAAGCTATCGCTCTCATAATGCGTAAGCTTACCCACGTCCTCTTCCAAATGAATGCGAGTAAGCTTCACCATCCGATGAGGGCCCATCACTGCAGGCGATTCTCCCGGCATTTCAATTTCCACCTCTCCACCCTCGCAGATCGGTTGATCGAACTGAGAAATCTGGTAATTCTTGGGCATATCCGGGTAAAAGTAATTTTTGCGGTCCCATTTGCACACTTTGGCAATCTTACAACCAAGCAACAGTCCGACCCTAATGGATTTCTCAATGGCTTCACGATTCATCACCGGGAGCGCTCCGGGCAAACCCAATACCACGGCATCAGTGAGGGAATTGGGAGGCTTGCCGAATCCGGTGCCCACACGAGTGAACATCTTCGATTTCGTGTCCAATTGAACGTGAACTTCAAGACCTATGACCGCTTCGTATTTCATCTGATTTTAGAAGGTCAAAGATTGGGAGCCTGCCTGCCGAATTCATGGGCCTGATCGAAATCCTGGGCAATCGAAAGAAGGGTGCTTTCGTCGAAAGCCTTGCCAATGAGTTGCATCCCGATGGGGAGTCCCGTTTTTGAAAATCCGCAGGGCACGGATATGCCGGGCAAGCCGGCTAAGTTGGTGGAAATGGTGTACACGTCACTGAGGTACATGGAGATCGGGTCCTCGCTCTTTTCTCCGAATCGAAAGGCAGGGGTAGGGGAAGTGGGGGTAAGGATTGCATCGACCTCATCGAAGGCTCTTTCGAAATCTCTGCGAATCAGGGTGCGGGTCTTTTGGGCTTTGAGGTAATAGGCGTCGTAATATCCGCTGCTTAGTCCGTAGGCGCCCAGAATGCAGCGACGCTTGACTTCCTCTCCGAACCCTTCGCCTCGGCTCTTCGCGTATACGTCGATGGCATTTTCCGCGTTTGGACTTCGGGAGGTGTAGCGAATTCCATCATAACGAGCCAAATTTGAGGACGCTTCGGCGGTGGCAATCACATAATAGACGGGGATCGAAAGGTCTGTGGACGGGAGAGAGATTTCGATCATTTCATAACCATGCGATTCGTAAAAGGAGATCGTTTGTTCAATTGCATTTCTCACGTCATCATCCATTCCAGGACCAAAGAACTCCTTGGGTAGTCCGATCTTTCTAGGCGGAGAAGTTTTCTCCAGGGCCTTTGAATAGCTTGGGACTTCCGCTGGATAACTGGTGGAATCCAGAGGGTCGTGCCCGGATATCACCTCCAACAGAAGGGCCGCATCTTGAACGGTTTGGGCAAAGGGCCCGATCTGGTCGAGGGAGGAAGCGAAGGCTGCAAGCCCGAAGCGGGAAACCATACCATAGGTCGGTTTCATGCCTACGACTCCGCAGAGAGAGGCGGGCTGGCGAATGGAACCACCAGTGTCCGAGCCCAGGGAAAGGGGGGTTTCCCGCGCCGCAACTGCGGCCGAACTGCCGCCACTGCTTCCGCCCGGAACATGATCCAAATTCCATGGGTTGCGGGTTGGCCCGTACGCGGAATTTTCGGTGGAGGAACCCATGGCGAACTCATCGAGGTTCAATCGCCCGGCAAGGACTGCTCCCGCTTGCTTGAGTTTTCGGGTTACGGTTGCGTCGTAGGGAGAAACGTAGTGTTCCAGAATCCTACTGGCTGCGGTCAGGGGTTGCCCCTCGACGCAGATGACGTCCTTCAACCCAACGGGAATTCCATCCAGCGGTCCCTTTGACTGTCCTTGAGATCGGCGGTCATCGGAT
>NZLE01000026.1 GCA_002692605.1 Opitutia bacterium
CTAATTGGTACCGAACATCCGGTCTCCCGCATCGCCGAGGCCGGGAACGATGTAACCGCGTTCGTTCAGCTTCTCATCCAAGGCGGCGGTGAAAATGGGGACGTCGGGGTGAGCTTCCTTCATTCTTTCGACCCCTTCGGGAGCCGCCAGAAGGCAGAGCATTCTCAGGTCATTGGCCCCCTCCCGCTTCAATCGTTCGATCGCCGCAACCGAGGAATTTCCCGTAGCCAACATGGGGTCAACCGCAATCACCAGACGCTGATCCAGTTGGGGGGGCACCTTGAGGTAATACTCGACCGGTTCCAGCGTTTCCTCGTCCCGGTAAAGACCGACGAAACCGACTCGGGCCGCCGGAATGACCTCAAGAAGGCCATCGAGCAACCCGTTGCCTGCCCGAAGAATCGAGACCAAAGCCAGTTTCTTGCCGTCGATCACGGGGGCTTGCATCCGGCAGAGGGGAGTGTCGAGACTTATTGTCGTAAGGGGCAGGTCTCGAGTGACCTCATAGGCCAAAAGCATGGAAGTTTCCCAAAGCAGTTGACGGAAAGTTGCGCTCGGAGTTTCCTTGCGTCGCATCAGGCTCAACTTGTGCTGAACCAAGGGGTGATCGATAATCGTTAGGTGCTTGCTCATTCGATGGATGGTAGGGTTTGAAGTATGAGAGCCTGGGGTTCGCTCGGATTTTCGGAAAAAACGAAGGCATCATCCAGAAGAGATGAAACCCGCCTGGCCGAGGCATCATCAACCGCACCGATACGCAAAAGCGGATCTCCCGCCTGAATCTCGGTTCCCAGACGAACGATTCGGTCGAGACCAACGGAGTGGTCGAGCGAGTCATTCGCCCTTTTTCGCCCTCCTCCCAGTTCGATCACGGCCTCGCCCAAAATCCGGCCGTTCATGCCCGCGAGAAAGCCGGAGGATTTCGCAGGGTACTCGAAAACGACCTTGGGTTTGGGCAAATGTTTTTCCGGTCGCTCGACGAAATCGGAAGGACCTCCAAGCTCCGCAATCATTTTTCCGAATTTCTCCGCCGCACGACCTGACTTGAGGGAGTCCAAAAGCCTTTCCTCCGCCAAACTTTCGCTTTCCGCCAGACCGGATGCAACCATAAGCTTCGATCCGAGGGCTAGGCAGACTTCCAAAAGCCGCTCTTCTCCCGGTTCGTTACGCAAGACCCTGAGAGCGGACTCGACTTCCAAGGCATTGCCTGCGGAAGTGGCCAGCGGTTCGTTCATATCTGTCAGCAGGGCGATCGTCGGGCACCCGGCGCCATTGGCCACTCGCACCAACGAATCGGCCAAAGCCCGGGCCTCTTCGGTTTTGCTGAGAAAAGCTCCCGTGCCCACTTTGACGTCAAGAACCAATGCCTCCAAGCCCGCTGCCAGTTTCTTGGACAAGATGGAAGATGTGATCAGATCCACACTCTCCACGGTTCCCGTGAGATCTCGAATGGCGTACAGGCGTTTGTCGGCCGGCGCAATGCCCTCCGCGGCTCCGACGATGGCGCAACCCACCTCCCCCACGACTTTTTGAAACAGTTCGGGGGAAACTTCGGTTTGGTATCCCGGTATGGCCTCCAACTTGTCCAAGGTGCCACCGGTGTGACCCAATCCTCGACCGGAGACCATGGGGACAAACCCTCCGCAGACGGCAAGCGCCGGAGCCAGAACCAACGAAGCGTTATCGCCGACCCCTCCCGTGGAATGCTTGTCGATCACGGGCCCGGGCAAAGCCCAGGAACGAACCTGACCGGAATCGCGCATCGCAAGCGTAAGCTCGATTCGTTCAGGTTCCGACAACCCATTTACGCAAACCGCCATGGCAAAGGCCGCGGCTTGGGCATCACTGACCGTTCCGTCCGCCAAACCGTTGGCGAAGTTGCGGATCTCCGCGGCATCAAGGAGGGATCCTTCCCTTACCTTGGCAAGAATTCCGGTGATGCTCATGCTCTAGGGCAAATGTTCGCCGGAAAAGGAATCGGGGAGCAATTGCCCTAGGGTCCGTCTTTCCCGTTCACCCTCCACTCCGGCAAGTACGACCAGGGTTTCCGGGGAAGAGAACTCGGCGAGTTTCTGCCGGCAGCCTCCGCAGGGAGCCACCGTCTCCGAGGAATTCGCAACCACCCAGATTTCATCGATCCCGGTTTCTCCGGCCGCCACCATCGCGGCGATCGCTCCGGCTTCGGCGCAGGTACCCTGAGGGTAAGCCGCATTCTCCACGTTGCACCCCACGAACTCTTTCCCACTCTTCGTGCGCAAAGCGGCCCCCACCTTGAAATTCGAATAGGGAGCATGAGCGTTTTGACGAACGGAAAGGGCTTTTTCGAAAAGGGTCATACTAAGTGATAAACGCGTTTGATGTTATCTTGGAAGGATGCCGGACAAAGAGCAAGGCAGGAGAACGTGAAAACTCGACCCTTGCCAGAAATCCGAAATCGTTGGAGAATTCCATTTCGCCCAAGATCTTACCAACGTGAATAACCTCGTGCAAGAAATACCCAGGAACCCAGGAATCGAGCTCGACCTCGANTGGGCNACATCGGTGCAAGCCAACACNTCGGCAATTGAAAGAAGGTGCAAGGCCCTGCCNGGTCGCAGATCGATCAAAAAAGCCAACCAGGCCGCTTGGTTGCTCAAGGCCATTACCTGCATCGATCTGACCACCCTTTCCGGAGACGACACCGAGAACCGGGTTCGGAGGCTTTGTCGAAAGGGTCGCTTCCCCGTACGAGGAGATCTTCTCGAGCAACTGGGCATCGATCCTGGAAGCATCACTACCGGCGCCATTTGCGTTTACCATGAGATGGTCGGTGCCGCGGTTCGGGCACTCGAGGGGTCGGGCATCCCGGTGGCAGCAGTCTCCACGGGATTCCCCGCCGGACTCTCCCCCTATTCCCTGCGCCTTGCGGAGATCTCGGAATCCGTGGACGCAGGAGCCGAGGAAATTGACATCGTAATTTCCAGAAGACACGTTCTCACGCAGAATTGGCAGGCCCTTTACGATGAGATGAAAGCCTTTCGCGAGGCCTGTGGAGAAGCTCACGTCAAAGCGATTCTCGCGACCGGAGAGCTGGGCACCTTGCGCAACGTTGGGCGAGCCTCCCTGATCTGCATGATGGCCGGAGCCGATTTCATCAAGACCTCCACCGGCAAGGAAAGCGTCAACGCGACGCTGCCCGTCAGCCTCACCATGGTCCGGCAAATAAGAGACTTCTTCGACCGCACCGGCTTTCGAGTCGGCTACAAACCCGCCGGCGGAATCTCCAAAGCCAAGGATGCCCTCACTTACCTTGCTCTGATGAAAGAGGAATTGGGAGACCGTTGGCTACAACCCGATCTCTTCCGCTTCGGAGCCTCCAGTCTGCTTGGAGACATCGAACGCCAACTCGAACATTTCGTGACCGGTCACTACTCGGCCGCCCACCGCCACGCCATGGGATAAGGAACTATGAAAGTTAAGGAAATTTTGGAAACGATGGATTACGGAAAGGCTCCGGAAAGCCCTGATCAAGCCTTGGCTTGGATCGCCAAGCATGAGGGCAAGATGAGTATGTACCTAAACGGCGAATCTCATCAGCCCTCAGGCTGCGAATTCTTTGAAAGCCGAAATCCCTCCAACGGTCGGACCTTGGCGCAAATTCCTCAAGCCACGCAGGAAGACGTTGATCTGGCGGTGAAGTCCGCCCGCGATGCTCAAACCGCTTGGGAGAATTTGGGTGGAGCCGGCCGCGCCAAGCATCTCTACGCCTTGGCCCGTCTGGTGCAGAAGCATTCGAGGCTTTTCGCCGTCCTCGAATCCATGGACAACGGCAAACCGATCCGTGAAAGTCGAGATATCGACGTACCCCTGGTTGCCCGCCATTTTTACTACCATGCGGGAGCGGCTCAGTTGATGGACAAGGAAATGGCCGATCATCGGGCAATTGGCGTGGCCGGTCAGGTGATTCCCTGGAATTTCCCACTCCTGATGCTTGCCTGGAAAATCGCCCCCGCTCTCGCCATGGGAAATACGGTGGTGCTCAAGCCTGCCGAATACACTTCGCTCACCGCTTTGTTGTTTGGAGAGATATGTCGCGAAGCGGGTCTTCCCAAGGGCGTGGTCAACCTCATCACCGGAGATGGACGTGTCGGTGAGATGCTGGTCACTCATCAAGGAATCGACAAGGTCGCTTTCACCGGATCCACCGCAGTGGGAAGAAGAATTCGGGAAGCCATCGCGGGGCAGGGCAAGGAACTCACTCTGGAACTTGGAGGAAAATCGCCTTATCTGGTTTTCGATGACGCCGATTTGGACAGTGCGGTCGAGGGATTGGTGGACGCCATCTGGTTCAACCAGGGACAAGTCTGTTGCGCCGGATCCCGTCTCTTCGTTCAGGAGGGAGTGGCGGAGGTCTTTCACAAAAAACTCAAAGACCGCATGGATAAGCTCCGGGTGGGTGATCCTTTGGACAAGTCCATCGACTTGGGAGCGATCGTCGACCCCAAGCAACTCCAATCCATAACCAACTTGGTCGAAGATGGCCTCAAGGAAGGGGGGACGGTCCACGTCGGAGCCTGCGAACTTCCCGAACTGGGATGCTTTTATCCCCCTACCCTCATCACCGAAGTCGATCCTGCCTGTCGATTGATGCAGGAAGAGATCTTCGGACCCGTTTTGGTTGGCACGACCTTCCGAACGCCCGAGGAGGCGGTGGCTTTGGCCAACAATACCCGCTATGGATTGGCCGCTTCGATTTGGACCGAAAACGTCAACCTTGCCCTTGATCTGGCCCCCCAGATCGTTTGCGGAGTAGCGTGGATCAATTCGACCAACCAATTCGATGCCTCCGCCGGTTTTGGCGGGAGAAGAGAAAGCGGTTTCGGACGGGAGGGCGGATGGGAGGGTCTGCGCGCTTATGCCCGACCGCGTCACTCGTCCGAAGAGACCCTCGCAACCATCGAACCCAAGACCGGTTCCCCGGATCCGGCGGCTTCCGAGATTGACCGAACTCCCAAACTGTTCATCGGAGGCAAACAGGCCCGTCCCGACAGCGGATATTCCTATCCGGTCTTTTCCGCGCAAGGCAAGGAACTCGGGCTGGTCGGTCATGGAAACCGCAAGGATATACGCAATGCGGTGGAAGCGGCTAATTCCGCGAGATCTTGGGCGAAATCCACCGCTCACCTGAGGGCTCAAATTCTCTATTACCTGGGAGAGAACTTGGCGGTGCGGTCCGAGGAATTTGCAAAACGCATCGCATCCATGACCGGGGATGACCTGGCTTCCGCCAATCGAGAGGTCGAGCTTTCCATCGATCGGCTCTTCACCTATGCGGCTTGGGCGGACAAGTTCGATGGAGCGGTGCACGGCGCCCCGTTGAGGGGAGTCGCCCTTGCGATGAACGAACCGGTCGGAGTGATCGGAATGATCTGTCCGGACGAAAATCCGTTGCTTGGCATGGTTTCTCTTCTGGCCCCCGCTCTCGCCATGGGTAACGTCGTCGTAGCCATTCCATCCGAACCTTTTCCACTTTCAGCCACCGATTTGTATCAGGTTTTCGAAACCTCCGATCTCCCCTCAGGAGTGGTCAATCTGATCACCGCCAAACACGCTGAGGTGGCGGAGACACTTGCCGGTCACATGGATCTGGATGCGGTTTGGTATTTTGGGTCTTCGGGCCAGTCCGAAATCATTGAAAAAGCCTCCGCAACCAACCTCAAACGCACTTGGGTCAACCACGGTTTCGCCCGGGATTGGCTGGATTCCATGAAGGGTGAAGGGAAGGAATTCCTCCATCAGGCGACCGAGGTGAAGAACGTTTGGATTCCCTACGGAGAATAGTTCATACCATCGGCGAATGAAATTTTTTCAGGTTTTTTTCTAAGAAATCTCCGATCGGTTCGTCCTACTCTTCATTTCCGCAAGCCTTTTTCCTGATTAATCCGCAAACATCAATGCAATGAAATTAAAAACCCTCCTCCGCCTCCTCCCTCTTACGCTTGGATTCACTGAAGCGACTTTGGCAAACTCCATCGGATATATCGAGGATTTCGCTCTTTCTCCCGATCGATCCGAGACCCTCCGGGATTTGATCCCCGGTACCAGGGACTTCTACTACTATCATGCTCTCCACGCCCAAAACCGAGGCTCCCATCTCGACGTCGAGCGGATGCTCTCCGCATGGACAAAGCGCTACGGGGAAACCTCGAGAGTCCGAGAAATCCGCAACCGGCAAGCTCTCTTGACTTACGACAAAAACCCAAGCAAATCCCTGGCTTACCTAATGGATAGACTTCGTCTTCGCTTCAACCACAGTCGGCTTGTCGAAGGCAGAAAACCCGCCCATCCCACAAAACTGGACCCGAAGGACGTCTCGTACGAATGGTTCTACCAGAATGCGGTCAAAGAGAAGAACATGCAGGGGTTTGAACAACGAGGCCTTCGAAACGTCGATGCCTCCAAGCTCAACGCCGTTCTTCTGCAGGATTTCCTGAAACGGCTCGTTTACCCGGACGTTCCCAATCTCACGAAGCTGATTCACATGGATTTGCGGGACCCCAAAAGTCGCGGTTTCGGATCATTGCAGATACACCGCAATCTAACCAAGACNCAATTGGAAGAGCTTCTGGAATTGGATCCCAAACTTCTCAGCTCCAATCTTTTCGTTCAAAGCTATCTCTCCCGCCTTCGTCCGTCTGCGGACATAGATACAGAGGCGGAAACGTCAGAGAAAACGGACTGGCTCAACCGGCAAATTCTTTTTGTGAGAACTCTTTCCCCGGCATTCAATTCCCTCAAGGCAAACGTTTTGTACAATTTTCTCGCCCACAAGAGATCTCTTGGTGATTGGGACAGGGAAATGCTCATGGAATATTTGGCCTTACCCCGTCCGGTTTCCTATTTGCGAAAGGAATGGATCCAATCNCAAATGAAAGAGCCGGGNGCCCGNCCGGTTAATTTNAACGAAGATTTCATCAACTACGGATGCTATCCGCCCATCCGCCAGGACCTTCCGCTTGTCCGCTCGATGCTCCTCCATTTCTTCAAGGAAGACGCAAACTTTGATTCGTTTTCGAAATTTCTTACGGATCAGTTCCTCAAACCAATTTTTGCCGAGGCAAAGCTGACCGCGGGAAAAGGAGATGCGGAAAGATGGTTTTCCATGCTTTCGACCGGGCAGCTCAAAAGCCTTAAGGAAAGAACCGATTTGTCTTTTGCTCCCGACAACGGGCGAAGCTTTGCCCCCGACGAAAAGGTNAATCTCAAAATTTGGACCAAGAACATCGATAAACTGATGGTCAAGGAATTTGAAATCAATGCCTTCAACTATTACCTGAAACACGGNAAAGAGGTCAGCACTGCCATCGAGTTGGACGGTCTTTCCGCCACCCGCGAGCGGTTGATCGAAAGCGACCTTCCTCCGATCCGCCGAAACCTGCGAACCGTCTCTTTTCCCGATCTCAAAAAGAGAGGTACCTATGTGGTGGAATTCATCGGCAACGGAATTTCCAGCCGAGCCCTGGTCCGCAAAGGCGCCCTTCGCTTGCTCGGTAAAATCGGTCCGGCGGGGCACGAATTCAAAATCCTTGACGAAAGCAACCGTCTGAAGGAAAACGCCACGCTTTGGCTGAATGGAAAGGAATACTCACCCAAGAATGGCGTCATCCTCATCCCGTTCAGCAACGAACCGGGCAATCGTACGGTCATCCTCAGGGATGGGGATTTTGCGAGCCTTGCCCGCTTCGCTCATCTTGGAGAAAACTACAGCCTTAAGGTTGGTTTTCACGTCGACCGCGAATCCCTGCGCGCTGGAGAAAAAGCGTCCCTGCTGATCCGTCCAAGTCTTCGCATCAACGGATTCCCCACCTCTCTGAAGCTATTGGAAGACTGTAAGCTCGTTCTCATTACCTTCGATCATGACAACCAACCCACCCGGATGGAAGTACCCATTGATCAATTGGATTCGACCAAGGAATACGTCCACGAATTTCGGGTTCCCGAAAGAATGCAACGTCTTCAGGCGTTTCTCGAGGCGAAGGTGGAAAACCTAAGCGCCGCGAAAACCATCGATTTGAAAGACGGTTTTTCGATCACCATCAACGGCATGGATCATGGGAACGAAGTNGCCATCCCGCTCCTTCATCGATCCGCAAGTGGATTCGTTCTGGAAGTTCGTGGAAAAAACGGCGAGCCCTTGGTCGACTATTCAATGCCTCTTACCTTCAAACACGTCGACTTCAGAAGAACCCGAACCCATACCTTGAAAACTGACCGGGAAGGAAGAGTCGGGCTAGGTCTTCTTGCCAATATCGAGTGGATCCAAGCTCAAGTCGCCAATCCTCGAAAATGGATGCTGGAAAAACTCGCAAGGGGAAGATCGACCTTACCCACTCTGCTTCACGCGATCCAAGGAGAGACCCTCACCCTCCCCTTTCCAAGGCTCGGAAACCGTTTCAAAGCCAATGAGTTTTCCCTTTTCGAAAAAAGATCGGGAGGAGATTTTGCCTTCGATCATTCGGATAAAATCCGCTCTATGCCCGGACTGATCGCACTGGCTGGCTTACCCGCGGGAGAGTTTGAACTTCATCATCACCCAAGCTCCCACAGCCTACGCATTCGCGTGATCAAAGGGGAGAAGAAGTCCGGCTTTGCAGTTTCCCCGAACCATATTCTTGAACGAACTTACGGAGCTCCGTTGAGCATTGCCTCGATCAGACCGGAGAACCAGAAACTCGTCATCCGATTGTCCAATGCCCTACCCTCTGCCCGGCTTCACGTTTTTGGAACCGCATACCTCCCCCCCTTTGATGCCTACAGGCTTCTTCAAACGGATCCCATGCCTTCTCCTTCATCCATGGATTTCTCGCCCCCAAAAACCCGTTACGTCGAAGAACGTGACATTGGGGAAGAGTACCGCTACGTCCTCGAACGTCAGAGCATGTCCAAATTTCCGGGTAATCTGCTCGCCCGACCCGGGCTGATTCTCAATCCCTGGTCCGTTCGAAAGACTGAAACGGGAATGAAGGAGGCTGAATCCGGCAAAGATTACGAAGACTTGTTGGAGGCGGCCGATCAAATAAGACCGGCGGCCATCAACGCGATTGGCGGAATTCAAGGTGGGCTCAGAGATCAGGCAAACCTTGACTTCCTCGCTCACGGAACCCTCTTGCAAAGCAATCTCCGACCCAATGAAGACGGGGAAATCAGTATAGAAATTCCAGCGGGCAAGGGATACCGGATGCTTCGTTTGATCGCCCTGGACCCCATCCGGCAGGCATCATTGGATATCCCTCTGCCTGACTCGCAGACCCTCCGGCGGGAGCTTAGAATGGCGACGGATTTGAATATGGATACCGCGTATGCGAAGAAGAAACAAGTGACCAAACTGATCGCGGAAGAGGGCTTTCGGATTGATGATTTCACCACCGCCCGGTTCCGAGCCATCGATTCCCTCAAGGATGCCTATGATCTGCTTGTGACCCTGAATTCGAATTCCCAATTTCGGGAATTTGAATTCTTACTTGATTGGCCGAATCTCGAAAAAGAGGAAAAATCCGAAAAATACCGAACCCATGCCTGTCACGAACTTCATTTTTTCCTCTACCGGAAAGATCCGAATTTCTTTGACGAAGTGATCAAGCCTTACCTGAAAAACAAGAAGGAACCGACCTTCGTGGACGATTGGCTTCTGCGGAACGACCTCTCCAAATACCTCGAGCCCATACGGTTCGATCAACTTAATGCCTTTGAGAAAGCCTTGCTTTCCACGACCCGATTTGCCTCAGCCAGAGAAATCAGCCGGCATCTCTCGGACAAGACCGAGATGGCCCCCCCCGACCTTGATCGTTTCGATCGACTCTTTGAAACTGCGCTGCAAAGTTCATCCATGGAGACGAAAGGAGGCGATTTCCAACAACTGGATCGAGTCGCCGCAAAAGCCAAATCAGCGATGAAGAACATGGCCTTTCGAAGGACCGCTAGTGTTGCGGCGGCTCCTGTTCCCTTATCGGAAGGCTTGCGGTTGAACTCGTCCATGGATGGAAGAGGCGAATCCGCTCAAAGCGAAATAATCAAAAAGCTTTCTCTTGACGAGTCCGCCGATTTCGTAGATGCCTCCGTCTCGCTCAAAGGATCCATGGCCCCTAACGCACAGCTCGAAGCCGAGTCTTTTGCGAGTGAAGCGTTTTACCCATTGGAATCGAGCTTGGGACTTCGCGCGCAAGCCCGCACCTTTTACCGCAAGACCGGTGAGGTCATGGAGTGGGCCGAGAGTGATTACCATAAGGTAACCCGGGCCAATGCGCGAAATCCGGGCCTGGTTCCCCATCATTCCTTCTGGAGCGATTACGCATTGCATCTGGCATCGGGAAAAAAAGGTCCTTTTCTTTCGGGAAATTTAATCTACGCGACCAAGAACCCGACTGAAATGCTTCTCGCCCTGGGAGTGCTCGACTTGCCTTTCGATCCTCAGGAAACCGAAACGGAAATAGACGGAAGATCGGTCACCCTCGAACCCAAGCAAGGTTTGCTGCTCTTCCACGAACAACTGTCTCCCTCCGAAAAAGCCAAGAAAAGCGAGGTTCTGATCAGTCAAAGACACTACCGGCTCGATTCACGCTACCGTTATGAAAAGGGAGAAAGAATCGACAACTTCACGGACGAGGAATTTCTGCCGGGCATTCCCTACGGTTCAATCGTTGTCCTGACCAACCCAAGCTCCTCCCGCCGAAAACTCCGTCTGCTTCTGCATCTGCCCAACGGGTCCTTGCCGCTTAACCGCACGAAAACCGTTCGCAGCATTCCCATTACGCTGGATGCCTACTCCACTCAGACCTTCGAGAGCTCGTTTTATTTCCCCGAAAAAGGGGTCTTCGAAATGTATCCTGCCCGTGCATCCGCAGGTGGGCAATCCGTGGCCTCGGCTCCGTCAGTCTCCTTCAAGGTGGTTGAGGAATTGAGTGAAAAAGACAAAAGCTCCTGGGCATGGATTTCTCAAAACGGAACCGACCGGGACGTTCTCGACTACTTGAAGGCAAACAACCTAAACCGCGCGGATCTTTCCAAAATTGCCTTCCGTTTGCGCAAGAAAAGCGAGGGAGGTTCGGGAAAAGCCTTCTATGACAGCCTGCTCCAACTACTGGAAAACCGTTACCATTATCATTCCACGCTTTGGTCCTATTCCCTTTACCACCAGGACATGGACCGATTCAAACCCTTCCTCGCCAAGTCCTCCCTTGCCAGCCAATGCGGATTATGGATCGACAGTCCTCTGCTCAAGCTCGATCCAACGGACCGTGGTTGGTACGAGCAATTGGAATATGCTCCCCTGGTCCATGCCCGCGCTCACCGCCTGGGAAAGGAAAGACGAATCCTCAACAACCGCCTTCATGCCCAATACCTGAAGTTGCTCGAGGTTCTCAAATACAAACCCACCCTCGATCAGCAGGACCACTTGGCTCTCTGTTATTATTTGTTTGCGCAGGACCGGATCGAAGAGGGATTGGCTCATTTCGACCAGGTTGAAAAAGAACAGGTGAGAGAGAAATTACAATATGATTACTTTGCCGTGAATGCGGCCTTTTATCGATTGGAACTTCGGAAAGCCGAAGAAATCGCCAAGCGATACGAACGATTCGGCATCGATCGATGGCGGACGTTGTTTGCCGAGGCTCGGGCTCATCTGAGCGAAGCCAAGGCCGGACTCGATCCGAAGATAATCGATGAGGAGGATCGTAACCAGCAAATGGACCAACTCGCGGACACCGAACCGACTTTCTCCTTTGAATTCCTCGGGGATCAGATTCGCATCGAACACAACAACATCGAGGGAGCCAGAATCCGTTTTTATCCGATGGAAGTCGAACTGCTGTTTTCTCGGCAACCTTTCGCAAAGAACGATGCGGAGCATTTCACGCTGGTCTCTCCCGATGGCGAGGAAAGCCTTGAGATTGCCGAAGGGGAAAAAAGAACCACTTACCGCTTGCCTGAAAATTATCGCAGGCAAAACGTCATGATTGAAATTGAAGCCGGAGGAAAACGAAAGGCCCAAGCCTATTATTCCAACCGACTGAACGCAGAAGTGTCCGAAGAATATGGTCGCGTTCGGGTACTCGATAAGATTTCCGGCAAGCCAATCCCCACAGTTTACGTCAAAGCCTATGCCCGCATGAACAACGGTCAGGTACGGTTCTACAAGGACGGCTACACTGATTTGCGGGGCAAATTCGAATACGCATCGCTCAACACGGATGATCTCAACCAAGTTTCACGGTTTGCCTTGCTGATCATTGATCCGCAAGCAGGCGCCCAGATCGAGGAGGTCGCCCCGCCCACAAGGTAGCGCTGGCTTCGGACCACCCTCAATGAGCCTTGCCCAGTTGGGCAAAGTAGGAACGGGCGGCCTCATTGACACGGGGTGCAAGGAGAATCGTCGACCAAATCGTGGGGATTGCCATCAATCCGAAGGCGATGTCCAGAAAATTGATCACGTCCCCCATTCTGACTAGGGAGGAAACGACGATGGTCAGCAAATAAAAACCAAGCATCGGCAAACGCGCCTTCTGTCCGAAAAGAAAACACCCGCATTTCACCACATAGTAGGAGAATCCGATCATCGAGGAAAAACTAAGGCAGAGAACCGCAATGAGCAACAGATAGGGTCCGGTTCCGGGTAACGCGGTTTCAAAGGCGGAGGTGGTCAGAAGAACTCCATCCTCTTGGCCCGATTGCCATGAATCGGTCACCAACAGAACCAACCCCGTGAGCGTGCACATGAGCAGCGTATCGATCACGGGTCCCCACATGGCCACCAATCCTTCGCGAATCGGCTCTTTGGTTCTCGCCGCCCCGTGGGCCATGGCCTCCGTACCCATTCCGGCCTCGTTGGAAAACGCGGCTCGGCGAACTCCGGTTACGATGACCATGCCCAGTGCCCCTCCGGCCATGGCCCTACCCGTAAACGCGTCCGATAAAATCACTGCAAAGGCAGGAAGAATTCGTTCGGCGTAAAGCGTCAGAATGAGCAGGGAAACGGCCGCATAAAGGAGAATCATTCCGGGAACCAGTCGGGCAGCCACCGATCCGATTCGACGAATCCCTCCAATGACCACCAGACCCACCAGAAAGGCCAGAAGAAGACCGAAAAGCCCATTTCCGAGTAGGACTGCATTGCCCGAACCCACGAACCAACCCTTAGGTTCGAAAAACATCGATCGAACGATTTGCGTTAACTGGTTGGACTGCAAAAGAGGAAGACAGCCGAACGTTCCGCAGGTGGCAAAGAACACCGCGAGGGGTTTCCATCTGCTGCCCAAACCTTCGCTTATGAAGTACATCGGGCCACCCTGCTCCACTCCATCTTCATCTTTCCCCCGATACATCACCGCCAAAGAACAGGTATAGAATTTCGTGGCCATTCCCAACAAGGCGCAAACCCACATCCAAAAGAGGGCTCCGGGCCCTCCTTGAGTGAGGGCAACCGCCACTCCGGCGACGTTCCCCATGCCCACGGTCCCGGAAAGAGCGCTGCACAAGGCCCGAAAATGGGAAACTTCTCCCGGAGCATCCGGTTCATCGCACTTACCCAAAAGCAAAGCCAGCCCATGCCCAAGATACCTGAAGGGAGAGAAACGAGAAAATACGGCAAAGAAGAATCCGCCTCCAAGAAGCAAGTAGAGCAGATTCCCCCAAAGCCACCCGGATAGTTCATAAAGTGTTTCGGACATTCCCGCTTACTCTGCCAGTTTTGTAACCAGGGTCACGCAAGAAATTCTCTTTATTGCTTGTCGATTCCACCTGGGAGGATTGAATGAAGTCCATGATCGCGCCGATTAAAAAAAGCGAACCCAAGAATGTCTTGGGCGAACCGTTGCAACCCTGCTGCAAACGATTGAGTACGGGCTGGTACCGCAACGGCAGTTGCGAGACGGATCCGAGCGATGGTGGCCGACATGTGGTTTGCGCCCAAATGACCGAAGAATTCCTCGCCTTTAGCCGCGCCATGGGCAATGACTTGTCCACTCCTATTCCGGAATACGATTTTCCNGGCCTGAAAGCCGGGGATTGCTGGTGTCTCTGCGCGGCGCGTTGGCAGGAAGCTTTCGAAGCCGGTATGGCGCCCAAGGTCAAGCTTGCCTCCTGCGAGCAGTCCGCCCTNGAAATCATCGACCTCAAAGACCTCCGAGCTCACTGCTTGGAGGATTGATGTAAATGAATCGGAGGCTTTTTCTGAAGTCCTCCGGATTGGCGGGAATTTCTTCGGCCCTTTGGGGGCAAACGGCATCGGATTACAGGGTTGGCATAATCGGTCACACCGGTCGGGGGAATTTTGGGCATGGGCTGGACAAAATGTGGAAATTGCATCCCAAGATTTCGGTAGTTGGAGTTGCGGATGCGAATCCTCAGGGACTTCCAAAGGCCTTGGAAAGAACAGGCGCCGAGACCGGTTACTTGAACTACCGTGAAATGCTGCAAACGCAAAGCCCCGACTTCGTGGCCATTTGCCCGAGACACGTCGACCAGCGCGTTGCCATGATCGAAGCCGCCTGTGAATTCGGGGCCAAGGCAATCTACGTGGAAAAACCATTTGCCCGGAGTTTGCGAGAATGTCGCCTGATTTCCCAAGCGTGCAAAAGATCGGGGACGCTCCTAGCGGTCGCTCACCGCAACCGCTACCATCCGGCCCTTCCTGTGGCAAGGNAGCTCATTGACGCCGGCCTCCTGGGGCATGTCCATTCGATGGAAGGTCGNGGCAAGCAAGATCATCGGGGTGGCGCTGAGGATCTTTGGGTACTTGGCACTCACGTGTTTGACTTGTTCAATGCCTTTGCCGGCAAACCCGTAACTTGCTCGGCAGAAATAAAAGCGGATGGAAAGGTCGCGACGAAAAATCAGATCCATGATGGCAACGAAGGACTTGGGCCCTTGCTTGGGGATGAAATTCATGCCGAATGGAAAATGGCAAACGGATGGTCCGCCACTTTCCAAAGTGTTCGTGGAAAAGGCTCACGACAGGCGGGGTTCGGATTGGAGATCAAAGGGAGCAAGGGTACCATGGACATTCGTTGCGACCGGGAACCTCTCATTCATTTCATCGATGGATCCGTCGGCAATGAAAGAATACCGTTGACCTCTTCGGGATTGGGGAAACCAGANATGCGGGACATTGAAGGAACCGTTCGCAACCATCTTGCCGCAATCCACGATCTGATNCATTGCTTGGAGCGGGGAGGGAGTCCGATCTGCGGACTGGAAGAGGGAACCAGCACCGTTTCCTTTGTCTCTTCGGTTTTCGAATCTTACCGACANGGAGGAAAGGTGGTGGGTTTCCCGCTCGAAAACAGAACCCATCCACTTGCGAACCGAAACTAATTCGTTCAATCCATCGATCAAAGGCNCTACTNCGTACTTTGATCAAGTGAAAATCCATTATTTTGCGTGATCGCAAAAAATCCATTGCGTTGATTCCGCTTAGGTTTATGAACATATGTTCGGTCAAATTATCACTATGCCGAGAATTGAAAACGAAATATGGACCAGAATCAAAGAAGGCGATTCCGCAGCATTCGCGGAATTGTACGATGGCTTTGCCTCTGCCATGTTTTCCCTTTCCCTGCAAATATTAAACGATCGGTGGGAAGCGGAAGAAGTCATTCAGGACGTATTCTCTTACCTTTGGAGAAAGCCTGACTCCTACTCTCCTTCCAAGGGCAAGTTCAGCAGTTGGCTCCTCGTCATCACGCGTAACCGTAGCATNGATCGCTATCGTTCGAGAAAGCGGAGATTGGACCGAGGNCAATCNGATGAGGTTCTCAACCAAAAGGAAGACTTCAGCCAAACCGATGGAGCGGANGAGGCCACCCTCAACGACGAACGAAAACAATTACGGGTGGCTTTCCGNTTACTTCCTCCGGATCAAAGACAGGTATTGGAACTTTCCTACTTTAAGGGATTCAACCATAAGGAGATTTCCGAAAAGCTCGACCTTTCTCTAGGCACGGTCAAATCCCGTATCCGTCTGGGAGTCGAAAAGTTGAGGAATTCGCTCTNCACCCTTCGCTTGTAAGNCTTTTTCTATTCTCAAAATCAATGCTGAATTTGTGATCATACTCTAGCCCTAATAAACAGTAAACATTGGATAANCTAAAACAGACTGCCTTGGATTATACGCTCGGCGTACTACCCAAAGAAGACTCTTTGCTGTTCGAAGCCCTCCTCGAGCATGATGACGAAGCTAAAACTTCACTTGTCACGGCTCAAGAGGACTGNGCAAACCTGTCTTTGATTGCCGAACCTGCCTCGCTGGGGAATGAGGTNCGCTCCCGGGTGATGGAATACACNAAACCACGAATCAATTTGGACCCAATCCTCGAAAGCCGAGAAATCGAAACTCTCCGCGAAAATTTCTCCGCCTTTTCNCATCGTTACCAAGGTGGCGGTGGAAGCGTTGATCTAAACGATCTGNGCTCCATTGCCCTAAGGGACGACATTCGCAGAAACTACGAAAGTCTGATTGAACTCTTTCCCNTGGTGGCCGGTGACTCCCATGCGGCCCGTGGGGACTTTACTTNGCTCCATAAGTTTTTACGTAAGCAAAGCTCNTACTCCGAAACCATTGAGAGAAACTTGAGTCATGAATTGATCGGCGAGANCCCTGCTTCCCGCTCCGTCTTGCGAAGCGCTCTNGCGACCATGCCCTCCCTTTCTTTCTTTTCGGANCGNTTGAGCGAAGACGACCCTACCCTTTCCGACACCAGANGACTTTTTTATTTGTGCCGCGATCAGCTAAAGATCATGCGCGCNTCCTTCCGCGACATCGATCCGGCAAGATTGGAGGATGACGAAAAACTAAGGCTTCACGGAGCGGGGCTGCTTCAAACCAAGTGGTGGGGTGCCGAACATGCCTACTTTTCCTCCAGCGGTAAGGTGCGTTGCGGAAACTTCTTCGACGGACCNGTNACCGAAAGATGCGTCGAGTTCGCGGAATACGATGCCAACGTCTACTGTCTGGCCAACCTCCTCTCTCCCCGTTCCTCGGATGGTGAATTCCACTTGGAGTTNTTGAAGGATACCGTCCCGGGTTGCACCTTGGCTTTGGCTACNGCCAAAATGGATTTGACCAATCACCAAAACCTCGAAGCGATCCTATCGGGTAGCNCCAAAATGAAAAAGGGAGANAGTTTGGACCAACACCTTTGGACTTTGATCGAAGACTCCATGACNCGCGGTCATCAATGCTCCAATTTAGGCGAATTGCGTGAACGCCGGGCGTATGGATGCACCCGGATCGAAAACTACACCTATCTTTGGTTTGCCTGGCCAGCCATTGCAAATGCCCANGANGGAGCCGACGCTTCCACNCCAAAGCCCTTGCAGTAATGGCTGATNAACGGCCCTTCATNCGGTTCGGCAAGCCCNTGTGACTCGAAAAGTTCGCCTTCGTANGTTGCGGANTTCAAGTGGATTGCATCGTAAGGTCGATGCATGACTTGAGCATCGCCTGANCTGGAGGAGAATCTTCTTCGCGCCCAAAAACGGTATCTTTCCAAAAGGAAGCGGTCCAAGGANGAATCAGCCTNAATGAGANCATCTCCAGATGNTTGAAAANCCGCTGAAATCCGAGCGTTCGCAGCTCTGAAAAAACTCACCCTACGAGAATCATATGCGATCGACCGGTCCNTTTGTGACCCACGAATCCGAGCCCAGTGGTAGGAGAGTCCGTACAGGGTTCGAGCCCCGAGAACGGCGAGTGGATCCGAGGAGTCNAGCGAATGAAACCAGACTCCCTTGCGACCGTCTCGATCCCGTACGTAAGTCCTGAGGTTCACTTCCCAAAAATCATTCCACGGTATCCATGAGAACGGTTGAATCCGAAGATTGGTTAACTTGAAACCGACTACGCTTGCCCAAGCCTCCCCCTCAAACAAATCGATCTCCAAATCATCCGGAAGAGTCGCCTGAAGCGAATCCCTAGGCACCGGCCAATGCAAAAGAACGAGGTCCTCCCACCTTTGAGTCATAAAGCGTCTGAGCCAGCCAACCCGCATCACCTGACTCCGCTACCGGCTTGCCGGAAACAGTTCCTCTAGTT
The DNA here is from genome assembly GCA_002692605.1 of Opitutia bacterium. GTDB lineage: Bacteria > Verrucomicrobiota > Verrucomicrobiia > Opitutales > Seribacteraceae > Seribacter. Next base: position 18,068 of record NZLE01000026.1, read on the forward strand.
TTTCCCGCCTGTAATCGAAAATTCTCATGAGAGTACGCCTGACAAAAACAAAATGAGCTATTTGGCCAAGAGGTCCAAAGGGCATTTGGTAGCGAATCTCATCGATCATCCTGGTCCCTCCTTCAACCTCCTCCAATCGATGAGTGTGCAACCATAGTTTGTATGGACCCACCCTTTGTTCATCAACGAAGGAATGGCCCTCTTCCACATACTTGATTTCGGTTAACCATGGGGTCCATCCCAATACCGGAATCCTTACGCGGTACTCTAAAAACAAACCCGAATAAGCCCGTTCGGGATGATCACCCACGATTTCAAAAGCCAGATCGGGGGGAGTGATCCGGTTGAGGTTTTGGGGAACGGAAACGAATTTCCAAAGTTCCATCCGTGAAACCGGCAAGATTTGACTTTGAGTGTAATTATGCACGACCCCGGCTTATCGGCAGACTCATTCCTTTGCAACCTCCCCTTGACCATTGAAGAATTCGAAACTATGGAAGAGGAAATGAAGTTTCATCCGATCATTTCAATTCTAGTGCCCTTTTTTTGCAATCTTGCCTTTGGGCAAGAAGGTCTGTCCGAACTCGCATCCGTTCGCCTCAGCTATGAAAACCTCTCCGAACGCGCCATCGATGGAGCGAACGCAGAAATCGGATCAGACCAATGGGAAATAAGGGCTCCTTTCTTCTACAAGGAGTCCGGGGATTGGAAAATTGCGGCTGGAGTTCGCTACCAGTCCACACGTCTCGAAGTATCGGATGCCAATCTTATCGACGAAGATCGCCTGCATTCTCTCGATTTGGCGATTTTCCTAAGCAAAAGTCAATCGGACAGTTTGGATTGGTTGTTTCTCTTCAACCCAAACCTGGCGGGTGATTTCGAAAACCTCGGAGGAGAGGCAATGAACTATCTGACTTTGGCGGGAGCCAAATGGAAAACAAGCGATCGCTTCCAATGGATCTTCGGAGCCGTCTACACCACCGGCATCGGAGACGATCTTTTCGTCCCCGCGATTGGTTTCATATGGGAACCCTCCGAAGTTTCCACTTTTGTCTTTGCCGGACCGATTTTACGATACTCATACGCATTCTCAGACACGATCACCCTGAATCTGGGAGGACAATTCACAGGGAACCGATGGAACACAGAAGCCATTTACGGGGGCAACTTGGAGGAAAGGAATTTTCGATTTCGATCCTATCGGCTTTCCGCCAATCTGGAATGGAGTCTGGATGAGCATCATTCGGTTTTCGCAGGCTTCGGATATGAGATTTCCGGAGAATTGGAAATCGAATCAACTACCTTGACCAGCGATCGAGAGGTTGAGGACGGAGGCATTTTCGAACTTGGATACCGCTACGGATTCTAAGTAGATTTCCTTTCCAAAACCGCATCCGCCGCGTCCCATCCGGAAAGGGCTGCGTTTTCAATTCGCTCCCCGCCGAATCCGTCTCCAGCCATAGTCAGGGACATTTCCATGGAGTGCCAATGCGTTTCTCCGAAAGTGACCACCGGCTTGGCAAAACCCCAACGGTGCGTTGACCATTGGGTAATCCGGGTTCCAAGCTTTTCCTCCGCCACTTCAAGCAGAAAGGGAGCTCGTTCCTCGTCCGGAGCTTCCCAAAATTCACGCGAATAAGCGTCGCTGGCATGCAAGGTGAAAGCCGGTTGCTCGGAAATGCCCTTGGATTGGTTGTCGGAAAGCCAATCCACCTGATCAACCGGATGAGTCGTCGCGCCCGGATGGCTCAAAGAGGATTTGTCTTCCATCAAACCGAGCAAGGCTAGGCAGCGAGTGTGACGGATGCTCCTCAACCGTTCCATGGTCTCGTGATCGAGGGCAAGGGAACTACGGTCGAAAAGATCCAGCATTTGCACGGAGGGAAGAGTCAGCACCAAATGATCGGCCACGAGCCTTCGCTCCTCATTTCCGGCTTCGACAACCAACCAACCATCTTCCCTCCGAACGATACGGTCGACGAAAAAACCGAGTTCCGAGGAAAAGGATTGAGCCAACCGCTTGACGGGAGAAGTCATGCCTTCGGACCCACGATAACGTATTCGGGTCGGCAAGTCAGGACGGTTGGGAATCCGGTCATACCATGGCATGACGTCGCAATTGGTTTTCCACCCCTCGAGTAAAGCCAACATCCTCGTGGAGCGAGCCGTCAGGAATTGGGCGCCATGGTCGATCCGGGCTCCGCCCACTCTCCTCGTAGCCATCCTTCCTCCAACTCCTCGGCCTTTTTCGATCACCACCACGTCATGCCCGGCTTTGGAAAGCTGGTAGGCGCATACGCAACCGGAAATTCCGGCACCCACAACGAGGATCTTCATCGAGTAACGTTCATCGGATTCAAAAAATAATTCTATTGATTGATTGGATCAAAAACAATTATGACTCTCAGTAAGTCCCACATTAAAAGGATTCCAATGACCTACTCCAACCAAGATTATGCCGTGGTGGTAAACTCACTTAAAGGCAAGCTTCCGAGTTTGCCGGTAATCCTGAACGAGCTCATGACCATCGTCTCGGACCACGATGCCACGCTCCATGCGATCCGAGATCTTTTGCGCCTCGACCCGGCCATTTCGACTTTGCTGCTCAAGGTTGCCAACACCACGGAGTTCAGGCAGGGAAGCGCGGAAAGAATTTCAAGCATCGAAGACGCTCTGACTCGATTGGGTTTGGATGAAGTCAAGAAACTCGCGCTAAACGTCTCGATCCTCGAATTGTACGGATCGATCAGCGTACCCGAAGGCTTCAGCCTGAAAGCCCTGTGGAAGCACAGTGTGGGAGTCGCTGTAGCGAGCTCAAGTTTGGCCGAAAAACTCACTTTCACGCTGCAGGATTTGGCGTATACCTGCGGATTGATCCATGACATCGGCAAAGTCGCAAAATTTAATTTCGATCAAACTTTATTTTGCAATGAACTGCAGTCCGCTCATGACAACGCAATCAGTTCCTGCGCCGTAGAGGTCGAGGGTCAGGCCATAAGGCACGATCTTCTCGGTGGCATGGTTGCGCAATCTTGGGGCATCTCCAAGTTCGTTTCCCAGGTGGCTTCGTGGCACCACCAAGCCGATCTCTCCAAACGAGAAGGAGTCGATGATTCGGATGCTCACAAACTGATCGACGTGGTCATGCTCGCCAATCTAGTGGTGCCGCGTTTCAAATTTGGAAATAGCGGACACAACCAAGTGGAGGATCCACCCAGCAACCTGCTACGCAGGCTCGGAATGAGTGAGGATGACTTGCTCGATTTTGAAGCGGAACTCGAACAGGAACTCTTGAGGGAAAGCGAAAAACTAAGCCTGTTGGAGGAATAAAGGATTTCAGAATCCATTCGGCCCAACCCCTGTCTCTTGCGAAAAATGATCTTTGGGTTGCCCGGAAATCTTTGCTTTTGACATGGCTTTCCCTTCCTTCTTAGGTTGTCCGAAATCCCAGAAGAATGACTGAATCTCTTGAAGAATATCATAAGGTCGTCGAAGAATTGGAGGACGACCTACCGAGCATTCCCCTCATCATGGATGAATTATTGAGGATCGTCGGTGATCAGGATGCCGCTTTGTTCGCAGTGCGCGACGTCCTGAAGCTCGACAAGTCGATTTATTCCAAAATTCTCCGCATCGCCAACAGCGTCGCTCATCGCGAAGGCATTGTCGAACGAATCAGCGAACTCACCGAGGCAATGCAAAGGATTGGCTTGGAAAAAGTGAAACGCATCGCTCTTAAAACTTCCGTTTTCCAAGTTTTCCAAGAAGAGAAAAACGGACTTTCATACAGTTTGGAAAGCCTCTGGAAGCACAGTGTGGGCGTAGCCATGGCCAGTCAGACTCTGGCCGACGCCTTGGAATCGCAACTGGGTGCGCATGCCTACGCTTGCGGCCTCTTGCATGACATCGGAAAGGTGGCAAAATTCAAGGTTTCCTCGAAATCCTTTTTCAAGGAGGCCCGACATTCACTGAAGAAGAAAATTTCATCCCATTCCACCGAAACAAAAAGAAACTTTTTGAAACATGATCTACTCGGAGCCCTTGTCATTCAAAAGTGGGGGCTTTCGGAAGTCGTGGAAAATACCACACGTTGGCATCATACCCCAAACCGGAACGATCGATCGAACATGGAAGATCCTCCGATGCACAAGCTCACGGACATCGTCATTTTGGCCAATCATTACATCCATCGACTGGAATTCGGAAATAGCGGGCATCAAACGCCCGATCGATTGCCTGCGGATTTGCTAAGACGACTGCGACTGTCTTCCGATCAGGCTGATGACTGTTTGGAAAAGGTAAGGATTGCCTTGAAGGAAGAGGACAATCATTTGGCGATCTTTTTGAAAATCGACTGAATTCCCTTACTCTATGATCTCCAATGAAGGTGGAATCACTCGACTTGCAGGACGCGGAGGTGTCTCACTACGGTGAGATTTTCAAAAAGGAGACTGCCGATCGACTCCTCGAGTCGCTGATCGGGCAAGTTCAATGGAAACAAAACACCATCCGCTTTTACGGCAAGGAAAGCCCTGTACCCAGGTTGGAAGCTTGGTACGGTGATGCCGGCAAGTCTTACGCTTATTCGGGGATTCGGATGGAACCCTTGCCTTGGATCGATGATTTGCTGGAAATCAAAAAAGTCATCGAACCCCTATCCATGACCACTTTCAATTCGGTCTTGATCAATTTCTACCGGGACGGGAAGGACCGTGTGGCTTGGCACAGTGACGACGAGAAGGAATTGGGGGAAAAACCAGTCATTGGGTCGGTCAGTTTCGGAGCCGAAAGAAAATTCAAACTTCGTCATAGAAAATACCGCGAAAACGGCTTGAGGACTGAAATTATGCTCAAACATGGTAGTTTTCTTCTGATGAGAGGTTCGACCCAACGGCACTGGATGCATGAGATTCCAAGAACTGCCAGAGCGATCGGGCCACGAGTGAACCTGACCTTCCGGAAAATCATATGAGAGGCCTCGCTTCCTTGAACCAGGCAAGTCTTGAAAAAAAACCTTGGAGTCGTACGATTCCTCTTCTAAACGATCCAAGTTTGCCTATTATTCGTTATCTGAATATGCAATGAAATCACTTTCAACAGGCTTACTAATCTTCTGCCTCTCCTTTTCTTCGGCAATTGCTTACGAATCCATGCACGAAAAGACTCCAGTGGGTGAAATCAAAGTCATCCGACTTCCCGAGAGGGTGGCTCTCGAAGCGAAAAGCGCAGATTCGTATTTCTCGGAAAACAATGGTTTGTTCAGAACTTTGTTCCGCTACATAAGTCAAAATGAGGTGGCTATGACCACTCCGGTCGAAGCCGATATCAACCCAGGCAAAATGCGTTTTTTCGTCGGACCCAAGGATCTTTCAAAAAAAGTGAAATCATCCGAAAAAGTCGAAGTTCGAACCCTCCCATCCATGCTGGTCGCAGCGGTTGGCATTCGCGGGGGTTACTCGGAAAAGCGCTTTCTCGACAACAAGAGAAAACTTGACCAATGGCTTGCAAAGAACCCCGACTACGAAAAGACAGGCAAGGCCTATGGAGTCTATTGGCACGGCCCTTTCGTACCCGGACCCTTCAAACGCTCCGAAGTGCATCTTCCCATTCGAAGGAAAAAATCCCCTTCATCCGAACAACCCAAGCAAAACCAATGAAAATCATCAAACTGACCGTTTTTATTCTCATGAGCTCAACCATCACCCATGCTTCCGACCAATCACTCTACGATCATCCCTTGAAAACCATCGACGGAGAATCCACCACACTCGCGGAGCACAAGGGGAAGGTTATCCTCATGGTGAACGTTGCCTCTCGATGCGGTTTCACCCGGCAATACAAGGGACTGGAAGAACTCTATTCCAAATATAAGGACAAAGGCCTTGTAGTGTGCGGTTTCCCATGCAATCAGTTTGGCGGGCAGGAACCCGGTTCGGAATCGGAAATCAAGGAATTTTGTTCGAGTAAATTCGGCGTGACTTTCCCGATGTATTCCAAGATCGAGGTCAATGGTCCGGGGAGGCATCCCCTTTACGAGGCAATCATCGGGGCGGACGGTCCTCTGCCTGGAAACGTAAAATGGAATTTCGGGAAGATTCTCGTTGGCAAGGATGGAAAGCCCATCGATCGTTTCGGAAGCATGACCTCGCCATCATCCAGGAAACTCATTCAAGTCATCGAAAAAGCCCTCGAGGGATAGTCCCATTAGAAACAAACTTGCATTGCAGGTAAGCTGCTTGGTTCTTCTAAGCGGTTGTATGTCCTTGGAGTGGCGCGGTGGAATGATTCCTCATCTTAAGATGGCATCATCCAAAGGCTCCGAGGAACCGGCCCGCGATTATTTCAGACCGCCACTTCGTGAAACCACCCAAAACTGGAGTCAGTTTCGCGGACCCAAAAAAGATGGTCATGCCCCCACCCCAACAGTAGTGATGGATTGGAAGCGTCCACCAAAGGCAAGGTGGTCCATGCCCTGCGGGTTGGGTCATTCTTCCATCATCACTTCCGGAAAACTTGTCATCACTCTCGAGCAGGACGGAAACCAAGAAATTTTGACCGCCCGCAAATTGGATGATGGAACTGCAGTCTGGAAAGTTTCCGAGAAAACCAAGTGGCATGACTCCATGAGTGGAATCGGTCCCCGGTCCACCCCTACCCTCAGCCAGGGAAAAATCTACGCCCTCTTTTCCAATGGCCGTCTGTCCTGCGTAGACGCAAACAACGGTGAGACAATTTGGAATACCCAAACTGTGGGAGCGGACTACGATTTCCCCGAATGGGGATTGTCCGCGTCTCCCTTGGTTTGGAACGGTCTGATCATTCTCAATACGGGTGGCTACAATTCCGCCACGCAAGCCTATGCAAAGGATTCGGGAGATTTGATTTGGACTTCCAGCCTTCATGGTCGGGGGGTGTATATGTCCCCGGATATACTTTCCCTCCTTGGAGAAGATCACCTGGTGGTTGCCCTGGAAGGGAAAATTGCAGGTTTGAACCCTAACAACGGGGACACTCTTTGGGAAAAGCCCTGGAAAATCTTTCTGAACAACGCCCAAATCGTTCAACCGATTGCCATCTCCGAGAATTCATTTCTCCTTGCGGCCGGATATGGAAAAGGCGCCGAATGCTTTTCCATTCAGCATGGAGCGGGCAAGAAAAGGTACCTAATCGATTCGATTTGGACGTCCAAGGATCTGAAGGCAAAGTTTTCCAATCCCGTGCTCAAGGATGGATATCTTTACGGTCTCAGTGAAAATCTACTGGTCTGCCTCGAGGCCAAATCCGGGAAACGAATGTGGCGCGGCAAGAAATACGGATACGGTCGAATTCTTCTTGTTGGTGATAATTTACTGATCCTCGGTCATTCCGGAGTCCTTTCCATCATTGAAGCCAAGCCGGATGAATTTCGGGAAATTTACTCCAAGCAACTGCTGAGTGACGCTCGTTGTTGGAACGGACCTGCTTGGGTCAACGGTTACCTGATTGCCCGCAACGGCGAACAAATTGCCTGCTTCGATTGGGCCAAACGATAAATCGGAATCGCCTTCCTTTATTTCCGACGGTTTTTCTTCAGCAAACTTTGGGGATTTCCTGCCAGCAGGTGGTGTAACGGGGCGTACGCATTTCGCGACGCATGCTCCACTGCTTGCCAATACCCTGCCCTCCCCAAAATGCTCCGCTTGCACCGTACTGGCTTGCCGCCTCCTCCACCGCATCGACGAACCGGTCCCTCCGCGGATTCGCNTGCTCCTCAAAAAGAAGCCCCTGCCGGAAGGAGTTTGAGATCAAATCGAGTANGATGACTCCCGCCTTCTTGTAGGCGTAACCGGAACGAAAGATCGAGCGAAGCAAGCTCTTGGCGTTTTGAACGATGCGTATCGGATCATCNGTCGGTTCGTCAAAAACCAGAGTCCGGGCATTNGAATACTGCGCGTGGTCTTCCCGGAAACGATTGGTCATCACAAAAACCTGCAANCCCGAAGCCAGGGAACCTTCCGACCGGACCTTGCGAGTCGCCTTGACCGCATAGTTGGCCACCGCTTCCTCCAGTTCCTCCAGTTCGGTCACCGCTTTGCCAAAGGAACGGGAGGAGCAGGTGTTTTTTCTCGGTGGGCTGATTTCCTCCATCNCCAGGCACGCAATTCCATTGAGTTCCCGCTGCGTACGCTCAAGCGTGACCCCTCCAATCGAACGGATCAGGGAGGAGGGGGCTTGGGCGAATTGCCAGGCGTTCCCCAAACCGACACGCAACAACCGTACGCTCAAGCGCCGTCCGATTCCCCAAACCTCTGCAACCGGCACTCTTCCAAGGGCGGACTCCTCTCCGGCGTCCAACCGAAAGCATCCCGTACCGGACCGCTTGGCCAGACGGTTGGCNAGCTTGGCCAAAGTCTTGGTCGGTCCAAGGCCTACGGAAATGGGAATCCCCGTCCAACGGCCAACGGTTGCCCGCATCCGCTGACTCAAAGCCAGGAGGTTGTCCGCGTCCTCCAAGGTCAGAAAGGACTCGTCGATCGAATACACTTCGATTTCCCGGCTGAAACGGGAAAGAGCTGAAACCACTCTGCGGGACATATCCCCATAGAGCTCGTAGTTCGATGAAAACACCACCACTCCATTTCTTTCGCACAAGTTGCGGATCTGGTGATAGGGAGCGCCCATCGGAATGCCCAGAGCCTTGGCTTCGTTGGATCGGGCCACGGCGCAACCGTCGTTGTTGGACAAAACGATCACGGGCCGTTTTTCCAAAGTGGGCCGAAAGACACGCTCGCAGGAAACGTAAAAGTTATTGCAGTCCGCCAGAGCAATCACAGAGCATGGATCACGTTCGTGACCACGCCCCAAAAATGATGTTCGTCCTCTTCGTTCATAAGTATGGGGGGGTAGTCGGGGTTGTCGGGGAGAAGCCAGGATTTNCCCTTCCTGCGACTCAGGCGCTTGACCGTCAACTCCCCATTGACGGAAACAATCACCACCTTGCCGTCCGATGCCTGCATGCTGCGGTCCACCACCAGCAAATCTCCATCGTGAATGCCGGAACCGATCATGGATTCGCCCTGAGCCCGAACGAAGAACGTTGCGCTGGGCTCTCTCACCAAATGCGCGTTGAGGTCCAAGGCTCCTTCCAGATAATCGTCCGCCGGTGAAGGAAAACCCGCCGGCACCAAGTTNCCGTACAAAGGCAAGGCATATTCCCGCCCGCGAACGAAGCGAAGCACACGCTCGACTTGGCTTTGGGGAATGCGGACCGGCCGGGTTGGTTCGCCGTAGTGATTGCTTCCCTTGGGCCGCCCGGCTCCTTCTCGTTTTCCTCCTCGCTTCATGAATATCCTAGTTTGAAATATGTTACGGTTTTCAAAAAGGTCAAGAGAAGCAAAGCGAAAATGTGATCTAAGAAGCTCTCGATTTCCGATGTATTAGTGTGACTTCATTAGACAAATCAAATTCATTCACTCACTTGATCGTAGGAGCATCGCGCGGAATCGGACGCAGTCTCGTCAATCAATCCGTTCGCGCNGGGCATTCGGTGTACGCCCTCTCACGGAGCGAGCCCCAAGAAACCGAGGAGGGATGCTCCTGGATCATTGGGGATGCCAGCCAACCCGACACCTTTATCGACGCTTTGCCGGAATCGTTGGATGCCGTGACCTTTTGTCCCGGGAAAGTAATTCTCGGCCCGATCCGAAGACTCAAATCCGAGCAAATGACAGAGGCTTTTCAAACCAACGTCTTGGATGCGTTCACCTTGATTCAGGCCCTGCTGCCGCGACTCAACGGTTCGCTCGTCTTTCTTTCCTCCGTGGCCGCCCGAACCGGATTGCCCAACCATTGCGCCATCTCGGCCGCCAAATCGGGACTGGAAGGATTCGCAGTCGCCTTGGCCGCGGATCTTGCTCCCAAAGTCCGGGTCAACGTGGTCGCTCCCACTCTCACTCCAACGGAAATGGGGCTTGCGATGGTGGGCGGAGATAAGATGATTCCGATGATCGAAGCCCGTCATCCCATGAAGAAAATTCCGCAGACCGAAGAACTCGCAGCCACCCTGCTCTTCTTGCATTCGCAAGCCGCTCAATCCATCACCGGTCAAATTCTCAAAGTGGACGGCGGCCTCTCCCAGCTCCGGCTCAACCAGTGATTGCCGAATCAAAGCAGGGTCCCCCC
>NZLE01000027.1 GCA_002692605.1 Opitutia bacterium
TTCGTTTCCTCGAAATCCTTTTGCGTCTTTTCGAGCTCGAATTTGGTCGCTTCCAGCTCTTCCTCCAAGGCCATGACAGTTTCGGAAAGTTCACTCCTCCGCTCGCTGTTTTGAGCTCGTGCCTTGGCAACTTCCTTCTTTGCCGCATTCAGGTCGATAAGCAATTTATTGACGTAGGCCGGACTTGCGGAACGAGTGGGAGATTCGCCCACTTCCTCCAATGAACTACGAAGCTTGAGAAGTTGTTCTTCCAATTCATCCTTTTCCCCCAACTCCACTTGCATTCGGGCCATTTCTCCCAGGGCCTTACGCAATTCGTTTTGAAGATTCAGGTAAGACTCCGAGGAAGCATCCTGAGGAGCGGTCTGAGCCATTTGCAAAGCTCTTTTGGTTTGGGCCAACTCTCTTTCGAGAGCCAATAAACGGGTCGAGTCGGCTCCGGAGTTCATGGCTGCGGTACGGGCATAATCAAGCTCTCTACGGGTTCTTTCCAACTCGGTGGAAATGGAGCGAATCATAGAATTCGAACGTTCTTGCTCCATCAGAAGCGATTGCCTGGACTGCCGCAGATCATCCTTGGCTTGTTGAACTTCATACTCAAGACGATTGATTTGCTTGCTGACGGTTTGGGCGGTCGCCGCACTGCCATCTTCCGTTCGCCAAAGAGAATTTCTCGTGCGCTCCAACTCCTCAACAACCATTTGAGACTCCTTTAGGTTAGCTTGCAGAGAGACGATTTCACGGTATGCTTTGCGAAGATCCCCTTGCAAGTCGGCAGTATCTGCGGAGAGTTCGGTTTGCACGCTTTTGGATGCGGCCAATTCACTTTGCAAACGCTGAATCATTTCATCCGAACCCTGCCCTTCTCCGACTTGCGCAGCCGAACTTTCAATGGAGGGGCCGAAGCGATCAACGGTCGAAAGGGGCACGGCTTCATTTGCCTGAATGGCCGCTACTACGCCTCTTCCAGTCTGGGTTGAAGGGCTTGGGGCTGGTTTGGCCTGCACGGGCGCAACCGGAACTGCAGACGCGAGCAATTCATCGCTGTCCGATGCCAAGGAATTAAGTCCGGAACGCAAATCCTGAGAAGCCGATTCAAGAAGCTGAGACAGGGCATTGGCTTCATTTTCGGAACGATTCAAGTTTTCGAGAAGAACTTCCAAAGCGGGTTGGGCCTCTTCCATTCGACCAGCAAAATTATCCTTAAGATCAAGGAAGATTTTCTCCGATTCAAGGAGTCTACCTTCGGTTATTGAGAGACTCTTGGTAATTTCGGAAAGACGAGCTCGCCATGCGTCCTCAACCGCCAAAAGGTTCNCATTGATTCGAGCGATATCGGGATTTGCCTCCCCCAAGTTCTGGGAAACCTGACTGAGAGTCTCTCGAATGTTTTTCTGCTTTTGGGACAATCGGTCGAGAGAAGTTTGTTCGCTCAAAGCAGAAATAGTTTCTTTCTGCTGATCCAACATTAGGGCAATCTTGGCATTCGTCTCNTGGGGAGAGAGCGACTCNCCATCCGTATCATCGGCAAGTTGACTGAAGGCAAGGGTTGCAATTCCCAGGAAAAACAAGGGCACTCCCAACCACCCCTGTTTAAGTACGGCAAGGCAGGTTAATCTCATAGAATCGAGAATGTTAATGTACACCCTTAAAGCAAGTCCTGATTTTGATAAGAAAGTTTCGGATTCGTACGCAAAACTCGGAGACCAAATCCTTTTTTCTCTTGTTTCCGGGCTCATATCCAGATATNGGCGAAGAGATTATGAATCNTTCAATTGGCTTTTGCCTAATCACTTTACTGACCTGCTCGTGTTTCTCTTTTCTTACAACCAAAACTTCTGCGAGAATTGGTGAGAACAGGACAACCATTCAAAAAAGATTGTTNGGGTCAGGTGGTGCCGAATATCGCGAGGAATCCAGTGTCAGCAGCAGGAAAAGAGGCATGCCTTACGGCAAATACGAAGAGTTCTTTCCCAAATCCACGGAAATCAGAGTTTACCACAAGACAACCGACGGCAGTCACTCGAAATTATCGGGAGAAGGCTGGGAACTCCANGTACTCTTCGTAAGCGGTGTCTCGGAGTTGGAGATTTATAAAAAGAGCCAAAAGATCAGTGAATTTGAGATGATCTACCTTTTGAACTTTCAGAGTGGCGGTTCGTATTGGAAAAAATCCGAAGAGAGCGAATCCCCCACAGACGAACCGTCGGCCTTTGGCTACGACTTCATTCGAAATGATGGAAAGGTGAAGGCCAAAAAACTGGGTGGCAATAGTTTCATGGTCTATTCGGCCGAATTGGATAAAGGATTTGCCGAAGCGATGATGGCTGAACTCAAATCCCTCGCTCCTCAAAGTGTGGAGGGTTTTTAGGAGAGGATTGCCCGAGGGGGGACTCGAACCCCCACGTCCTTTCGGACACCAGATCCTAAGTCTGATGCGTCTACCAATTCCGCCACCCGGGCATGCATTTCTACCTTAAAGTTAAACCGATCAAGGTCGAGAACAACTTCAGGGGATCGTAGGTTTTAGCCCCAACCCTCTAAAATACGTCTCCAAAGGGGCCTTGCCATAGGCCAAAAACAATGGACGCAAGGGTCAGACTTAGCAAAACCACTTTCAAGATCCCCAAGTCCTTCAAATCAGACCATGGATCCTCTTCGTCCCTTTCTTCCTTGAAGGCGCGTCTCGGTTCAGAGCATATCTCGCGAATCCAACCAAAGTAATAATAGATGGAGATCACGACTCCGATAACTAACGCGACGAGAGATAAGTACAATTTCGCTTCGTAGGCAACGGATATCAAAAGAGCCTTGGCAATGAAACCCGCAAAGGGTGGGATACCGGCAAGAGAGGCGACTCCGCAAACCAAGACAAACGCAAGCCAAGGTTGTTTCTTCGACAAGTCTTCGTAATGACGGAACTCATGCTCNCTTTCCTCTTTCAATTGAGCCAATCCCATCACTCCGAAGACTGTAAAGGAAGCTACCAAATAAACGAACAAATAGAAGACAANGACCCAAACCCCACGATCGCTGTCTCCGGCAAAACGCATCGATGCCATTACTGCAACCATGAGGTAACCTGCATGAGCGACCCCGGAAAGCCCAAGCATTCTCTTTAACTTTCGTTGCGCGCAAGCAGCCAAGTTTCCAAAGAAAATAGTAAAGGTTGCAACAAAACCAAACAGGGGAAGTAAAAACTCAGACATTCCTTCGAAAGGTCCGTTGACCAAGTTCAGCAAAACGAAAAAGCCCGCTGCCTTGGAGCTCACNGCAAGGAAAGCGGTGATAGGCAACGGAGAGCCNTGATAGACGTCGGGCACCCAAATTTGAAAAGGGGCAACTCCCACCTTGAAGGCAATGCCTGCAAAAACCAAAACGACTCCGGCGCGAAGGATCAAATTTTCCTGATTTTCTGCCAGGAAACCACTTAAATAACTAAAGGACAGGGGATCCGCGTAATTATGATCTTGGTAGGAAGCTCCCCAAACTTCGGGACTTGAAGCGACTCCATAAATGAGAACGATACCGAAAAGTAGCAGAGATGAACTCAAAGCGCCGAAAATCAAATACTTGATTCCCGCCTCCAAGGATTTGGAGGATTCTCGGTTGTAGGCAACCAAAGCATAGAAGCAAAGAGCCACCGTTTCCAAAGCAACGAAAAGCATGAGGAAGTGATTGCTTTGGCAAAGAAGCATCAGACCCGCCGTCGCAAGCATAGTCAGATGGTGAAATTCTCCGACTCTAAGACGGTTGAGTTTCAAATAACGGTGCCCCAGTAAGGAAACCAGAAAGGAAGAAAAGAGAAAAAAGGTCCTCATTACGTCTCCACGAAAGCCCTGATTCAACATTCCTGAAAATGTGCTTCGGTCAAAAGTGTGATGCCAAAACAAATAATCAAGAAGGTGGACAAGACAAAGAGACCCTTGAAAAAAAATGGCTGTCTTCCCTGCAAAGGAGGGACTTCCGATCGTACGCTTACCAAACAAATCGATTCCGAGAACAAGCACTGCGCCTAACGCGAGAACGCATTCCGGCCATATTTCAAACCAAAGATTATCTTGCGAGAAGCTGAGGAAAGATTCCATGTCAGTCCTTCTTGGGTTCAAGGGTTGTCCTATCTTCGGGAGAAACCGATCCTTTCCCCTCTTGATCTTTCCCTGCCAAACAGCAAGGAGGCAGTTGGGAAGTCCTTCCGGACAAAGAGCTTGAGGAGTCGTAACGTAAGTGAATTTCGTGATTTACCCGTTCGGAAATCCCCTTGGGCCAAAGGCCTAAAAAAAGCAGGGCAGATACCAGAACTCCTGCCGGAATCATTTCCGTAACGCTTAAGTCGACAATCGGAGAATCCTTGGCATATTCGGAAAGTTCATCGCTTTGCTTACCGTAAAATATGCGAGCAACTGCTCGGAGTCCGAAAATTGCGGAAATTATGATTCCAAGAGCCGCAAGTCCCAAAATAAGTTGATGATCCGAATTTTCTCCGAGAGAAAGAAAAATTCCAAATTCTCCCCAAAAATTACCGAAACCAGGCAAGCCGATCGTGGCAAGCGAAGCGGCAATGAAGAAGCAGGCCAAAACGGGAGTTTGCGAAGCCAACCCTCCCATTTGGGTCATTTCAAGAGTCCCGCTTCTCCGATAGACGTATTGGGACAACAGAAACATTAATGAAACCGATAAGCCATGAGCAGCCATCAGCATGACGGCCGCGCCTGCCCCCAGAGAGGAACAAACCCCAACTCCCAAAAAACAATAACCCATGTGCATGACGGAACCGTTACCGACCATGCTCTTGAGGTTCGTCTGGGCCAGAGTCACAAAGCCGACGAATAAAACGTTGCCCAAGGCAAGCCAAAGAAGATAAGGACTCCAAGCCAAGGCTGCCTCGGGAAGAAGAGGTGCGGCGATTTGAACCAAGCCGTATAAGCCAAATTTCTTCAGAACCCCGGCATGGAGCATGGAAACCGAAGTGGGAGCAGCTTCATAACCTCGTGGAGCCCATGTGTGAAAGGGGAAAAGGGCAACTAAGACACCAAAGCCAAAAAGTAACATGCCAAATATTTTAAACTGGGTGGATTCACCCATTCCCATTTCCGAGATTGCTTGTGACAAAGAAGGAAAATCAAAGCTTTTTGCATCCACCATTACATTGAGGGCAATCAAACCACCCAAGGAAACGAGAGCTCCCAGGGTAAGGTAAACGGTAATCTCGAGCGCAATGGAGCGACGATCTCGTCCACCCCATATTCCAATCATTACAAATGTGGGTATCAATGCGAATTCATGAAAAAGGTAATAGAAAAACAGATCGACGCTTGCAAAAAGTCCCATCAAGCCGGATTGCATGAAAAGCAACAGGGCAAGGTAGAGTCGAATTCGTTCGACACCCGAACCGATTGCGGCCAAACCGGCCCCGAAACCAACGAGGCCAGCCATTGCAAAAAGGGGTGAGGATACTCCGTTCAGTCCAAGATGAAAATTGATCTTCAGTTCCTGCAAGCCCATTCTTGAATACAGGACGGTAAAGTTGTAACCGTGAATGGAATCATCGAAACGAAGAAATAACGCAATTCCAGCCAAGCAGGGGAATCCAAAGGCAAAACAGGAAAGTTTTTTTGCGAAATCATCACTTCTGCCCATGCCACACAAAAGGCTTAGCGCCCCCAGGGCGGGAACGAGAATGGCACCGAGCAAAAGAAATTGGTCAAAGTTCATAAATCGCTTTCCTCAATTTCCGAATAATCCGGATGCGTAAGCAAGAAAACCCAAAGTTCCGAGAATGAACCAAAAGGCATAGGCATGAATTCGACCGACGTAAAAGGTTTTGGCCAAAAGAGCAAACAGCGCGGCAAGACCAGCGGATCCTCGAACCATGAGGCCAGATACGAACAAAAGCTCCAATACTTCCAAAAAACGAGCCCAAGGATCCTGCACCCTCTTGACGTATAAAGCGTACACCTCGTCAAAATAAAGCTTACTCGAACACAAACGGTAGAATGCGGGTGCTTTTGTTTCCAAAGGATCCGATTGGTCGACCTTTGAATAAAGAAGCTTGGCAGCGATGCAACCGGATACCCAAGCGAATGTACCAAGAACAATCATCCAAAGATGATTGGGCATCTTGGCCACCAGTTCCAAATCACTCAGACTAGACCCAATGAGACTGAACGGATAAAGCCCATGGTAACCCCCGATTACTGATAAAAGAGCGAGAATGATCAAAGGAGCGGTCATCAAAGAGGCGCTTTCATGGGCTTGTTTGGCGTATTTGCTCCTAGCCTCCCCTTCAAAGGTGATGAAATAAAGCCTGAACATATAAAGAGCCGTGAGGATCGCACCCGCATAAAGAAGAACGAAAACCGGCATGTTCGAATTGTATGCCCCAAGAAGAATCGCATCCTTGCTGAAATAACCGGAGAGAAAGTTCACTCCGGAAATTGCCAAAACGCCGATCAGGAAGGTCAATGCCGTGATGGGCATCTTTTTTCTCAAACCTCCGTAGTTGAAAATGTCCTGTTCGTGGTGACAGGCATGAATGACGGAACCCGAACCGAGAAACATCAAAGCCTTGAAAAAGGCATGGGTCATAAGATGGAACATGGCAATCCCAGGCATACCCAAACCAAAGGCAGCGGTCATGTATCCGAGTTGGGAAAGAGTCGAGTATGCGAGAATCTTTTTGATGTCGCGTTGGACAAAAGCGCAAAATCCTGCATACAACCCCATGCCCGATCCAGCAAGGCCAAGAAGGCTCAATGCTTGGTCTGTGAACAGAAAATCGATGCGAACCAAGAGATAAATTCCCGCAGCAACCATGGTGGCTGCGTGAATCAGAGCGGAAACCGGAGTGGGCCCTGCCATCGCGTCAGGCAACCATACATGCAGGGGAAACTGAGCGGACTTACCAATGAATCCGCAGGCCAAGGCCAAGCACAAGGCGGTGGAAGTGAGACTCGGGTCAAACGAGGCCAAATCGCTCAATTCCTTCAAGTTAACGGTGCCAAAAATCCAATAAGTCAGAACAATTCCGATCAGAAAGCCAAAATCACCGATTCGATTTACAATGAATGCTTTCTTTGATGCGTTGGCAGCCTCCTCCGTCGTGAAGTAGTGTGATATGAGCAAATAGGAACTGAATCCAACTAACTCCCAAAAGACAAAGATCATGATCAGGTTGTCCGCCAGGGTAATGCCAAGCATCGAAAACATAAAGATGGACAAGCCGCCAAAATATCTGGATTTGGCCGTATCATCATCCATGTATCCGAGGCTGAAGATGTGAATCAGCAACCCAACGAACGCCACCACGAAGAGAAGCAATCGGGCAGGCCCGTCAATGAGAAAGCCAAAGCGTAACTCCCAGTTGGAAAGAGTAAGCCAATTGGCGTCCCATGCGAAATCCTCTCCCCCGTTACTGAAAATAAGGTAAGAGGCAAAGACCAAAATTCCACCTGCGGTAGCTACGGACAAAAGAGCTGCGACATTGCCATGTTTTCGAAGAAAAAACAAAGTGACCAAAGACGAAAGCAAAGGCAAAAGAAGAATACTGAAGGCTAAAATCTCCATCGACTAATTGCTCAACAGGCTCATGTCCTCGGAAAAAACACTGGCCCGTTTCTTGTAGAGGGCGACCAGCAAAGCCAAACCGACTGCAACTTCCGAGGCAGCTACAGTCATTATGAAAAATACGAACAAGCTTCCATCCAAATTCAGACTGGTTCGGGAAAAGGCAACCAGAGCGACGTTTACGCCATTCAACATCAACTCCAGGGACATCAAAACCAAGAGAAGGTTCCTTCGAATCACAACCCCGAGAAAACCGATGGCAAAAAGGACTCCGCCAAGGCCTACGAAATGATGAGGAGTGATCGTTTCCATTGCCTTAACTCTCCTCCGCAACGGATTTCTTGCTGAGGATGATCACACCGACCATAGCCGCCAACAGAAGAAACCCAGAAACCTGTAACGGAAGCATGTATTTGGTGAAAAGACCAAAACCAAAGTTCTTCACCGCAGTCGAAAAAACAAGATTTTGACCGGTAACCATGGAGGATTCGTCAATGGCGGGCCAAATTTGACGGTTTGATTCAAAACCCGTCTGCAAAACGAAATTCAACACCAAGATCACGAGCAAACCTGCTGCCACGGAACCGGCAAGTCCGGAAACGACTTTTATTCTGGATGCCTTTCCACCTTCAGGGCCTACGTCCAGGAGCATGATGATAAAAAGAAACAAAACCATCACCGCTCCCGCATAGACCAGAACCTGCAAAATAGCCAAAAAGAAAGCTTCCAATAAAACGAAAAGCGCAGCAACTCCGACGAGGGAAGTGATCATGAACAATGCAGCGGGTACCGGATGTTTTGAAAAAACCATCAGAACGGCTCCTCCCACAGTTAAGGTGGCGAAGAAATAAAAGAGTAAATCCACTATATTCACGAAACAGGCGACCAGGTGTAAGAAAACGAGGAAAAGGCAGAGTCTTTAAAATCGAAATCCGAGCTATCGGACAATCCAAAAAAACAAACGAGCCTAGTGAGAATTGCCCTCAAGCTCAGCCTTTCTTTTCTTGTCCCATTTGTAGTGCTGGTCGGGCAGCGTACCTCCCAACTCATAGAGCTTTTCCTTGTGATTGATCAACTCTTCGCGATCATAACCGGACAAGGAATATTCGTTCTGAAGAAAAATAGCTTCCTCCGGACAAACTTCCTGACAGTAACCGCAATAAATGCATCGAAGCATATTGATTTCGAAATCCTCGGGCGCCTTTTCGACATGCTCACGCGATTCGTCCTCTTCGGGAACTTCCCCAGGGGTAATTCTAATGGCTTTGGGTGGGCAAACGAATTCGCAAAGTTGACAGGAAACGCATTTCTCTCGTCCATTTGGATCTTTCACCAAAGTGGGAACACCACGGTATCCTTGGGGAATGACAGGCTTTTCCTCAGGGTATTGCAAAGTTACCTTCTCTTTGAAAAGATTGGAAAAGGTGGTTTTCAAACCGGTCACAATCTGAGGCAAGTAAGTGCGTTCGGATAGAGACAGGGGCTTTCTTTCAAGTACAACGGTTTTGGCCATATATTATCAGGTGTTGAGAGCCGACTGGTCGAGCCAGGTAATGAGAATGACGTAGAATACCAAGTTGGCCAAAGAAAGTGGCAATAGCTTTGTCCAACCCAAACTCATTACCTGATCGTATCGAAAGCGTGGAAGAGTCCAACGAATCCATATGAAGAAAAAGATGAGGAAGACAGTTTTTGCGAGAAACCATCCCGTTCCCAGCAAGGTCCCAATCCAACTGGTGGGCCAAGGATCGTTGATCCATGGAAGAAAATGCCAACCGCCCAAGAAAATAAGAGTGAAGATGGCAGAACCAATGACAATATGGGCATATTCCGCGACGAAGAAAATCCCGAACTTGAAGCTGCCGTATTCGGTATGAAACCCGCCCACGAGATCGGTCTCGGATTCGGGCATATCAAAGGGAAGACGGTTGGTCTCAGCAAACAAAGCGATCAGGAAAATGAGAGCGGAGAGAGGTTGCACCAAAACCAACCAAGCGGATGAGTCCTGAGCATTGGCGATTTGAACGAGACTCAGGGAAGAAACCATTGAACCGGGCTCGCTTGTCCACAAAAAGACGGGCAACAAGGAAAGACCCATTGCCAGTTCATAGGAAATCATCTGAGCGGAAGAACGAATTCCCCCAAGAAATGGATATTTGCTGTTTGAAGACCAACCGGCCAAGACGATTCCATAGACACCGAGTGAAGAAACCGCGAAAATGAAGAGAACCCCAACATCCAAATTAGCGAGGATCAATGGGATTTTGTTTCCCGTTGAATCGACGAATTCTCCGAAGGGCAAAACCGTCATGGTCGTAAGAGCGGGAACGAGGGCGACCAAAGGTGCGAGGTAATAGTAAATTTTATTTACGTGCCCAGGTACGATTTCCTCCTTGAACAGGAACTTCAATCCGTCCGCCAATGGCTGAAACATACCCAACCCTCTGAGAAGTGGACCGATCAACGGAACGTAACCCACCAAAGGAAGAACCGTGCGATTGGGCCCTACCCTGCCCTGCATCCATGCGCTGACTTTTCGTTCGGCCAAAACCGAATACCCTGCCATGGACATAACCACGCTCACCATTAGAAAGGCGAAAAGGCATTTCAGAAGCAACACCTGCAGCAATTCCAAATCCATCATGAACCGGCAGATTCGGCAATGCGAACGGGAGGGTCGTAATGAAGCGCCTTTTTCTCGACAAAAGGAAGGTTTTCCCATTTGGAACCGTCAATGAGAACGGGATTCTTTTGCAAGTCCGAGAAACCGATTCCCTTAAAGACGGAGTTGGTTTTTTTGGACATTTCCTTCCAAATTTCTTTTAGATCCGAAGAAAAACGTTTTCCCATGTCCAACTCTTCGAGGATTTTGCAAAAAATGAGAGCATCCGGTAGCAACCCTGCCGGACCAGGCACCGCTTGTTCGAACGATTGGGCAAAAAAACCACGGTTGATGAAAGACCCCGATTTTTCGAACGAAGTGAGGGTAGGCATAACCAAGTGGGCAAGTTGACTCGTGGAATTGCGGTGAGTGCCCATATAAATCACCTTAACGCCTTGGAGCGACTCCTCTTCCACCTGGCCATCGAGGAGGTCTTCATGAACAACGAGCAGACAATCGAACTGTTTCTTGATGAGAGCTCGATTGAGGTCTGACAAATTATTCTTCGGATATGTTTTGGAAAAACCAGTGGCAAGAGCCCCGCGCAAATTGGGAGTCCGGTCGGCGGAGAGCAGAATTCCATCATCTTCTCCAAAATGTCCCCTGATGAATTTCTTCGCTTTGGTCTTTTGGCAAAGAAGATTGAGGAGGTGAAGTTCCTCAACGGTCGAGCGGGCTGAACCGACTACGCCCAATTTCGATCCGTTCACAAGTCCAATGACTTCCGAGATCGCTTCATCCAATTTCACGGGATGACCTTTCGAAGTGTATTGCAACAAGCGATCTTTCGATTTGACGCTCTTGTAAAGG